>CAYVDJ010000068.1:0-21884 GCA_964450755.1 uncultured Campylobacterales bacterium
ATTAAATATAATTTCTCAAAAAATTATACACCAATAGAGTATGTGGAACAATCACAAAGTAGAGAAAAAAGAGGATTAAAAGCAGTCTGGCAAAAAAGATATTATGAACATACAATTAGGAATCAAAAAGATTGGGTAGAAAAGATGCAATATATACAATATAATCCGATAAAACATAATTTGGTAAAAAATATCAACGATTGGAAGTATTCATCATTCGCGTAGGGTGCTGTTTTCAACGCACCATTTTAACAAATAAACGATGATATATTGATATGTGATATAGTGGTGGTGCATTAGAAAACAGCACCCTACAGGTTAATCGTTTTATGATAGATTTTTAAATGGCAAATTATAAACAACTTTTTTTATTAGGATATAGCTATTTTATAACTATTGTAACACATCAAAGAAAGCCTATTTTAATTGATAATATAGAATTATTAAGAGAAGGCTTTCGTGAGAGTAAAAGATTTTTTGATTATAAAATAGATGCTATTGTAATTTTACCTGATCATTTGCATATGATTATTACTCCTAAAAATGCTACGGATTATCCCAAAATTATTAAATCAATTAAATATAATTTCTCAAAAAATTATACACCAATAGAGTATGTGGAACAATCACAAAGTAGAGAAAAAAGAGGATTAAAAGCAGTCTGGCAAAAAAGATATTATGAACATACAATTAGAGATGAAAATGATTTTAAAACAAGACTAGATTATATTCATTACAATCCCGTAAAACACGGTTTTGTCCAAAGAGCAAAAGATTGGGAATATTCATCATTTGATAAGTTTGTCAAAAAAGGATGGTATGATGAAAATTGGTGTGATTTTAGTGAAAATGTAGATTTTGAGTAAAAATATGTTAAAATCTTTCTAAAACTACGGAGAACAAATCCCGTAGGGTGCAACGCGTTGCACCGTTTATCAATCAACCAAACAAAAGAGTAAACGAACATGAAAACCCTAACCGTCATAGATACATTTGGCTTTTTTTTTAGAAACTATTATGCCCTTCCGCCTCTTAAGAGTTCTTCGGGATTTCCGACGGGGTTGCTTACGGGCTTTTTGAATTTTATCTCTTCTTTGGAGAAGGATTACAAAACCGATTATATACTTTTTGCGCTTGACAGCAAAACGGACTCTTTTAGAAAAGAGATTGATCCAAACTACAAAGCCAACCGTCCCCCTGTTCCAAAGGAGCTTTTGGAACAGCTTCCCGTTGCGATAGAGTGGATCAAAAAGATGGATTTTAAACAGCTTGAGTTTGACAGATTTGAGGCTGATGATGTGATCGCCTCTATCACAAAACATCTAAAAGACAAAGATATCAAGATCCGTATCGTCAGCCATGACAAAGACCTCTATCAGCTTATAGATGACGGCAGAGTCGTGATATTTGATCCGATAAAAAAAGTTGAGATAGATGAGCAAATGTGCAAACAAAAATATGGAGTCTATCCCAAACAGATACCAGATTACCTGGCTTTGGTCGGTGACAGTGCCGACAATATCCCCGGAGTCAGAGGTGTAGGAGCAAAAACGGCTCTAAAACTGCTTGATCAATATGAAACTTTGGAAAATATCTATGAACATCTTGATAAGATAGAAAACAAACGAATCAAAAAACTTTTGGAAGAGGGGAGGGAGAGTGCGTTTTTGAGCAAAAAGCTTGTTCATCTTGCCTCAGAACTTATAAAAGATGTTGATCTAAAAGAGTTCTCTTTCCCCGATGATGAGCCGATATCAAAGATAGTTGATGAACTTCAAAAGTATGATATCAAAGCAGTCATGAAAAGAGTTAGAAAAACTAAAAAACCATCCGATAACAAAAAATCTTTCAAAGCCGTACTTTTAAATGATAGTGAAAAACTAAACAAAACTCTTGATGCTATTGATGATGATATTCCGATAGCATTTGATACCGAAACAAATTCTTTAGAGAGCAAAGAGGCGAAAATAGTCGGTTTTTCTTTCTGTATCGATGAAAAAGAGGCTTTTTATGTGCCGATAAATCACAGCTATCTTGGTGCTCTTTCTCAGATAAGTATGGATCAGGCAAAAGAGGCGATTGAAAAGATTTTATCTCATCCACTTATCGGTCAAAATCTTAAATATGATCTTGTTATCTTAGAAAATAATTTTAATCTCAAAAAGAGTAATATTTTGGCAGATACGATGATCCTCTCGTGGCTTTTAAACCCTGAGGCAAGTGCCTCTCTTGATAATCTTGCAAAAAGAATGTTTAATCATGATATGATAAAGTTTAAAGATGTTGTAAAAAAAGGGGAAGATTTCTCATCGGTGCCGATAGAAGAGGCTACCGACTATGCCGCCGAAGATGCTTGGATGACATATAAACTTTATCATAAACTCATATCTTTGCTTGATGAGGAGCTTTTGAAAGAAGCGAAAGAGGTTGAGTTTCCTTTCATCAAAACTCTTATCGATATGGAGAGAGAGGGGATAAAAGTTGATATAGATTTTTTTGAAAATCTTTTGAAAAAAAGCAAAAAAACACTTGATAGTTTGACGAAAAATATCTATAACCTAACCGGCAGCGAATTTAACATCAACTCTACCAAACAGCTTGGACACATTCTTTTTGATGTTCTCTCTCTGCCTGTTATCAAAAAGACAAAAACCGGATACAGTACAAATGAAGCCGTTTTGCAAAAGCTTTTGGATAAACATCCTGTTATAAAGATGTTGCTTGAGTACCGCGAAATGCACAAGCTTCAAAGTACATACATAGAGCCTCTTTTGAAACTGGCGAAAAAGAGCGAAAATCACCGAATCCACACCTCCTTTATACAGACGGGAACAGCGACAGGCCGTCTAAGCAGCAAAAATCCAAATCTCCAAAACATTCCGGTAAAAACGGAACTTGGCAGGGAGATAAGATACGGTTTTGTGGCAAAAGAGGGTTGTTTGCTTTTGGGTATCGATTATTCTCAGATAGAACTTAGGCTTTTGGCGCACTTTAGCAAAGATCCCGCTTTGATGGAAGCTTTTATGAAAGATAAAGATATTCATCTTGAAACGGCGATCAGAATCTTTGGCAAAGAGATGGCAAAAGAGAAAAGAGCGGTTGCAAAGAGCATAAATTTCGGTCTTTTGTACGGTATGGGAGCGAGAAAACTTTCTCAAACGATAGGAGTTTCCCAAAAAGAGGCAAAAGAGTATATCGATAGCTATTTTTCCTCCTTTCCGACTGTCAGAGATTTCATACAAAAAGCGCAACAGGAGGCTGAAAAAAGAGGATTTGTGCAGACGCTTCTTGGCAGAAGGAGGTATTTTGATTTTGATCATGCAAACGAATTTCAAAAATCGGGTTATTTAAGAGAAGCCGTAAATACGATCTTTCAGGGAAGTGCGGCGGATCTTATCAAACTTGCCATGAACAAGATCAATACCGAACTTGACAGAGACAAAGGCAGGATGCTTTTACAGATCCATGATGAACTTATTTTTGAGATAAAAGAGCAGTTTGTTGATGAATATGCCAAAGATGCGAAGAAAATTATGGAGGAAATTTATAAACTGAATGTTCCTTTGAAAGTTTCTGTCGAAACAGGAAAGAGTTGGGGTGAGTTAAAGTGATCATAACCATCAAAAATATGTTACAATATAAAAAATAATTTTCTATTAAGGCGGCTTGTGAGCAGTAAAAGCATAATAGGTTTGGGTTTTTTGGCTTTGATCACTCTGATAGCAGTTTGTCTGTGGTGGCATTTGCCAAAATTGACAAAAACAGCAAAAACAGAAGAGAAAAAACCTGCTATGGAGATTGTTGTTACCCAAGACGGTAATACTCTGGCGGAAGAGAACAAGAGTGTAACGGAAAAAGAGGATAATATAACAAAAGAGATAAGAAAGGCTCTTTTGGAACAAAATGAAACAAATCAGACAGATTCTTTTGAAAATGATAAAGAGCTTAAAAATATTGCTGATGATATAAACCGGACACTTTTGGACGAGCCGATAAAGTTTCAGTTTTCAAGTGCTTCTTTAACACCAAAGAGTAAGAAAGTTTTGAGAAAAATAGCCGTAGATTTAAAATCATTGAAAGATGTTGAGATAGAGGTAGCCGGTTATACCGATGCCAAAGGGGATCAGTATTTCAATAAAACCCTAAGTTTGCAAAGAGCAAAAAGTGTAAAAAGATATCTCATCAGGCAGGGGATTGATGAAAAGATAATTACCGCCAAAGGGTACGGAGAGAGCAATTTTCTTTATGAAAAAAATGACAATAGAAACAGAAGAGTTGAGATACACCTAAAAGAGAGGGAATAAGATGGCTTATATCGTTTCACAGATCGTAGTTTGTTTATTGTTAGCCGCTTCTATCGGTTTTTTGATAGGATGGTTTTTGGTTAAATCTCTTAGAAAAGAGAAAGAGAACCTTTATATATACAGTTTAAAGCAGGATATCAAAGATAAAGATGATGAGTGGTACAGGCTGAAAGCTCTCTTGGTAAATTGTGAAAAAAGAGAAAAAGCTTTGGAAAATGAGATAAAAAAGCAGCAAGAAGATTACTCTTTGATGGATGAACTAAAAGAGGAGATTAAAAGACTTCACTCTGCGATAGATGCCAAAAATGAGGAGATAAAAAATCTCAAAAATTCTGTTGACGGATATAAAGAGTTAGAAAACAGTTTTGAAGAGTTGAAAAAAAGCTGTGAAGAGGAAAAAGAGGCATTTGAAAAAGAGCTTCATACCAGCAATGCAAAACTAAAGGAGTGTAAAGAGTCTCTTTTTGCGTTAAATGTTGATAAACCTCAGGAGATAAAAGCGGAGATTATCATACCTGAGGATGAGAAAAAAAATGAGAGTTTTTTAGCAGGTCTGGTTGAGTTGATAAAGCGGCATTTAAACTCCAAAGTATAAAGGGCATCTCTAAATATTATCGATGCATCTGTTTAAAGCTCTATATCCTGTGCTTCCAGATGCTTTACCTCTTTAAATTCCAGATTTTCATTTTTTAGTCTCTTTTCCAATATGTCTTTTATCAAAATCCTTGAGTTTAGACATAAAAATATGATCTGGGACTCTTTTTCATCAATCAAAATAGAGTCATAATCTCTTACCAGATTTTGGGGTTTTACACTTTTTAGATTACCCCATGTGATCTTATATATAAAGAGAGTAAAATAGATGTTGTTGGAGATATAGATTTTTATCTTTTTAAAAAAATCACCTTTATTGTAAAAAACCAGTTGATTGAAATTTTCATACAGTGTGCTGTTTTTTATAATTTTCTCAAATTTATCAAAATAGAAAAATTTTCCTATCTCCTTTTCTATCGAAAATACGAGATCTTCAAAATGAAAATTTTTTGTGAAAACTTTCTTAAATCCCTGTTTGTAAGATAACTGTTCATCGATAAGACGATAAATATTTTTATTTGAGAGATAAAAAACTTTGGTTTTTAGAGAGTTTCTTTTGATAAATTCCGGAATCTCAATTTTTAGTCTGTCATTTTCGCTGTTTAACAATAAAAGATCTATATCTCCCAAAATATCGGAGTATTTGGAAGGAAGAGTTTCAAAGATATGAAATTCTATAAAGTTCTCTTTTTCAAAAAGATATTTAAAAAATTTTTGCAGTTTTTCATTGTCAGTTACAAGAACGATTTTGACCTTCTCTTTTAACAGATTTATTTCAGTTTCATTGTACGGCATCAAAACCAAAAGGTTATTTGATGAAACAAAAAGATATTTGTGATGAAAAAGGGGCACTACCGAACTTTGGATATTTATAAGCCTCTCATTGATAGAGAGTTCTTTCATAAAAAGAGTAATATCGGAAAAATCCCTTAAAGCCGGTGAGACCGTATTGTAAACGGGTGATTGGGCATTGATGGAAAAAAAGAGCTTTTTGCCCTCTTCATCTGTTATTTTCATCAAATGGGAGAGAGTCGGTTCCACCTCTTTTAGATCCTGGAGTTCAAAAAACTCTCCAAAGCGGTGCAGATAGATGATGGGTGAGGCGGAATTTTGTATCAGTTTTTTCATCTCTTCTCTGAAAAAGTCAAATCCGTAAAGCTGTTTTGATTCAAGCCAACTCTCATCAAGAAAGAAAAATTTGAGTCTTGAGGTAAGATTTTTAAAGATGTTAAAATTCTTCTTAACAATTTTCAGTTTTCTCTCGAACAAAGAGTCTTCGATAGGGGAAAAAACCGTCATATCCTCTTTTAATATTTCAGTGATGAGATAAAATATAAATGTACTTTTCCCGCTGTTTCTGTCACCCTCTATCGTTAAAATCTTACTTTTTTTAATCAAATCTTCCAATGATGTCATTATAATTTTATTCCTTAAACAGATCAGTACTCAGATATCTTTCACCCGTATCGCAAAGGATTGTTACTATCACAGAACCTGCCGGAGATCTTTTTGCCATCTCTTTTGCGGCATAAACATTTGCGCCGGATGATATCCCAACCAACACTCCTTCTTCTTTTGCAAGTTCTCTTGCCTGATTGAAAGCGTCTTCGTCAGTTACTTCTACTATATCGTCAAAAATTTTTATATTTAAAACTTTTGGGATGAATCCTGCCCCGATTCCCTGGATCTTGTGCGATCCTGCCTCTCCTTTTGAAAGCATGGGAGAATCTTTTGGCTCTACCGCTATGACTTTTATATCCGGAATTTTTGCTTTTAAAACTTCCCCCACCCCTGTCAATGTGCCGCCTGTTCCGACTCCTGCTACAAAAAGATCTATTTTGGCATCGGTATCTTTTATGATCTCTTCTGCTGTGGTAATTCTGTGAATTTGAGGATTTGCAGGATTTGCAAACTGTTGTAGGATGAGAGCTTTTGGATTTTCATTCTTTAACTCTTTGGCTTTATCGATAGCTCCTTGCATACCTTTTTCTTTTGGAGTCAAAACAAGTTCTGCTCCAAATGCCTTCAAAAGTTTTCTCCTCTCTATGCTCATGGATTCTGGCATGGTAAGGATAAGTTTTATGCCCAAAGAGGCGCAGATACTTGCAAGAGCTATGCCGGTATTGCCGCTTGTTGGTTCGATAATCGTACTCTCTTTGTTAATGAGTCCTTTTTGTAAAGCATCATTTATCATATTCAAACCTATTCTGTCCTTTACAGAACCTGTAGGATTTAAAAATTCACACTTTCCAAGTATCTCACATCCGCTTTCATCACTTATTTTGTTTAATCTGACAAGAGGAGTATTGCCTATAAGTTCGGTAATATTTTTCTTTATATTCATAACTGTTCCTTATAATTGAAGTATAACAGTATATCGTATTTTGGAATAGTTTTGTTAAATAAAGTCATACAAAACTTGACAAACTATATCACATTGTAATACAATAAATAAATGAAAAAACTAAAAACAAGATGGATAGCCAAATGGGCTAAAAAAAATAAAATTGATGATAACGATTTTATTTTAGCTATTTATAATTTAGAAAGTAATCTTTCAACTATAAATTTGGGAGGTGGTCTTTTTAAAGTTAGAATTGCTTCCAAACAAAAAGGTAAAAGTGGAAGTTTTCGTACTTTGATTGTTTTTAAAAAGGATGAAAGAGCTGTTATTGTATATGGTTTTGCTAAAAATGAACAGGATAATTTATCAAAATCAGAACTTTTTGTTTTTAAAAAATTGGCAAAAGATATTTTAAATCAAAGTAGTCATGACCTACAGAAGGCCATTAATCAAGGTATATTTATTCCGTTAGGAGAGAAATAATGAGAGATTCAATAAAAGAGGCGGTAGCTACAACGGTTACCGATATGTTAAATACAGGTTTAAAAGTTTCTTTTACACAAAAAGAGTTAAATGAATTGGGAATAGAAATAGAAAAAACATCTATTTCGCATCTTGATATTAAAAATATTCGTACTCAAATAGGTGTAAGTCAGGCAGTGTTTGCAAAACTTTTAAATATAAGTATATCGACAGTCAGACAATGGGAACAGGGAGTTAGAAAACCAAATGGTTCTACAATGGTTCTTTTGGAATTATTACAAAAAAATCCTATGTTATTAAACTATCGTTTGGATTTAAATGTAGCTTGATTTTTCGTTTTTATTTTGAAAATATTCCATCCTTTTTCATAGTGATAATCAAACTCCATACCGTGAAGCTTTGCTATGCTGTGGGTTATGTATATTCCAAGACCAAGTCCTTTGGATGTTTTGTTGATGGAGTTAAAGGGTTTTAGGTAGTTTCTAAAAGGCTCTTTTGGTTTTTGACCTCTGCTTATAACAGATAGCACACCTTTTTCGCAAAGTAGTGTAACGGAAGATTTTTCGCCGTATTTTAACGCATTGTCAAGAAGATTTTTTACAGCAAGGGAGAGCAGATCAAAATCAGCTTTTACTAAAAAATTGTCTTTTATATCTGTTTTTATCTGATCTTTTGGATTGTCGATCATCAAAAGATCTATCGCCTGTTCTGTGATGTCGGATATTTTGTATCTTTTTGGTTTTAGATCATAATTTTTTGATATCACCCTTTCTATTTTGGAAAATTCGACTATCAAAAGATCAAGCCTTTCAAAGATGTCTCTAAGCCTCTCTTTTTGCTTCTCATCTTCCACCATTTCACTTACGATTCTGCCTTTTCCTATCGGAGTTTTCAGTTCATGCATGATGGTTCTTAGAAAAAGTTGTCTTGATTTTAAAAGCGCATCGATTTTTTTGACAGCATTGTCAAACTCATTTGCCACTTCGGCTATCTCGTCCTTTTTATCGCTTTTGCACTCTATTTTGAGATTGCCTTTTGCAAATTCTCTGATATCTTTTCTCAGTTCTCTAAGAGGTTTTAGACTCTTTAGTATCCAGATATAAACAAGGATCAAAAACAAAAAAACAGCTCCGAACCAAAAAAGCGCTTCGGGCTTTTTTTTCGGTTTTTTGAGATCTTTCAAAAGCACCGTAAATTTGTTGCTTTTTATCAAAACATAAAAATCAAGTCCGTCTCTTAAGATAACAAGTTTGATGATTGGAGTCTTTTTTTCAAATACCTTTTTTGCAGAGGAGAGAATCCTTTTTTGTTGTTTAACATCATCTATCAAAGCATAATCAAAAGTATCCAGATAGTCTCTGTCTATCCTTTTAAAACGGCGAAAATATCTCATCAGATAAAGGGCGCTTCTCATATCCCTCTCCTGCATAAGTGCGACATTTTGCTGCAGTCTTGTTTTTAGATAAAATCCAAAAGCCGTTAGCAAAAGCAAAAGGGCAGTGATGAAAATAAGCGTGATTTTTGTATAAATAGAGTGCAGTTTCATAAAAGTTTATATCCTATTCCTCTGATTGAACGGATATATTTGGGAGATTTTGAACTGTCATTGAGTTTTGAGCGAAGGCGGCTGATGATAACATCAAGACTTTTACTGTAAGTATCGCTTAGAGAAAGAGAAGAGTTGATGATCTGCTCTCTTGAGACACTGAAACCCTGATTTTTGACAAGTGTCTTTAATACCTCATATTCTGCAAGAGTCAGATCCATGGGTTTTTCTTTGAAATAGACAATCTCTCTTTTTTCATCGATCCTAAAATCGCTCTTTGGCTCTTTGTCTTTGTTTATCTTCTTGTATCGTCTAAGAAGACTTATGATCCTTGCATACATCTCTTTTGGATCATAGGGTTTTGGCAGATAATCATCCGCTCCAAGCTGCAAACCGATGATTTTGTCGCTTACATCTCCTCTTGCGGAAGATATAATGATAGGGATGTCGTAGTTTTTGACGATCTCTTTGCATACTTCCAAACCGTCAAGAGAAGGGAGAGTGAGATCGAGGATCAAAAGATCAAAACGATCCACTCCCGCACTCATCCCAAGATAGGGATCTTCATAGTTTGTTATCCTGATGTTGTATTTTTCAAGATATTCGCTTAGAAGTTCGGCAAATTCCGAATCATCCTCTATCATCAAAATATTTATCATCTCTTAGATATCCTTCAATCCTTCTATCAGCTCTTTTCTTTGATCGGGTGTTAGGATATTATACATTTTTTCTATATAATCGGCTCTGATTTTGATCTTTTCATCAAATTTTTCAGATACTTTGTTTACAAAACCATCTTTATCAAACCCTTCTTCACTGAAATATCCAAGAAGCTCCTCTTTTGCTTTTTGCGGATCTCTAAGAGATTTCATTGTCTCTCTCATCTCTTTTCTAAGATCATTTAACTGCTCTTTTTGATCATCACTCAGATCAAGAGATTGAAAGATTTTTATCACTTCACCTCTTTTTTGCGCAAAGGGAGATTCGCTTTTATCAGCTCTAAAGAGTCTGAATTTTGAGAGAGTATTAACTTTTCTGCACTCAAAAACCTCGTCGCCTCCTGCGAACAAAACAGCACTTCCCAAAGCGCCGACCAAAACCATACTCATAGCAATTTTTGAAATTTTCATAATTTCCTCCTGTAAAATTTTGTTACAGTGAAATTATGAGATTGTTATCTAAATCGTTTTTTAATGAAATGTTAATGAATCTTAACAGGAGAGAAATTTATCGTCATTAAAATTTGGAAAAGTTCATTGAGAAGATCGGAAGTAACATTGCCGTTACGATAAATCCTATAATTGTTCCTACAAAAAGCATTAAAGCCGGTTCCAAAAGTGATAAAAAGATCGATATTCTGTCATTGTTCTCTTCAAAATAGAGTTCCGAGAGATTATCCAAAACAGATGACACCTCGCTTGTCTCCTCTCCAAGAGCGATAGCCTGTATAAAAGATTTATCCACAAAGGCATTGTGTTTTATAAGTGCGTGTGAGAGCTTTTTCCCCTCCACCACATCTGTTGCGGCTTTTTGAAACTGTTTTTTCAATACGGCGTTATTGATGATATTGCTTGAGAGCTTGACGGCATGAACAAACGGAACTCCCGATTTGACAAGGATTGAGATCATATAGGCAAATCTTGCAAGTTCCGATGTTTGGGCTATTTTTCCGATAAGAGGAATTTTCAGGAAAAGATAATCAACACTGTATTTGAATTTATCGCTGTATTTATAAAAATAACTAAAAATTATTGTTATTATCAGGATAAAAACGGCCACTACAAGCCAGTAGTTTGTAAAAAAATCTCCGACAGCTATGACAAATTTCGTACTTGCGGGAAGTTCCTGTTTGAGTTGGGAAAACATCTGTGTAATTTTTGGCACGACCACCGTCAGCATAAAACTGACCATAAACAAAGAGATAACGATGATAAATGAGGGATAGATCAAAGCCTGTTTTACTTTGCCCTGTATTTTGTCCTGATCTTTTAGATATTTTGCAAGTTCAAATAAAACAGCCTCCAAAGTTCCGCTCTCTTCTGCCACTTTGACAGACTGTTTGTAAAAAGAGGGAAGTTCCAAAATCTCCTGAGTCTCCAAAGCCTTGTAAAAACTTTTTCCCTCATCAAGACTGTTTTCAACAGAGCTGAAAAAATCATAAATCTTAGGCTCTCCCTCATATTGGGATTTGGCAAGACGGATAACATTTACGATAGGGATTCCGGATTTCAGATAGATGGCTATATTTCTTGAAACAGAGGAGAGTTTATCGCTTGGAATACTCTTTTTTCTTTTGAAAGAGAGATTGAAAGAGGAGTTTTTACTCTCTTTGAGGCTTTCATAAAGTATCCCTTTTGCCTGAAGTTTTCTTTTTGCCTGTGCGAGATCAACAGCTTCCATATAACCTTTTAGCTTTTTGCCACTTTTTTTGTCAAAACCTGTATAACGATAAAGCATCAGGAATCTTTCAATCCGATTCTTATAACCTCGTTTAAAGAGGTTGTTCCATCAAGTAAAAGAACTTTCAGTTTATCGCTTATGAGCCTCATTCCCCGTCTTTGCATCGCTTCTCTTATCTCAAAATCACTGAGTCCCTCTTTTAACATTGCTTTTACATCATCATCCATCAAAAAAAGCTCTCCCACAGCCGCTCTTCCCATATAACCGGTAAAATTGCATTTTGTACAGCCCTTTTCCCTGTAAATGGGAGCATTTGATGGCAAATCAAACTCTTTTGCGATGGCTTTAGGGATCATGGCGGACTCTTTGCAGTGGTTGCAGAGTTTTCTGACGAGTCTTTGAGCCAGTACGCCAAGAAGACTGGAACTTATCAAAAACTCCTCTATTCCCATATCGATAAGCCTTGTTATGGCTGCGGTTGTGTTGTTGGTGTGCAGAGTAGATAACATCAGATGTCCTGTAAGTGCTGCCTGTATGGCAATTTGTGCAGTCTCTTTGTCTCTTATCTCTCCGACCATAACAACATCGGGATCCTGTCTCAAAATCGATCTAAGCCCCGAAGCAAATGTAAGTCCTGTTTTTGTATTTACCTGAATCTGATTGATATTATCGGCTTTGTACTCTACGGGGTCTTCTATCGTTATGATATTTTTTTCGGGAGTTGTTACTATCTGCAAAAAGGAGTGAAGTGTTGTTGATTTACCGCTTCCGGTGGGACCTGTAACCAAAATCATACCGTGGGAATGCTGCAAAAGTCTTTTGAAATTTTCCGTCAGTGCATCTTCAAATCCCAACTCTTCAAGGGTGGGAATATCGGCAGACTCCATCAGTATCCTCATAACCACTCTCTCCCCGTGATAGGTTGGCAGAATCGATACCCTGATATCGAGACTTTTACCGGCTATTTTGACCTGTGTTCTTCCGTCTTGCGGTATCCTTTTTTCGGATATGTCAAGATTTGAGATGACTTTTATACGGCTGATAACCAAACCTACGATGTTTTTGTCAAGATCAAGATGTTTTATCAAAACTCCGTCTATTCTGAGTCTGACAACACCTCTGTCTTCATGTGTCTCTATATGGATATCGGAAGCCTGTTTTTTTACCGCCTGATAAAAAAGAGAGTTTACAAGTTTGATGATAGGGGCAGACTCTTCACTTGTGAGGATATCGGAGCTTGTTTTTAGAAATTCCGCCAAAGTGGCTTCCTCGTCTATATACTCCTCTTCCTCCTCTTTTTCTATCGTGGAGGAGAGTTCTTTGTCGGTTTTTATCTCTAAAAACCGGTGATAAAGTCTCTCGTAAGACTCTTTGTCCAAAAATGCCAAAGGAAGATCAAGATCGAGTTTTGAGAGGAAGTTAAGAGAGTCTATCAAGTTCTCTTTTTTCAATATGGCATAAACTTCACCATCCAAAGTTGTAAACAAAAGAGAATTTTTTATAGCAAGATCAATATCAATCCCTTCGATGAGTTCGGGATAGGGATCGA
This sequence comes from uncultured Campylobacterales bacterium, assembly GCA_964450755.1. Taxonomy (GTDB): domain Bacteria; phylum Campylobacterota; class Campylobacteria; order Campylobacterales; family JAADDG01; genus JAADDG01. Next base: position 13,221 of record CAYVDJ010000068.1, read on the forward strand.
TCTCTTTGAAAGTGGGAATCGTATCGAGTCTATTCATCATCGATACTCTCTAACGGAGACATAATGTCCTCTTTTTTGTTTTGTTTGTCTCTTTTTTCCTCTTTTATCATACCTTTGTCGTTTTCTGCTCTTTTTGCCAGATCTTTTTCTATTTTGTTTAGCTTTCCAAGCAACAGACGAAGTTTTGCCAGATCTGCGCTTTTATTGACGATATAGGGAGTCAGTAAAACAGCCAGAGAGACTTTGACATTTTGTTTGTCTCTGTATCTAAAAGGAATACCGATAAGAGGAAGATCTCCCAAAAGTGGTATTTTGGATAGAGAATTGTTCCTTTTGTCTTTTACCAAACCGCCAAGGATAATGCTCTCTCCGTTATCGACAATGGCAGTTGTTTCTATCTCCCTTTTTGTCGTGGTAGGCAGACCGACCGTACTTCCGGGAACCACATCTTCCAAAATAACTTTTGTCTCCAGAGTTACTTTGTTATCGGATGAGATTCTGGGTTTTATCTTTAGCGTAAGACCGATATCCTGCCTTGTATAACTGTTTCTTGTCGTATCGGTCGTGGATGCGCCCTGTGTTGATTGTGTGATAACAGATTCTGTTCGTCCTACATAAATGGATGATTCATGGTTGTTGATACAGAGTATGGAGGGTTCGGATATCAGATCCGCCGCACCCTGATCCGACAAAAGAGATATTGTGGCTCCAAGTGCCAGTCCTTTGTCCAAAGTAGGTTTTGTGATACCAAGAGAGCCTATATCGATAGGGATGGCTTTTCCTCCCAAAAGAGCGCTCAAAGTATAAAGTCCGCTGCTGTCTGCCAAACCGCCTATGATGCCGTATTTTGCTCCTATTTTAGAGGCTTTGTCCAGACTTATCTCTACGATTTTGGCTTTGACATAGACCTGTTGTCTTTCGATATCAAGCTGTTCTATGATGTTTTTCAGCTCTTTTAACTCTTTGTCCGAAGCGTAGATAATGATGGCGTTTAACTCTTTGTCAACCGTGATACTCGGTTTGTCGGAGGATTTTGTTACCGTTGTTCTTGTGATTGGAACAAAGGGGGCGGGTTGTTTTGGCGAAGGCTTTTTTACAGGTGAATTTTTTGTTTTTGTTGTGCTGATACTTTTTACAAAACCTTTGTTTGATAAGAGATTTTGAAGGGTCTGGGCTATTTTCTCTGCATCGGCATTCTTGATATGGATGATGGATATATGCTTTTGGGATATGTCATTTGCTTTGTCAAGCTGTCTGATAAGAGGGATCATCTTTTGGATATTTTTTTTGTTTGATATCAAAATGATACTGTTTGTTCCCTCATCTTGCAGTATTTCCATCCTTTGGGTTTGAATTCTTCTGTCAAAAAGAGCATTGGCTATTTTATTGACTTTTTGATAGATACTTTTTACATCGATATTTTGCAGTGTTACAAACTCTACGGAGTTTTTTTCATGTCTGTCAAGGAGATTTACAAGTCTTTGGATTGTTTTTATATTTTGCGGAAAATCAGTAACAATGATACTGTTTATCTCTCTTGCCGTAACGATTCTTCCGTATTTGCTAAGAAGAAAACTTATCTGTTTGTAAATGGCTATTGCATCCAAATTTCTAATAGGGAGGATTTGTGTTTGAAACTGATCAAACTTTGCATGACCGTAGAGAGGAGGAGCGTTTTTACTCGCTTCCGCACTTCTTACCACTTTGAGATAACCTTTGTGGCTGTCAACCACCGTATAACCTTTTGTGCTTAGAACATTGATAAGAAGGTTATACATGATAGCCTGTACCTTTTCCTTTTTGACCGGTTTCATCGGTATAAAATTTACTTTTCCGGGTACATTGTTGGATATCAAAATATTTTTGTGGGTAATCTTTGCCACATATTTTATAAAATTGTCAATGGACATATTGTTGATAATACCCAAATCCACATATTGGCTGTTTTTATTGTTTGCAGCATAAATCAGATTTAAACATATAAATAATATTACAAACAGTTTTTTCATCTACTTCCTTTCAGTTTATATCAAAAAAGAGTTCCATCTCTTGTGAACCTCTCATAATCGTAAGGCTTAAAGCGTTAATCTTCGATATATTGTTATAATAGTGCATAACCTGAGCTATGCTTTTAAACTCTCTTCCGTCTATTGCTTTTATGATATCTCCCTCTCTCAATCCCAGTTTGTAAAAATATGAACCTTTTTTGATGCGGGAAACTCTGAACCCTTTCAATTTGTTGTTTTTTCGTATCTCATCGATTGTTATATTTTTCCAAATCATACCCGGCTCTTGCATATATCTGTTGACAACCTCTCTTGAAACAGCTACATTTCCTCCGACGGAAGAGCTTTTTGGCATCATCTCCGGTGGGATGAAATCGGGCATATCAGAGTTTTTGTAAAGACTCTCTTCTTTTGGAAGATCATCTTTTACGGTTATCTCAAATCTTTTTGAGTTTTTCAGAAATACCGCTCTGTCTCTTTGCACTTCTATAAGAGTGTATCCTTTGTATTTTTCGCCTTTATCGATAAATACCGTCTTTTTATCATCTTCAACAACGATAAAACTTCCGTTTTTATCGATAAAAGTACCTTTGAGAATGAGATTATTCAGCTTTTGAGCCGGAGGTTCTTTTGGAGTTTTCGGTTTTGCTTTGATATCTATGGGTAAAATATTTACAGCAATATCCTTTTTGTAAAAGTAGGTATAATCTTTCTCTTTGATAAAATCAACGCCTTTTTTCTCCAAAAAGAAAAGAGCAAAAGTCCATAGAAGTTTTACGATCAAAAAGGGCAGCAAAACGGCTGTGATAAAAGAGATGATTTTTTTATTTAAAGCTGTATTCATAGATATATCCCTCTTTGCTTTTTTTGAAAAACTCTCTTACAGTTTTGTTGTTTTGAAACTTTTTATCAGGTTGCAGTACAACTTTTAAAATCTTTTTGTCAAGATCAACAACAGCATCAAATTTGCCTATGTTTCCTTCTCCTTTGATAAAGATATCAAAAGGTTTGATGATACTGTTTTTTACAAAGATTTTATCTATTCTAAAATCAAAAAGATTTTTTATCTCCTTTGAAGCTTTGATATCTTTTATCAAAACGGCATTAAAAAAGAGATAAACAAAGGCTTTTGTATCTTTTATATGGGCTATTTTCAGATCCCTATAGTACAAATCTCCATCTCTGATATCCAAAAATGCCCAAAAATCGACTGTTTTTTCACCAGAGACAATGATGTTGTTTTGTTTTAAAAACTTTTCTACGCTGAAATAGAGATTCTCTTTTGGCATCAAAAATATAAAGGCGATGTAGAAGACAAAAATAAAACTTATAATTTTTTTCATCGCTCTATCTCCATATAGACTCCTGCGTTTTCCTGTTGTCGGGTAACTCTGAAAGTTTTCAGTCTGATTGTGGAGTTCATCACTTTTCTTATAAGAACTCTCAGATTTGAAACATTCAGTCCGTCAAACTCAAGAACATAAACGGAACCTTTTTTATAATCTTTTGAAGGAGTTTTGATACTTTTTAGAGAATCTATCGCTCTTTGCACAGCTTTTTTGTTTTTGAACATCTTTTTAAGCTGCATCAGCTCTTTTGCCTCCGTCTTTGCTCTTTCAACTTCGGGAGAGTGAACGGCATAATATTTTTTGGCTCTCATATCCATGATAAAAGTGATTGTCAGGATAAAAAATGCAACTGCCAGTGCTATCAAAAAATTCTTTTTTGTCATACTTTTATCTTTATGGTCAAAATATCGTTGTTTTGGGATTTTTCTATGATTTTATATCGTTTTTGGATATAGGAGATGACGGCGTTTTGTCTCTGTTTTGAAGAGAGTTTTATACTAAAATCGGCATTTTTCGTATCAACGGATATCATATCGATAAATTCTCCTTTTTTTAGCTCCACAGATCCCAGATAATCAATCGTATCTCTTATTCTCTTTTGGGTATTGTAACTCTTTAGAAGAGAATTTTTTATACTTTTTAGCTGAATTGATGTTCTTGGAAGGTTGTATTTTGTTAAGATTTGTGCCTTTCTTGTTTGCATCTTTTTTATTTCTGTTTTATAGATGGCATATTCTGTCAAAAAAGAGAGCGTAAAAAGGGCAAAAACTGCCGCATATAAAACAAGCTCTTTTTTCCCCATAACTTCCTGTGCGCCTATTTTGATTTTGTATTTTGAAAGTTCCATTCCTTCCAAAAGTTCATCAATCCTCATGGAAGGATTAGCACATCTTCTTGGGATCTGTACGATAACTCCCTCTATTGAGGCTATTGCATTTTTGTCGTCTATCTCTACACAACCCTCTATATCTGAAAATTCTGTCTGAGCAAAATAAATCTCTTCTATATTATTCATATCATCGACAATATTTTCAAGTGTTTTTAAAATCTCTTCTTTATCATAGGCTATCAGTATAAATTTTTCATCCTCTTTATAGACGATATAGGAAAAATTTCCCTCCGGCAAAAATCCGTCAAATACCGACGGAGCAAGTCTTTTTGCTTCATAAACCCTTTTTACCGGAAGTTCCTCTTTTTTTATCCAGTAAAATTCCGGAGACAATACAAGAGTTACTTTCCCTTCAGTCCTAAGACGGCTCTGTTTTGTAATAAAAAAAACTTCTCTGCTTTTTTCAAAAATATTTTTCAATATTGCTAACCTTATGCGTTTTTAAATCATAATCAAATTTTACCTGTTCTCTCTCTTTGTCAAAATCAAAATAGACAAAGCAGGTTACGGGATAATCGATACCCTTTTTAAACTTTCCGTAATTGAAAGCGGAAACACCGGTTTGAAAAAGCGCTTCACAGTCAAGTTCCGCTTCCCCTTCTTCTATCCCGAAAAGCACCGCTTTCAATGAAGGTGTTATATTGTAACAGTCCAAAATATATTTTTTATCCCTTTTACCAAAAAAGATAAGATCATCCCACGGAACTTTTTTAATATTCTCATCATGGGTGATCTCTATATAGTAATCTACTATTTTATCAAAATGTTTCTTATTTTCTATTTTGCCGTTTTTGAAATTGTAATCTTTAAGCACTATTTCTGTTGAAGCGCCTCTCTCTTCCTCGTCATTGTCGATGGTATCGAGCAAAAGCCTCTCAAAAAGATCTCCGTCTGCTATCTCATATCTCAAAAACACCTTTTGTAAAAAGGCCTTCATGGCAAAATCCACTTTATGTTTATAGTAGAGATTGTTGATATTCAATTTGCCAAGTTTCGGCTCTATCTCTATCGATATTGAGAGCTTGGATTTTTTATCGTACAAAGGAGGATATGAACCCAAAAACTCATCAAGATTATCCGAAGAGTTTATATCCTTTACTTTTTTGTTCAATATCGATACAATATCCATAAAAAGTACATTAAATCTGTTTTGGTTTTCCAGTTTATATACATCTTCTATGGAGTTGTTGAAAATATTGACAGAGATAAGGATAAGTGCCGACATCATCGTGATAAAACCGATGGTGATAAGCAAAATAATGGCTTTTTTTTTCATAATAATTTTCAAAGTTAATATTTTATAAAATTTATTTGTATTTTATACAAATATGACTTAAATTTATATTTTGTGAATAAATATCTACAATTTTTAATAGGAGAACAGATGAGAAAAGGTTTTTCCCTTATAGAAATAATGATTGTTATCATTATTTTAGGACTTCTTGCATCGCTTGTGATGCCAAATCTTATAGGACAGAGCGAAGAGGCTAAGAAAAAGTTGGTCTGTATCCAGATGCAAAGTATCGGTGATGCGTTAAAGACTTTTAAACTGCAAAACGGCTCATATCCTGCTACCGAAGAGGGGTTGGAAGCTCTTATCAAAAATCCTGATCCTGATAAATACAAGAGTTATCCTGATAACGGGTTTTTAGATGCAAAAAGTACTCCGCTTGATCCGTGGAAACATCCCTATATCTATGTTAACAACGGAGGGGATTTTGATCTTGTATCGTTGGGAGCTGACGGAAGTGAAGGAGGAAGCGGCGAAAATGCCGATATAAGTTTTCAAAAGAACTGCAAAAGATAACGGAGAGGAGGCTTCAGCCTCCGGAATTTTAATTCCGTCTCCGTTTTTAACTATTTTTTCTCCGCTTTTGGAGCTACTTCTTTAACTTTTTCTACTGTTTTATTGGCATCTTCAGCTTTTTTCTCTACCGCTGCTTTTGCATCAGCCGCTTTTGTTGCTGCTTCCGCCGCCGCTTCAGATGCGTATGCGCTAAGACCTATAAATGATACCGCTGCAATAACTGTCAATAACTTTTTCATAAATTCTCCTTAGAATAGATTTTTTTGTTTTGTTGTGTTGACGATCTCTTTTTATCGCACCTTTGATTTTTACTTTGTCAAGAAATACTTTCCCTTCTCGGATAAAATTCTAATATAAAAAGATTAAGCCAATCTTAACTAAAAATAAATAACTTTTATTGTTTAACAACAGAAATTATTATACCTTTTTAATTTTTATGACCGTTATGAATATGGTTTTTATAAAAATTTTTTTGTCTGTTTTTGATGATACAGCCCCAAGAAGGGAAATATAAGCAAAATATATCATAAACTTAAAAAAATATATAAAAACAATAAATATTAGCAATAAAACCGATAAAACTATATATAAAACTTAGAGAAGAAAAAAGAGTTAGTATGATATAATTTACAAAACTAATAACAAAGGGTAGATGATTTCTAAAAAAAGAGCTTTTACGCTGATAGAGATGATGATCGTTATCATTATCATAGGTTTGGTATATACAATAGCACTTTCAAATTTGAAAAATGATAAGACAAAAGAGAAGATAGCTTTTGAAGATCTAAAAAAAGTTTTATCTGCATATCAGAAAAATCATCAATATCTAAAATATACTGTTTACGGTGATAAATGTCAGAATGCCTCTTTGTATATAGAAGGTAAACGGCAAAGTGATATAAAAGTACTTTTTGAAAAAGATAAGGATATGGAAGTATTGACAAATGATCGGTATGGAGATATAGTAAAAAAAGAGTATGAAAAAAGAGTGATAGATAAAAAAGAGCAAAGAATCTGTTTGGAATATCATCTTCAACCAAACGGAAGCGGATCATCTTATATAGTCAGATATAAAAAAAGATATTATGTCTTTCATCCGTTTTTTGAAAAAACCGGGATTTTTGATGATCAGGAGGAGGCAGCGGAAAACCTGCTTCACAGTAAATTATATCCAAAGAGTATTGATGATTATAAAAAAGAGTAAAAGAGCATTTACACTGATTGAAGTTTTGATCTCTGTTACGCTGCTTGTTATTGTAGGTGTGGCGCTTATGCAGGTGGCAGCCAACAGTAAAAAAGGGTTCTCTTATCTTGAGAAAAAAATCTCTTTTGATGAAAAAAGCTCGATAGCTCTAACCCATCATGATAAAAAGTACCATAAAAAGACAAAAGATCTCTATACATTTTTATCAAGAGATTATAATATAACAGATGATGAGTTGATAAAAATACTGAAAGAGGAGAAAGTATCTTATGAACAGAAGAATTTTTCTGTCATAAATCCTTTTGCCGTTGATGAAAATGAGAGTGAAGCAGACGAAGAGGAGATAACGGATCAAAGCCTGATTATTAATGTTGATAAAATTTCGGTATTTAACAAAGAGGGTTCAATTAACGCCTATTCGGTAACGCTTCAATGAGATACTGCTGTATGGAAGGAGAATGATAAATGAAAAAAAGAGCATTTACGCTGGTAGAACTTATTATTTCCGTTATTCTCCTTGGAATTGTCGTTGCCCTTTTATATGAGAGTCTGCAAAATACCCAAAAGACAAATCAGATATTTATGCAAAAAAAAGAGCAGAGTGATAAAGAAAAAAAGATACTGAAAGTTCTTTATGAGGATATTTTAGAAGCGGACGAGATCAGAATCACAGGAGGCAAAAAATACAAAGCCGTAGAGTTGAAAACAAACAACTCTCTTTTTGATATCATAAAACCTCAGGTTATCTGGTTCGTTTCCAAACATGATGATACTCTTGTAAGAGTGGAATCCACAAAACTTCCTTTAACTTACGAAAATCGCTTTACCTCTCATATCTGTAAGGTTGCAAAAAATTGTGAAGTTTTTAATGTCTATAAATCAAATAAAAAAGACAAAATACTTCTTTATTTAAGTTTTAAAGGGCAAAAACCGATTATCTATGAGTTTTATAAGGCAAATTTCCATTGACAATTTTTTTCTTTTAATGTAAAATTGTATAAAAATAGAAGGATTTTTTATATGAATCAATATATAATCAAACTTTTGAAAGAGTATGATCTAAAGGTAACTCCCCAGAGAATGTGTATCGTAGATGAGTTGTTAAAAGAGGGACATTTGAGTATAGAAGAGCTGTTTGAAAAAATAAGAGACAAATTTCCCTCTCTCTCACTTGCAACAGTTTATAAGAATATCAATGCAATGATTGATAAAAATTTCATCAAAGAGGTAAAAATACCAAATTTCAAATCAAAATATGAACTGACCAAAGATGAACATGCTCATATCATCTGCGAAAAATGCGGAAAAGTAAAGGATATAGAGGTAGATAACAATTTGATAATCAAAGAGGTTGAGAGTAAAAGCCGTTATCAGATAGATCACACGGCTTTTATCTTTGGAGGTCTTTG
>CAYVDJ010000069.1:0-38679 GCA_964450755.1 uncultured Campylobacterales bacterium
ATAGCAAGTTCTTTTGTGTTAAAATATAATTACCATAAAAATTAAAGGGATAATTTTTTGAATAAAGAGGTGAAAAGAGAGCAGATTATGAATGCTGCTTTGAAACTGTTTGCGAAAAACGGCTTTTATACGACTACGATACCGGATATTGCGAAGAAACTCAATATGAGTGTGGGTAATATATATAATTATTTTAAATCAAAAGATATTTTAGCTCAGGAGATAATAAAATATATCTCCTCTTATCTTGGTGAAAAGCTTAAAAAGATAAATCTCGAAAAAATTTCAACAAAAGAAAAAACAAAAAAAATTGTAAAAATATATTTTCAAACTGCCAAAAACCAGCCGGAAATGATAGACTATTTTTTGAGAGTTTATCTATCCAATCGTGAGGTTTTCAAGGGTGGTTGTGAGGGGATGATCTGTATCAATGAGTTTATGGTTGAGATTATGATCTATTTTGAAGAGGGTGTCAGAGCAGGGGAGCTTAAGGATCAGGATTTTTTCAGTGCATTTGGTCTTTTCATGGGCTATCTTGGAGGAATGGTTTTTTTAAAAGGTGAAGGGATACTTCCTAGTGATCTGGATTATTATATAGAGGATATATCAGACAATATCTATAAAGCATTAAGCAAATAATGGCTTTGTATTTCAAAAACAGATATAAAAGTTAAAAGATTTTACAGATGAAAACAAAACTTTTGTGGTTAAGTTCATTGACATGTAACGGTAATGCCCACTCTTTTTTAAACTATCATGAACTTTCTCTCTTTTTGGATAATTTTGAATTTATATATCATCCTATTATAGACTCTTCTTATACTTTGGATGACATTGCAAAAAAAGATATTGAATGCGATATTCTGCTGATAGAGGGTGCCATATCAAAAGAACTTAAAAAGGGTGATATCTCAGTTATAGATATGATAAAAAAATATGCAAAAAAAGCTTACAGGATAGTAACTGTCGGAACCTGCGCTTCATTTGGAGGTATGTTTAAAAACAAAGGAGAGGGATTGCATTTTTTACAGGAGAGGGAGTTGGAAGAGTTTAGATATTTCAAAGACAAAACCGTTTCTGTAAGCGGTTGTCCTGTTCATCCGGAAGTTTTGGCTGATACTCTTTATATGATAAAGAGAGGATATGATATAAAACTTGATAAATTCTTAAGACCAAAAGAGTTTTTTTCCTATACTGTTCATAACGGTTGTACGAGGAATGAATACTTTGAATATAAAATAGACAATCACAATTACGGGGAAAAAGAGGGTTGTCTTTTTTACGATCACGGATGTCAGGCACCCTATACCAACGGCAGTTGTAACAAAATACTTTGGAATGAGGTAAATTCCAAAACAAGGGCAGGATTGGCATGTTTTGGGTGTACTCAGCCCCAATTTCCAAAAGAAAATCTTTTTTTTACAAAGAAAAACATGGGAATTCCACAATATCTTCCTTTGGGAGTTGCAAAAAGAGTTTATTTGACACTGGCAGGTATATCAAAGACATTTAAAATAGAAAGACTTGAAAAGAAGCTTTTTGATGATTAAACTTATAGAGAAGATAGAGGGAGAGGCATCTCTTGATTTTCATTTCAAAGATGAGGTGATAGAGTTTGTAGATATAAACTTTTTCTCTACACGGGGGATAGAAGATATATTAAAACAAAGATCTGTTTTTGATGCTCTTGTTATAAATCCAAGAGTTTGCGGGATATGTGGTCATGCCCATCTTATAGCAACTGTAAAGGCTATTGAAGATTGTTATGATGGACTTTTTATCTCCGAGAAAGCCAAAATTATAAGAGAATTGACTTTGAATTTTGAAATTATTCAAAATCATTTTAAGTGGTTCTATCTTACGATAATGCCGTTGATGGGATTTAAACAGTATCTTTTAAAAGCGACTGTTCCCTCAAGCATTGCGGCAAAAGCCATAGCGACAATAGCCGGTCAGTATCCACATACATCCTATGCGATTGCCGGAGGAGTAACATCTGATCCTGTATATAGTGATCTTGTAAAAATAGAAAATTATTTAAATGAAATTATGAATTTTTTTAAAAAGAATGTTGTTGATATCGATTTTGAAAAATTTACAAACTGCGAAGATGTAAATTCTATTTTTAGACATAGAGGCGATCTTTTGGATGTTTTATTGAAAATTTTGGAAAACGGATGGGAAAAAGTGGGGAAATCCTATGACAGATTTCTTGTTTTGGGAGAAAATTCATATTTTATGAGCGGAAAATCTCTAAAAACCATTTTGAGAGAAAATATCTATCTAAATAAAATAGCAGAGAGTGAAAACCAAAATTCTTATGCAAAAAATGTTACCTATAATAAAAGATATTATGAAGTGGGACCTCTCAGCCGTGCCATGATCAAAAAGACTCCCCTTGTCAAAGCAACCCACAGAAGATATGCTGATTCTGTTTTTAGCAGAATTCTGGCAAGAGTGTGTGAAATACCACAGCTTTTAAATCATTCTTTGAAACTTATAAAAAGGATTGATTTGGGTGAGCCTTCATATATCAAACCTCCCCTGGAAATTGGCAGTTTAAGTGCTGAAGGTACGGGAGTAGTTGAAGCGGCAAGAGGTTCTCTTGTGCATAAGGTTTTTGTTAAAGAGGGAGTTATAAAAGATTACAGGATCATAACTCCCACGCAGTGGAATCTTTCAAACGGGACAAGAGATAAACCCGCTCCCGCACAAAAGGCGATGATGGGTTTGAGAAGTACATCTTTGGCGGAACTTGTTTTCAAAAGCTTTGATGTCTGTTCTGTTTGTACTACGCATTAGTTTTGTTTCTGTTTATATAAAAAACTCTCATTTTTGAACTTCTGCTTCTTGGATTTTGTTTTATCTCTTCACTTGTAGGTTTTATCGGTTTTTTTGTCAAAATTTTTCCGATGGAGTGATTGTTGTTGCATACGCATTTCATGATATCGGGAGGGCAGATACAGCTTTTGTTCCACTCTTTGAAAGTTCTTTTTACGATTCTGTCTTCCAAAGAGTGAAAAGAGATGATGGCGATTTTACAGTGATTTATTCGGGAGAGTTCTATCGATGAAAGCAGCTCTCCGAGTTCTCCGAGTTCGTCGTTTACCTCTATCCTGATGGCCTGAAATACCAAAGTTGCAGGATGGATCTTGCCTTTTTTTAGATTTTTTTCCAAAAGAGTTGCAAGAGATGATGAACTTTTTATAGGTTCTTTTGCTCTTGTTTTACAGATAATTTCAGCTGCTTTTTTTGCCTCTCTGACCTCTCCGTAGTGTCTGAAGATATATTCTAACTCCTCTTTTGGATATTCATTGACAACTTCATAAGCGCTTAGGGGCGAATTTTTGTCCATTCTCATATCCAAAACATCACTCTCAAACCCAAATCCCCTCTCTTTTTTGTCAAGCTGAAGTGAAGAGACGCCGATATCTGCCAAAATACCTTTGATGTCAAAATCCTGATATTTTTTTACTATCTGTGAAAATTTTAGATTTTCAAAAATCACTCTCTCTTTAAATTTTTTCAACCTCTCTTTTGAAAATTCCAAAGCCTCTTTGTCTCTGTCGTTACAGATGAGTCTGATATCTTTGTTTTGTTCCAAAAGAGCCAAAGAGTGTCCTGCGTAACCCACGGTACAGTCGATAATATATCCGTTTTTGATATCCCCAAAAACCTCTTTTACCTCTTTTTGCAAAACGGGAATGTGTGGTATTTGCATAATGTTCCTTCTGTCTTGACCAAATTTTATTACAAAGCTTCCTCATACAGCTTTTCAAATTCGTTTATATATTGTGCCGTAAAATCTCTGTTTTTTATAACGATACTGTTTTCATCATTTCTTTTTTCTGCCGCAACCGTAAAATTGTAAGAGCCTGTAATGGTGATATTGTCATCTATGATCATCACTTTGTTATGAAGTTTGTATGAATTGCCGTCAACTTTTACGGCTATTCCGTAGTTCAAAAGCTCTTCATATTCGGAATACCTGCTGTGGCTTTGGGCTTCGTCGAAAATCGCATAGATTTTGATTCCCTTGTCAAACTGTTTTTCCAAAGCGTCGGTTATATCCTGATTTGTAAAAGCATAGATCATAAGACGAATGGAGTTTGTGGCGGAATTTATAAGAGGCAGGAGAGCCGTTGAGAGGAAGGTGTCTTCTGGTGCAAAATAGATGTCAAATTCCAAATCTCCTCTTTTTATCTTTTGGGGCTTTTTGTTTTTTATCCTGTAACCGCCTCTGAAAAGCTCCTCAAACTCCTCTTCATAAACAGATGCCACATCTTTGTCAACGATACGGATAAAATTTTCATTGTGTTTGTAAACTCCGTAGTAGGTGAGATTCATCGATCCCGTCCATGTTTCTTTTTGATCTATGATGATAAATTTATTGTGCATCAGAGAGCTTCTCTCATCTCCTTTTAACTCTACCCCCTCTCTTTTGAGCCTTTCAAACTCATCCCAGTCAAGATGGGAACTGTCGGTAAAAACTCTTACCTTTACGCCTCTTTGTTTTGCATCTATAAGAGCATCGGTTATATCTCTCAAAGAGAGTTCGTAAATCGCCATATCGATACTCTCTTTTGCGTTGTTGAGTGAAGCTGTGATATTGTTGTCTATGCCGTTTTTGTATTTTTTTGAGTTTGGATTGTTTGGATCCGTAAAAAAGATATGATAGGAAAAACTGTTTTTATACTCACTGCAATCATATCTGAAAGAGCCGTCAAGCTCCAAAGGAAGTATCAAAGTTTCAAATCCAAGTTCCAAAGCCGCTTTGCACATCTTCTCTTTTTGGGATTTGTTATTTATATATTTTTTGTTGTACTCTATATGAAAAACCGGTTTGTTTTGGGATATAAAAGGCTTTAACAGTTCACATTCACTGTATTCAAAGCACTGTTCGTTTACGGCAAGATCAAAACTGTTCACCAGATCTTTTATTTGGTCAAGATCGTTTTTCAAAGCTATAAAAAGACCTTTTTTATGGGCATATTTTGCCAAAGCTTTGTTGTATGAGAGTTGATCGTTATATGTGAGTTCAAAACCGGTATCGTTTGTGTAGCCGTTTACATTATCGGCTTCCACTCCGTCGCATCCTTTGAGAGAGGCAAGGTCAAGCCGTTTTTTCATGATGTTTAAAACATTTTTGCTTCTTATGTCAAGCCACTTTTCATCTTCCCATCCGTCAAGAGTTTTGCCAAGTTCCTCTTTTTTAAACTCTTTTGTATCTTCTCTCCAATTCTCATACGAACCTGCCGAAAAGTAGCACATAACTTTTCTGCCCTGATCATGAAGTTTGTCAATAGCGCTTTTTGATGTGTCAAAAAGATCGATATAATAGACATCAACATCATAATCTGTTTTTAAAATACCTTGAAGTTGCAGTTGCCATGAGGTATCTTTAAAAGGTGCATACCAAAACTTTTTATTCAGAGTCTCTTCTATGAGATTGTTAAATTCGTCGGTATTTATAAATCTTTTGATGATATCTTCACGGCTTTGTTTTTTTAACTCTCCCCGCCAGTACTCCACCCCCGCCGTTTCGGCTTCTCTGTCAAGCAGAGTTCTGTAAAGAATAAAAATAAATTCGTCATTGTTCAGGTTTTTTGCCGTAAATTCTTTGCCTGTGAGGAAAAAAAGAGCGCTGTTTTTGGCATTTTGTTTATCCGATATCTTCTCTTTCCAGTATAAAAGTCCCTCTTTGTCGGATTCTCTTTGCAGGATATAAGAGTAAAATCTCTCCACAAAAGCCTCTTTTAGATCCTCTTTGTCGTAAGCTTTTATCCCGTAGGAGTGGCACAGAGAGTAAAACTCATCCGAAAAAGCAAATTTGTAAAAAAGAGTGTTTTTTGAAACTCTTTTGTTTTCAAGCTCTGTTTTCCAGTACTCAAATCCGCTTTTGTCCTCTTTTCTGTTTAGAAGAGTTTTATAGAGTCGTTTTATATACTCTTCATCGCTTAGATTCTGATCTTCAAACTCTTTTGAGTCAAAAAATATTTTTGCGACAAAAGTTGCGCTCTTGCCCTCTTTTAGAGATTTTTCATAATATTCAAGTCCGTTTTTGTCGGGACTTCTTAAAAGTATATTTTGGTAAAGAGTTGTGATAAACTCCTTTTCATCTGCATAAGATTGTGTAAACAGAAAAAGAAGCAGTATAATTTTAAGTAGTTTCATTTTTTATAAAATCTATAATTAAAGTCATATAATTTTTTATCATTTTGGGTTTTCCTTTTGATATCCTCTCTTCTCCCTGATCCAGTTTTTCAAAAGTGTAAAACTCTCCACTCTCTTTCAAAAAATCTGTTTTCATATCTTTGAAAGGGCGCATATAGACTTTTGTTTTTTTCGCATTTTGGTTTGAAAAAGGTATGATCTCAAGTCTGCTGTCTCCTAGACAGAGTGGTTTTTTTATCTTTGCCGACGAGAGAGAGAAAGATGTAACACCTGCAATCACTTCACAATTTTCCCATACACTGTAATCTCTTTTTTTTATTATATCAAGCATATAATATATTGTACTGTAAATTCCCGCATCTCCCAAAGTAACAAATGAAACTTTTTTGTATCTGTTCAATGCCCTGTAAACGGTATCCGCCTGATTTTCCCAGTCTTTGGGATTGAACTTCATAGGAACAAAAACTGGTACGAGTTTTTTTTCAAAACCAAAATCATCCAAAATATCTTTTACTATTTTATAGGCTATTGATCTTTTGAAACTTCCGTCTCTGCTTTTTGTGGGGATACAGACAGCTTCACTTTTTTGCAAAGCTCTAATGCCTTTTAAAGTTATAAGTTCATAATCTCCGGGTCCCAAAGAGACCATATACAATTTTTTCAACTACTCTCCTGACTTTTTGATCTCTTCTTTTATATTGGATACAATGATATCTCGTATCTCTTGCATCTGGATCAGATTGAATTTATCGCTTTTTGTAAGAGAAGGTGCGATAAAAGTTTCAAACTCATCTGCAAGTTCATTTTTTATCTCAACCATATCTTTGACAAAATGGTTTCCGCTGACAAGAAGCATCGGAATAATTTGCACTTTTTTGACCGAATTTCTTCCAAACTCCTCTTTTAGATGTTCTTTTAGGGCAAAAAAGGGATTTGAACCCTCCAAAGAGCAGGTAAAATTCAAAGGATTTAATTTTGGTAAAAGATTTTCGATGTAAGAGATAGAATTTGAACCCTCTATATCCAAAAGAGGTGTTCCGTGAATGATAAAAAGATTTGCGGTATCCTGTTTTGAGAGCTTTTTGTTTAGAGAGATTAAAAAGTCGGTAGTCTCTTTTGATTTGGTAAAAACAGCTTTGGAGACTCTTATATTTGCGAGGCTGAAAAGAGAAAAACCTTTTGCAGTCTTTTTAACCATCTCATGTTCATCGGTAGGAAAGAGGTTGATTGATGAAATAATGATCTTTTTATATCCCTTCATATCGACATCTGCCAAAACCTGAGGAAGGTTTTTAAAATCCATCCCTTTTTTTTGGGAGAGTTTGATAACCATTCTGGAACTAAAAGCAAGAAAAATGTCTATTCCTTCAAATTCTTTTTCTATATATTTTTTTAATTCAAAATATTTTTCACTCTCTACGATAGAGCCAAAGCAGGAAAGTATGATGGCTTTATCTTTTGTATAGTGTCTGTATCTTTTCATAACTGCTGTTCTCCTAAATTTTATATGATTTTATCCAAAAACAGATTTTTTTGGAATAAACATTTCAAAGTGGTTTGCATTTGCTTTTTTTATGTTATAATTTACCAAATTTATTTAATAAAAACGATAAAAAACGAAAGGTATTTAATTAATGACCAAAGTAAAAATTCTTTTTCTTTGTCTGTTTTTGGTGATATCTTCTTTGACTGCAAAAGAATACAGAATTTATACTTTAGAGGACAAAGTTGTTGTTCAGGATGAAAATGATCAAATAATATCTCATAATATCTCATCAGTATTTAATAATTTAAATTCAGGAGACAGTGTAAAATTTAAAAGGGGAGATATTTTTTATCAAAAAGTCTTAGTTAAAAACAAAAGTGATATTTTTATAGGGAGTTATGGAGATGTTAATCTCTCTTTACCTGTTATTACCTCCGTACGGGAAATACCTTTTGAAGAAAATCAAACTTTTGAAATTTTTTACTCAAAAGATAAAGAAGTCGATCTAAATGATACGAGTTTTCAAAATTTAAGTTACCGGTTTATGCAAAATTACTCTCTTTTATCAACACAGACCAAACAGCAAATTACAAATGATTTTAAAGATATAAAAGATTTTATTGATTACATTGTAAGAATCAAACTGCCAATTGAGAAATTTGAATATTTTGATCCAAAAGCTGTTCGTATATGGATAAAAAATGACGAAAAACTAAGACTTATGCTTTTTGAAGAGTTAAGATGCAAAGAGTGCAAAGATAGTATCAGATGGTTTTTTGAAGATAAAGAGAATTATCTGTATCTTTTTATCAGGGGAGAGACGGGAAATCTTGATAAATTAAAAGATGAATTAAAAATCAACAATATAAATGTAGATACTTTAAGTATCCAAAATTCCAAAAATATTACGGTTTCAAATCTGAGTATAGAAGGCGGAAAATATGCCGTAGCTTTGAGAGGAAGCAGTTTTGTAAACTTTACAGACTGTTCTGTCGGAAAGGGTGCTTTTGTCGGGGTTGAAATAACAAATTCACTTGATTCAAACGCCTCTTCGGATTATAATATTTTGGACGGATGCAGTATTGATTCGGGATTTGATTTTAAAAATTACCGTTTTCACTCTTCAAGAGGAGTACAAGACGGAATCTTTCTTGTAGGAAAAGCCTCACAAAACAAAATAATCGGTTGCAGTGTTACAAACTGGGGACATTCGGCGATAAATCTCTTCTCTTCGGAAGAAAACGGTGGCAATATCTCTTTTAACGAATTTATCTCAAACAGGATAGACGGAAGCAAAGTTCCTTATATGCACGGTTTTACAACCGAAGGTATCACATGTGCACATAACCGCTTTACTTCAAACTTTTTTACAAACCTCGGTGCAAGAAACCAGTTTGGCGGAGTAGAAAATGCAGTGTATAGAAACTATTTTGGCAATATCTATAATTCACAAATCAAAAAAGATCAAGGATACGGAGCGGGACAGGGTATCTGGATACAGGCGTATGCAAAAAACAACTATATAACTGAAAATATTTTTATAAACTGTGATGAAGCGGCAATATCTGTCGTCAGCTATGAAAAAGACAGTGAGAAAGAGAAAAATACGATAAGCGGCAATTTTATTATCAACTGCGGAGAGAAGATATTTAATAAACCTTATCAAAATTGTGTGATTGAAGTATTTGACAAACACAAGGAAAGCTCTTCCATAAAAGATAACAATTTTGTAAACAATAAAATTTTTGCAAGAGGCTATACTCCAAAGATCTATTATCATGATGAAGAATTTACAATAGATGAGTTTAATAAACAGATAGGGCGTTACGGTGATTTTATAATCGGCAATAAACAAATAGGCAGATAAAAAGGAAAAAAGGTGTTCTCTTTGGTTATCAGAGTGATATTTTGGGTGGTTTTGCTTTTAAGTGGCGGTTTTGCTTCCATCTCCTTGCAAAAAACAGGGATTTACGGGGGCATTATAAACGATATGAAGATTGGAGGAAGATACCTTTACAGTGCCAATCGGCAGGGAATAGGGGTAGTAACACTAAGCGATCCTCTAAATCTTAGAGAGGTCTCTTTTGTTACTCTGAAAAAGGAGGTTACTTCTTTATTTGTCGATACAAAAGAGAGAAAGCTTTATGCGGCATTTAAAAATGGAGGTTTTGCTCTTTATTCTCTAAACAATCCGGCATATCCCAAAAAGATAAGCGAATATGAAGAGAGAGATATCGAGATACTGGATATAAAGATTCAAAACGGCTATGCCTATCTTGCATCCAAAGAGAGGGGTGTAATCGTAGTAGATGTTTCAAATGAAAAACATTTTTTCAAAGTCGGCTCTTTGGATACTCCGGGGTTTGCCAAAAAGCTTATCATCAGAGGAAATACAGCCTTTTTGCTGGATAATCATTTCGGTATCGAGGTTATTAACATCTCAAATCCTTCAAATCCCTTTTTTGAAAGAAAATTCAGGATAAATCAAAAAGATATCGATATGGCGTTAAAGGGAAGATATCTTTATATAACAAATGCAAATCAGGGGCTTTTGGTGATGGATGTGCAAAATCCCAAAGCTTTGGACTGGTCAAAACAGGCGGCTTTTATCTCTACAAAAAGCTATTTTTCCAAAATCTATATCTATGAAGATCTTCTTTTTGTTTTGGAGGGAGATAAAAATATAAAGATAATGAATATCTTAGATCCTCTAAATCCTGTGATACTCTCTTCTTATGAAACAAAAGAGAAAACAACATCTTTTATAGCTCAAAACAGGCAATATCTCTATCTAAGCGGAGAAGGTACAGGGATAGAGACGGTAAATATTTCAGATATTCAAAATCCAAAACATTATGCAAGATATATAGGAGAAGATCTATTTGCAAAGAGTGTTGTTTCAAGAGGGAGATATGCCTATATGGCAGACGGATATTTTGGAGTTCATGTTGTAGATATCTCTAACGAAGAAGAACCGAAACTTGTCTCTTTTATAAATACTGATTCTGCGGTTTCATCTGTCTGTCTGAAAGGAAGATATGCCTATATCATGGTAAAAGAGGGAAAAATTATTATTGCCGATGTGATACGACCGAAAACTCCAAAGATCATCAAAACTCTCAAAACAGGCAATGAAATCGGCGGGTGTTATATAAAAAATGATTTTCTTTTTGTATCAAAAGGCAAAAGAGGTTTTGATATTTATGATATTTCAGATGGCAAAGATCCTTTAAAAACCGGAGATTTCCTCACGGGGGGAGATGTTTTTGGTATGAGTGTAAAAGGTGATTATGTCTATATAGCCGATGGGATAAAAGGTATCAGTATAGTTGATATCTCCTATCCCTATCTGCCTTTTTTGGAAAAGAGGATATCTGTCGGGAAGAGTATTTATACCCTGAAGGTAAGAGACAGATTTTTATATGCGGGATGTGAGAGGTGCATGAAGATATATGATATTTCAAATGTAAAAGTTCCCGTTTTAAAAAGTACCTACAATGTAACGGGTTCTATCATGTCTCTTGAACTACGGGGAGATCATGCTCTGCTTGGGATAAAAAACAGTGGTATGGAGATGGTGAATATAAAGGATTTCAGTAATATTTATCCTGAAAGCTTCGTTGATATAAATTCTTTTGACGGCAATGTTCTTTTCAATTATGATCTTGCTCTTTCAGCGTCGGGGAGGGGAGGACTTGAAATATATAAGATTTATACTCATAATCTCTATCCAAAAGATCTCTATGCATTTGCCATGGGCAAAAGCAGTGCCTATATATTTTGGGATAAACTTGACGGAATTGACGGTTATTATCTGACAAGGATAGAGATTGACAGCGGTAAAAGAGAGGTTATAGCCATCCTTGATCCGCTGACGGAAGATTATGAAGATTTTTCTCTTTTGCCAAATACCAGATATCAGTATGAACTTAGAGCCTCAACTGAATTTGGTCTTTCACAGGCGGCTCTTTCTGATATTGTTTTGACAGAAGGGGGAAGCGCACCGGTATCACCGGGTGATTTTGTGGCAAGACTCGGAGGTAACAAAGAGGCTGTTTTGACATGGGTTGATAATTCCGATGATGAGAACAGTTTTTACATCACAAGACACAATCCTGATGGAAGTGCCGAGATCGTTGCCATCTTACCGGCAAATACGACAAGTTACAAAGATACAAAGTTAAAAACAGGAGGAGAGTACAGTTATGAGATAATCGCTGTAAATGAATTTGGCAAATCAACTCCTGTTTTTTCAAATAAGATAAAAATCGTTGAGATTACCGCTCCAAAAGCACCGGCAAATTTTACGGCAACTCTAAAGGATGATAAAACGGTTCTTTTAAGATGGGAAGACAGATCAGATAATGAACAGAATTTTATCATAACAAGAAAAAATCCTGACGGTACTTTTGAAAAGATAGCTACCCTTGCGGCAGATACAACCTCTTTTGTGGATAAAAATGTATCTAAAGACGGTGTTTACCAGTATGATATAGCATCTCTCAACAGTGCCGGAGTTTCCAAAAGAGTACTTTCAAACAGTATAAAAATAGGGGGAGACAAGATTCCGGCGGCTCCTTCTGATTTTAAAGCAAGAGCAATGG
The DNA here is from genome assembly GCA_964450755.1 of uncultured Campylobacterales bacterium. GTDB lineage: Bacteria > Campylobacterota > Campylobacteria > Campylobacterales > JAADDG01 > JAADDG01. Next base: position 12,265 of record CAYVDJ010000069.1, read on the forward strand.
ACGGCAAAGTAAAACTTACATGGCAGGATAACTCTGATAATGAAAACGGTTTTTATATCACAAGAAACAATTCTGACGGGACATTGAGTGTAATAGCTTTTGTAAAAAGCGATATAACAGAATATACCGATGAGGATGTTCAGCCGGGTTCTGTTTACAGTTATCAGATACTTGCGATGAATGATAACGGAATTTCAGACTGGGCAACTTCCAATGAAGTTACGATCTCTGGAGGAACCGTTCCCAAAACTCCCTCTTTGGTATCGGTGAAACAGCAAAGTGATGGCAGTGTAAAAATAACATGGCAGGATAACTCTGACAATGAGATAGGATTTTATCTTGAGAGAGAAGAGAGCGGTCAAACATCAATCATCATAGCGATTTTGGATGCAAACAATGATGAATATATAGACAAAGATGCAAAAGATGGTGTAACCTATCGGTATTTTGTCAGTGCGTTTAATGATTTTGGAAACTCTCCAAAAAGCAAATCAAATGAGATCACGGTTAAAAAGTAGGGTTTTATCCCTCTTTTTTAACCTTTTTTGACAGTCTGTGCCATATCCCACATCGGCATAAATATTCCAAGAGCCAAAAGAAGAACCATTCCCGCTATAAAACCCAGCATGATAGGTTCTATATAAGAGGAGATATTATCGATTAGATCCTGAAATTTCAGTTTATAATATTCTGCAACCTTATCTAGCATCTGATCCAAAGCACCTCCTTGTTCTCCGGCTTTTATCATCTGTATAAGCATTCCTTCAAAAAGTTCTGTTTCTTTAAAAGACTCCGTTAGATTAACACCTCTTTCTACCGAAACTTTTACCAAAGAGAGTTTTTCTTTCAGATAGGTGTTTTCTGTGGTAAGTACCGCCGTATCAAGAGCATCGACTACGGGAATACCCGCCCTTATGAGTTCTGTAAAGATCATCATAAAACGGCTCATTGTCGAATAGTATATGATATTTCCGATGAGATAGACTTTTAGGATATTCCTGTCCCACTGTTTTTGAAATCCCTGATTTGTTTTATACATAAATTTTATATAAAATATTGTTATGAAAATTCCCGCCAGAAGATATATACCGTAATGGTTTACCGCACTCTCCATAAAAAGAAGAATTTTTGTGGGAAGAGGGAGTTCGGAGTGAAATTTTTCAAATATCTCTTTGAATTTTGGAACAACATATACCATCATAATCGTAAAAGCTATAATGATCGCTATCGTAACCGTTATCGGATAACGCATCGCTTTTTTAAATTTTCTTTTGTTTTCAAGCATCTCTTCTAAAATCATTGCAAGTTTTTGGAGTGATTCTGCCATATTACCGGTGTTTTCTCCAAGCTCTATCATCGCTATCGTAACATCTCCCACTTCTGCTCTAAACTGCTGCATTGCTTCGGTGAGACTGTGTCCGGCATTTAACTCTTCATCTATTTTGCCAAACATCTCTTTTACCTGTTTGTCACTTGCCGATTTTACGACTTCTTTGATACTGTCATGGATCGGTATTCCTGCATTTGTCATAACTGCAAGCTGACGAATGGAGGAGATGAGATTTTCGGTTTTTATCTTTCCTTTGAAATATGAATCGTTAAGATATTTTGAAAAATGTCTTATCTGATCCTCAACCGGTATCGCTGTTTCGTTTATTTTTAAAATAGTTCCCGCAATATTTGATTTTGCGATATTTAAAGCTTCCACTTTATTGACAGCTTTAACCACTGTTTTGTCCCTTTTACCTTTAGCCAGATAGTTTACTTCAAAGTATTTCATTATTTTGCCACCCTAAATATCTCTTCTATTGTAGTTATCCCTTTTGCCGCCCTTAATATGCCGTCTTGGTACATTGTTTTAAATCCCTGTTCTATCGCATATTTCAACATCTCCTCCTTGGAAGCGTTTCTTGCCACCATACTTGAGAGTGTGGTATCGATACCCAAAACTTCAGAAACCATCTCTCTTCCTATATATCCTGTCTGAGAACATTTTTCACATCCTTTTGCTTTGTAAAACTGATAGTTTACGGGTAGATCTTTTTCTATGTTTTTTAACATATGATCCGGCAAGATAGTCGGTGTTTTGCAATGAGGACAGAGTTTTCTGACAAGTCTTTGTGCCTCTATCGCAGCCAAAGCACCACTTACAAGATAAGGCTCAACTCCCATATCTATAACCCTTGTAACAGCGCTTATGGCGTCGTTTGTGTGCAGGGTTGAAAAAACAAGATGACCTGTAAGTGCCGCCTGAATGGCAATTCTCAAAGTCTCCTGATCTCTTACCTCTCCTATCATTATGATATCGGGATCCTGCCTTAAAATGGATCTAAGCGCACTTGCAAATGTAAGACCGGTTTTTTCATTGACTTGAGTCTGCTGGATCATATTTACCTGATACTCTACCGGATCTTCGACAGTGATGATTTTTGTTTCTATGCTTTTTATCGCATTTAGTGCGGCATAAAGAGTTGTTGATTTACCGCTTCCGGTAGGTCCTGTTACAAAAATGATGCCGTAGGGAGCGTGCATGGCTTTGTGAAATGTCTCATATGTTTTATTTTGCATACCGAGATCTTCGAGTTTTATCATAACTTTGGATTTATCAAGGATCCTCATAACGATAGATTCGCCGGTTACGATAGGGAGTGTCGAGACACGAAAATCAAACTCCTTGTTGAGTATAGTTGCCGAAAATCTTCCGTCTTGCGGTTTTCTCTTTTCTGCGATATCGAGATTTGAGAGAAGTTTTATACGGGAAGAGAGCGGAGGATAGATATCTTTGTCAAAAATAAACATCTCCGACAATGCTCCGTCTATTCTTGTTCTTACGATACAGTTTGTTTTTGTAGGTTCTATATGAATATCACTTCCTCTTGCCAAAATGGAGGATTTTAAAATGATCTCTATGAGTTTGAGTACTCCCGAAGACTCTTTTGGGTTGTCATTTGCATTTGTAGTTGTCTCTTTTCTTATCTCTTCTATGAGATCTTTTATCTTTGCATTGGTTTCAAGTTTGTGCAGATGTTTTTCTATCTGATCGGGATCTGCGATCACGACTTTTATCAGTTTTCGTGGAAAGATTCTCTGTATTACTTCCTGAATGGTTATATTTAAAGGATCTTTTAATGCTACATAAACATTGATTTCATCCTCTTTGAAAGGGAGAGCAAAATATTTTTTGAGATATTCAAGAGGTGCTTTTGAAGCCAAAGTATAATTTATATCGGTCGAATCAAAATCGATATAGGGAATTTTCAGATTATCTGCCAGTTTTTGCAGGAACTCTTCTATATTGACGCTGAAATGATCTCTTATCTCTTCCAAAGTAATAAAATTGTTTTTATAGAGTTCCAAAAGAAGAACAATAATGTTTTTTTTGGGAAAATATCCCTTTTTGATGAGAAGATCGCCTATGTTGGTCTCGTTTTCTTCAAGTTCCTGCTCTATCTCTTTGGCTTTGTTATTGTTTATAATTCTGTTTTTTAGAAGAAAATTGATTATATTTTGATTAAAATTTTGCATTTTGCACCTTTAGCTAATAGATCCTTGTTTTTGTGATAATTTTCTTTTTAAATGTTTTCAAGAAAATTTTCTTTTCGCCTTCCATCTCCTCTATACTCAGTTTGTAAGTAATCAAAGGATTTTTATCATCTTTGAATATGTAAACATTTCCTTTTTTAGTATAGTTTTTATTGACATATTTCACAAATATATCGGATAAAATATAATTTATTTTAGGAAGTTTTATGGAGGATATATCTGTTTTATCGATTATGGAGTGAAAAAGAAGCTCTTTTTGGTAAAGGATAGTCATAAAATATATCATGTTTGCCCGATCCGAGGGTGAAGTTTTGAGTCTTTTTACAAACGGATATATTTTGTCAAGATCATCGGCTTTGAGGCAGGAGAGTGCGCAAAAGTTTAAAAAATCACTGTTTTTGCCGTAAAGGTTTAAAGAGAGAGTGCATTTGTTGCATGTTTTCCAGTATTGTTCGTTTTTATAGGAGAGGAGGATATCTTTGATATCCCCTCCAAAAAGAGTGATTGCAACAAAAGCAGAAAGGAGAATTTTAACCACGAAGATCTCCGCTTCTTATTTGTTCCAAGATATTGAAAACTCTTTGGGATTCTCTGTTTTGAAGATATATCTTCAAGGCTTTTATAGCCTCTTTTTTCCTTCCGAGTTTTGTTTTTGATTTTGCGAACAGTATCCAGCTTTTTTCATTACTTGCATCCGCATCATTTGCTTTTATCGCCCATTTGAGAGCTTTTTTATAATTTTTTTTCTCATAATACTCTTCTGCCACCATCAAAGCGTAATCTGCTTTTTTGGTTGCTTCAAATTTTTTCTTTAAAAATGTAAGAGTATCCACTTTTTTACTCTCTATCCTTATTTTTGGTTTTTCCTCCTCTATTTCTGTCAGGGAGAGAGCTTTGATATCTGGTTTTTTAAATTTAACCGCCTCTTCCTTTTTTTTATGAACTGTTGAAGGTTTTGGAGGATTTTTTTGAATATTCTCCAAAAATTTTGTATTTAGAGCAAGAACCTGTTTTTTTTGCCCACTGTTCTTTTTTGGCTCTGCTTTTGCCGTTTTTTGTTCTTTTTGCTCCTTTGATTTCTTTGGAAAAGGAAGTTCTTTTTTGACCTCCTTTAAAAGCAGCGGTATTTTAGCCGAATATGTGTATAAGAAGATACCGCTTCCCACGACTATAAGAGCACCTGCCGTAAAAAGAGCTTTTCTTGACTGCTCTTTTAGTTTGTAACCAAACCACTTCTTCTCCAGTTGTCTAATCTCTTGATCACTAAGCATGAATTATCCTTAAATCGATGGCTGCCATCTCTAAGATTTTTGGTTTCAGTTTTTTCGGATTCAATTTTGATGGTTCATTATTTTCATAATATTCGCATATCTCAAAACTTTTATATAAAAGTTTGTTGGTTTCTCTCAAATTGCCTTTTGAAAATTTGTGAATAAGTCTGTACTGGGTATCATGAATCAAAGAGAGATAGTTAAAAAGATTGTGATAAACAAGTTTTTTTTCAAGATAGAGTTTTAACTCCTCTATTGATATGCTTTTTATCTCAATGGTCTCCCAGATTCTTGTTTTAAAGTAGTCTTTTGCCAGTGTATCCTCTTCATCGGTTTTATGCACGGTAAAAAGAAATTTGAATTTTCTTGTATCTGCCATCAGACGAATTTTTTCGATCAATATCGGAGGATAGAGCTGTGCTTCATCTATCAAAATGGTAACAGGTTTTATATTCTCTTTTTTCATTTTGGAAATCAGATAGGAGAAAAAAGAGTCATAGGAGATGGATTTTGGAGGCTCCTCTTTAAATATCTTTTTGTAAATGGTATTTAAAAATTCTATCTCATCAAAATATGGTGTAGGAAAAAATATGATAGGATACTCTTTTTTTAAATCATTATATAGTTTTGTTAAAAGAAAAGTCTTTCCCGTTCCCGGTTTTCCATAGAGAAGTATAAGCTTTAGAGGCTTTTTCAAAGCCTCTCTAAGTTTCTTGTATGCCATTACCGATTGGGTCAGATTGACATAATCAAATTTATTTCCTTCTACAAAAATATTTTTTATCTGTTTGTAATTATTCATTTTTTATCCTTGAGTATCCTAAGTTTTTAAGAGATATTTTTGATCTTGCTTTTCCGTTTTTTATAATATGAGGTGTTATGATGATAACAAGCTCATTTCTTGTTTTAATCCTCTGATCCTTTTTAAAGAGTGTTCCTATAACCGGAATATCCCCCAAAAGAGGAACTTTTGAAACATCATTTCCGTATTTTGTATCGATAAGACCTCCAAGTATCACTCTCTCTCCGTCTTTTACTTTTACAACAGATGAGATCTGCTTTTTCAAAAGATCAGGCGGAATGGTTCTGACATCGGATGAGTTTTGGATTTGCGTATCTTTGATCGAACTGATTGACGGATTTATTTTTAAAATAATCCTGTTGTCATCTGTGATCTCCGGTGTAATATCAAGCAGTATTCCGGCAAAGATAGACTCTATGATCTCATTTTGGGCGGTTGTTGTCGATGTTGAACTTGTTGTCGTACTCTCAAGCCTTTTATAATAGAGCTGTTCTCCGGAGCTGAAAAGTGCCGGTTGGTTGTTTAGAGTTACAACTTTGGGATTTGAGATCGATGTTACATCTCCTTGTTGTTTTAAAAATTTTATCAACTCCGCCAAAGATGCAGCACCTGTCAGTTTAAAAAAAGTAGGGTGTGCAGAAGGAAAAGAGTCGCCAAATTCCGAGATCTCGCTTCCGCTTAACTGAGATAGATTATTTGTATTTAACAGTCCGAAACTTGCTTTGAAATTTTGCATTTTATAAAGCTGATTCCAGTCTATCCCTATTGTTCTTGAATTGTTTAAAGTAACGGATAGTATCTTTACATCTATCATCACCTGTTTGTGCAGTCTGTTCATCAGTTTGTCTATATATTTTGATATTCTGTTTAACTGCTTTTTTGTTCCCGTAACAGTTATAAGACCTCCCTCTTTGTTGATGATAGGAACGGGAGCTTTGAAATCATCCTGGGGAGTATTTAGGATAGAGCCTATCTCTTTATCCATCTTTTTCCAAAAATCAAATGTCTCATTTGAAGTGATAGACATTCCAGATGAGGATTTACCGCTGTTTCCGCCACCACTGCTTCCTCCCGAAGATGAACCGCTGCCATTGCTTGAATCACCTGTTAGAGTAATATCGGTATTGCTTTTGCCCGTTCTTTTGGTACTTACATAATCTATCTGAAAAGTTTTTGTAAATATGGCATATATTTTTAAAATACCGTTTTTATACTCATACTCCAAACCTTTGTCAAAAAGTAAAAGATTGAAAATCTCTTCTATTGTCATATTTTTGACATTTATTCCAAATATTTTCTCTTTTAGAGTCTTGTTTGCAACCGAATCCTTTGTTACTATGCTAAAGTCGCACTCGTCACTAAGCTGTGTCAGCAGATCATAAGTTGTAATCTCTTCGGAAACTTGAATATTAAAAACCCGATATTTACAGCTTTGTGCAGCCTCTACATTTGAGAGAGTTAAAAAGGCTATTGATATTAACAGTAGTAGCCATTTATTAACGGATAGTGAATTTGATTTTAGCATCTCTTTTCCTTAAAAATAGTTTTAATTTTTCTCTTCCCTGTCTTAAAAGGACAGAACCCTTTTTGATCCTGACCAATCTGTAATTTCCTACTTTTTGGCGTAAACGGTACCATTTATCATTTATTTTGACTTTGTTGTTGATAATGGCGGACAGTTTAAGAACAATTTTTTTGGGTGTTATAACCTTTTTACCGTTTTTTGTTTTAACGATGTTTTTGATCTCTCTTTTATAGATAAAAGGATCTTTGATTTTGTTGATGGCAACAGGACTTATTCCCTCTCTTTTTTTGCCTATCTGAATGAAAATGTCATCAAATTTGGACAACTCCTGTTGCAATTTCGGATCAACCTGTGGTGAACCGTACAGTGAAAGTATCCAAATAAATATAATTGTATATTTTTTCAATATTTCATCCCCCATACTGCAATTTTAAATCTTGCATTGACTCTTTTTTTACCTTCAAGGTGCAAAGAGTATATATCAACAACCAGTTTGCTCTCTTCAATAGCATTGATGAAATTCATAATATTATTGAATTTTCCGTTTGCGTCAATATTGATTTCCAAAACCTGTTCAACTTTTTGGATATTTATCTCATTAAACCTGTTTCTTATATAATTTATCGAAACACTGTTTTTTTGAGCCAGATATGATATATTGTCCAAAAATTTAGCCCAGTTTGCATCATTAAAGAGCAAATAACTTAGTTCCTTTAACTTATTATCGACATAATCATTCTCGTATTTAGTTTTTTCCAAGTTTTTTTGAAGATCTTTAATATCGGCATTTAGCTTTTTGACATAGTATTTTGAATCGTTATTGACTGTTTTAGACCTCAGATAAGAAACTTCGGCATTCAGTTTTGTTCTCATGGTATTTATCTGTTTTTGTGTTTTTTTCAGATTGCTGTCTGTTACAGGAAAAACAAACTGATAAACCAAAAAACCAAACAGCGCAATAATCGCCATATAGATCATATTGACTTCTGATGGTTTTTTCTCTTTTAATGCCGTATCGATCTGTTCTAAAATATTTTCATTAGTATTCATCTAATCTCACCTTTATATCACTGATATAGATACTTTTGTTGGAATCTTTTTTGATCTCCTCCGTACTGATATCATATTTGCTCTGATTTGCCAATGCTTTGATAAGTTCTGTGATTCTTTTGTCTTTTTTACTGTAAACTGTCAAAATCATCTGGGTTGTATTGTTGTCAACTTTCAAAACTTTTGTCTGATGGGCATTGACACTTTTAAAAAGATCTGCAAGTATCAGTGCTTTCATCGGATAAGAGACTTTTTTGCGATAGATCTCGTTTAGCAGTTTCTCTCTAAAGGTCAATTTTCCTTTTTCTGTCTGATATATTTTGTTTATCTGGTTTTTTTTATCGGAAAGTACTTTTAACTCCGCTCTTAAAGCGGAAGTCTGGGCATATATTTTTTTATATTGATTGTTTATTTTATTGAGATCATATTTTAGATAAGTGTCAAAACCTATCTGATAAAGAGGGTATGCCATAGATATGATCAAACTTGCCGCTGCTGCCATCAAAAGTTTTCCGCTTGGTCTGTGTTTGAAAGTCGGAGGTCTTTTAAACGGTGATATGTTGAAGGTATCATCCAGATTTTCCTGATAATGGGTGGCTGTAAGTATCATCAGATAGTGCAGTTGATCTATATAATAAGGCGCTTTGATGGGAATATTGAATTTAAATTCCAATGAATCCAAATTTAGATAGTTTTTTGAATATTCATCGATTCCGTTAAAGACACCTATTTGAGAACCTATATAGATTTTATTTATATACTCTATATTGTATGCCCGTTTTGCAAAATTTAAAACATCGTTTATATAAAGAAATATCTCTCCGTAAAGTTTCATCAATGCCTGTTGATATGAGAAATTGGAACTTTTCAGTCCTTCGTTTATGATGAGATTGTAAAATTCATTTTCATCTATCCTCTCTCCCACATATTCGCAAAATTTTTCCGTCATTGTATTGAGCGAATATTGGAGAGATTTTGAGTAGATATATTCACCCTCTTTGTAAATGGTTAAAAATGTATCTTCTTCCTGAAAATAGATAAAACAGTCTATACTGTTTTTTTCTAATATTTCTCTGTCGTACAGAGATTTGACCAAAAAGGGTGCGGAGGTTATATAATCTATATATTTTAATTTTTTACTTATAGGTTCAAAATCTTTTTCTAATAACTCTTTATTGAGAGCAAAGATGTTAAAATGTCTCTCTTTGCCTCCCTCATTGGGAGTTTCAAAAAAGAGTATTTTATACTCTGTTGCAGAGTCAAGTCCCAACTCCTCATAGGCTTTTATTTCTATAACATCTTTTAGATCCTCTTCGGGAATATTCTGACTAAGTTCGATAGAAGCGCTTATAATATCTTTTGTATAGATATAAGAGATATAAAAATTATGACTCTTGAATTTATCAATTTTCGTATTTTTTATCTCATTGTTTTGATAGACAAAAGCTGTCTGTTTATAAGGATCTATTGTAACAACGGCATTTTTGGTTTTCCTGTCCATATTTTACCTACTTGCATTAATTTAAGGACATAGAGAAGATGCCCTTTAGTTTCTAACACAATATCGACAAAATATGAAAGTAATTAATGTTGGGTGTTTATAATATTAAAATTTAGATATTATATCCCAACTTTGAAAGTGTTTTTTTGTTTTTGCTCCATCCGGGTTTTACGGAGACGAAAAGTTGCAGGTATATCTTTTTACCGCTTAGGTTTTCTATCAGTTCTCTTGCATATTTTCCTATTCTTTTTAGAGTCTGTCCGTTTTTGCCTATCAAGATCATTTTCTGGCTCTTGCTTTCGGTAACAATCGTGGCGTAGATCTTCTCAAGCCTCTCTCCCTCTTCGATCCTGTCTATAATGACATCTGTTGCGTAAGGTATCTCTTTTGAGGTTTTATCAAAAACGGATTCGAGGATAAACTCTTTGTAAATATCTCTGTAATGGGAAGTTGTAAGGATCTGCGGATCATACAGATAGGGGTGGATTGGGAGTGCTTTTGCTATTTCGTCCAAAAGATATTTTTTGTAACTTTCCTTTTTGATGGAGAGAGGTATAACGGATAGAAATTTATCCTGATATTTTTTAAACTCTTCAAGTTTTTTCAGCACATCTTCACCCTTTACCATATCAACTTTTGTCAAAAGTATGATATGGGGGGTGTTTTTTTTGTTCAGTTTTAAAAAATTTTTGTAGTGTTCCAATGAGTCGGTAACAACGGAGAGGAAAAGTATCAGATCACAATCCCCTATCGCCTTTAATGCCTCCTCAAGCATAAATTGATTTAAAAGTCTCTCTTTCTCATGAATACCCGGTGTATCAACCAAAATAATCTGGTTGTTTTCGTGCATGACTATTGCTGTGCTTCTCTTTCTTGTGGCATTTGCTTTGTGGGATACCATTGTCAGTTTTTCGCCGATAAGCCAGTTTAAAAGTGAGCTTTTCCCCGCATTTGGTCTGCCTACGATACTTACAAATCCCGATTTTGTCTCTTTGTCCAACTCTTTTTCCTATAAAATATATCTTGCGGTATCTTCATCTTCGATGATCATATCAAGTTTCTCATGTACCAGCTCTTTTGTTACAAGTATCGTTTCACCGGCGTGTTCGTCTGCTGTGAAACTGATATCTTCAAGCACCTTTTCCAAAACCGTATGAAGTCTTCTTGCGCCTATATCTTCGGTTTTCTCATTTGCCGCATGGGATATTTTGGCGATGGCTCTTATAGCCTCCTCTTCAAAAACAAGCTCGACATCTTCGGTTCTTAAAAGTGCCTGATACTGTTTTAAAAGAGAGTTTTTCGGCAGAGTCAGGATCTGAAAAAGAATCTCTTCAGAAAGTGATTCAAGTTCCACTCTCAAAGGAAAACGACCTTGAAGTTCGGGGATAAGATCACTTGGTTTGCTAAAATGAAAAGCTCCGGCAGCAATAAAAAGTATATGATCGGTTTTTATAACACCGTATTTGGTATTGACATCCGATCCCTCCACGATAGGAAGCAAATCTCTTTGAACTCCCTCTTTGCTCGGATCCTGACGGCTTGAACTTTTGGAATTTACGGCTATTTTGTCTATCTCGTCTATAAAGATAATTCCTCCGTTTTGCACCCTTTGCAAAGCTTCCGATTTGATCGCATCAAAGTCCATCAGTTTTTCACTTGCGCTTACCTTTAAAAGTTCTCTTGCCTCTTTTACAGTAACCTCTTTTTTTATCTTTTCCCCTCTTGAACCCAAAATCTTGATAAAAGATTCCTGTACTTTGATGATTTCCGGCGGAAGAGTTGTATCGCTTATCTCTCCTGATCCTTTTGGAAGTTCTATCTCAATTTTCAGATCGTCAAGTTCTCCGGCATCAAGGCGTTTTTTCATCCTCTCAAAACTCTTTTTGTAACTCTCCTGTTTCTCCTTGCTTGCCCCTTTTGGCAAAGGAGGCAGAAGTTTTTCTATTATCTGTTTATCAACATATTTTTTGATGGCGTCTGCATTTTTTTCTCTGTGTTCGGCTTTTACGAGATTGATGGATGCAGTTACAAGGTCTCTTACCATCGATTCGACATCTCTTCCCACAAACCCCACTTCGGTATATTTACTCGCTTCCACCTTTGTAAAAGGCAGATTCATCATCTTTGCAAGTCTTCTTGCAATCTCTGTTTTACCAACACCCGTTGATCCTATCATAAGGATATTTTTGGGCATTATCTCCTCTTTCATACTTGATTCAAGCTGCATTCTCCTGTATCTGTTTCTAAGAGCAATTGCAATTGCCTTTTTTGCTTTGTATTGTCCGATAATGTATTGATCAAGATATGATACTGTCTCTTTTGGTTTTAGATTCATAAAACTTTAACCCTCTAATTTATAAATTTTTATATTGTCATTTGTGTAGATACAAAGTCCCGCAGCGATTTTGAGGGACTCTTTGACAAGCTCTTCTTCATTCAGATTTGAATGTTTCAAAAGCGCTCTTGCAGCGGAGATGGCGAAATTTCCACCGCTTCCGATTGCCGCTATCGTACCGTCTTCTGGTTCTACGACATCACCGGTACCGCTTAGGATAAAAATATGTTTTGTGTTTAAGACGATCATCATCGCTTCTAAGCGTCTTAGATATTTGTCTTTTCTCCACTCTTTTGAAAATTCTATAACTGATTTTAAAAGATCACCTTTTTTCTTTTCAAGTATCTCTTCAAACATATCAAAGAGATTAAAAGCGTCTGCCGTACTTCCGGCAAATCCCGCCAAAATCCTGCCTTCATGAAGTTTTCTTATCTTTGTTGCATTGTTTTTAAGTACGGTATTTCCGAAAGTTACCTGACCGTCTCCGCCTATAACGGCGCAGTTTTTTCCTTTGTAACCCAAAATGGTGGTTGCTTCAAACATCTATTCTCCTGTAACTTCTACCTCAAAAGGAGCATGTATGCCATGTCCCAAATCGGCTTTTATATCATAGTTTCCGGTTGCTTTTATAGGATGTTTTATCTCTATGGATCTTTTGTCTATATCTATCTTTTTTTGGCTTTTCAGCTCTTTTGCTATCTCATCTTTTGTAACGGCTCCAAAAAGAGATCCGTTTGCACCGAGTTTTCTTTTGATAGTTATTTTTGTTTTTGCTAAAATATCTTTTAAATCTTCAAGTCTTTTTATCTCATCCGCTTTTTGTTTTTCGAGTCTTTTTTGCTCTTCCTGCCACTCTTTTATAACTTCATCGGTTGCATGTTTTGCAAATCCTTTTGCTATCAGAAAATTTCTGCCGTAACCGTCTTTTACATCTTTGATTTCGCCTCTTTTGCCAAGGCTTTTTACATCTTTTATAAGAAGTACTTTCATAAAAAATCCTTTTAAAATTTTTAACAGATTATATCATAGTTTGTTGGGAAGAGGCGCACCTCTTAGAATTTCTCCTCTGTAATCCATTATTCCGTAAGTTAAATGGGAGATTTTGGCAAATCCCATTCTTTTCAAAATCATCATTACATGTCCGGTTCTGTTTCCTGTTCTGCAATATAAAATTATATGTTCGTTTTTTTGCTCTTCCAATAGATTCATATGAAGATGCATGGCGCTTGTCGGTAACAAAATATCCGTTCCTTTTATACTCGCGTCAGTGTATTCATAAATTTCTCTTATGTCTATCAATTTAAAATCTATAATTTTCTCTTCTCTTGCTTTTAAAAGAGTCTCCAGCATTTTGGAGCTTATCTGTTCGTTTTGAAGCATTTTTTTATAATCATTTTGTGAATAATTTGGCATAATTGTTAATTCCTTGAAATTTTTTGCCGATTGTATCAAAAATAAATTTAAAGATTTATTGCGGCGAGGAGGAGTTTTGGAGTTTGATGTAAAGGTTATTGCTGATTTTCGCCGCAATTGTCTCTTAATATCGAACAAAAAATATTTTTCTTTATAGTTCTTTTGGTAGTCAATTAGAAAATTTTTTTTAATTTATATTTATTAGATTGGGAGTAAAATCTATTATCAGTGTAAAATATAAAGGAGTGTAGTGTGAAAAAAGGTATTTGGTTTTTTATATGGATGGTTTTATTACTGACAGGATGTACGGAACATAATTTTTCAGTTAAAGATACAACGGAGATGTTTTGGAAAACGGTTATGGAAAATGATTTTCAAAAGGCAAAAGAGCTGACTGTTTATAAAAATATAGATGGTTTTTCTCTGCCTGATGATATGCAGATAGTATCTTATAAAGTAGGAGACATTATAGAAGATGATACAAATGCCAAAGCCGAAACGACTCTTAAACTTTCAGAAAAAGATGATAAAAATAAAACGGAAGATATAGTATTTAATACGATTTTGCTAAAAATCGGAGAACACTGGAGAGTTGATGCTGAAAAAACTTTGCAGAATTTTTATGACGAAATGGCAAAAAAGAGCGCCAAAGAGATAACAAATACCATATTTTCAGCTTTTATGAACGGTATCAGCAATGTAAAAGAGATAGAAAAAGCATTTAAAGAGGGATTTAAACAGATGAACGAGCAGATGCAAAAAGCTTTGGAGCAGATGCAAAAAGAGCTTGAGAAGGTAAAAAAGGAGGAGAATGTAACAAAAGGGACAAAAATATAGACTCTAAAAACAAATAGCCGTTTCGATATAATGAATCTTTATAGATAAAACATATTGTTATAGAAACTTTTAAACAAAATTTAAATAAAATAGTGAAAATTTTTTGAAATGGATATTTATGAGGATCATATTCTTATCTCTGATTTTATTTTTTGACCTTTTTGCATTGAGTATAAATGCAAAATACAAGGTCTCTTTTGGTCTTTTTGGAAAAGTTGGGGTTTCTGAGGCGTATTTGGAAAAAAATGCAACGGATTATCATATAAAAGTAACTGCAAAAGCTACAGGACTTTCAGCAAAATTGAGCCGACACAGAGAAGAGGTTTATGAGAGTTTCGGAAAGGTAAAAGAGGGAAAGCTTGTTCCCCACAAATTTATTAAAATAAGAAAAAACAGTAAAAAAACAGATATAAAAGAGCATCTTTTCAATTATAAAGAGAAAATTGTTTCGATAAAAAGAACAAGTATAGAAAACGGTGAAACACAAATCAATTATGACAAACTTCCTTTTTTTGCGCAAAATGACATTTTGACTCTTTTTTTCAATCTCAAATACTATCTAAAAGATCTAAAAACCGATACCCAGATGATACTTTATGCCGTTGGCGCGAACAAAAAAGACGGTCATGTCAATATCTATACTCCAAAGGGAAATGAACATAACAAGATCAAAAGATTGCTGGAAGCAAATGATCATCTGCTTGTTGTTATCATAAACCAGAAGATTTTTTCGAGTCAAAGAGGAGAGCTGTATCTAAATCTTGATGATGACGGGATATGTACGAAGGCGGTTTTAAAAGATGTTATATTTTTTGGAGATATCAGAGGAAGATTGGTAGAGAAGAAAGTAAAGGATGACAAATGATTTTGATAGCCGGTCCCTGTGTAATAGAAAGCAAAGAGAATGTTTTTAAAATAGCTGAAAGTTTAAAAGCATTTCATGAAGATGAGAGGATAGATTTTTATTTTAAAGCAAGTTTTGACAAGGCAAATCGGACAAGTTTGGATAGTTTCAGGGGTCCCGGACTGAAAAAGGGGCTTGATATCCTTCATGAAGTAAGAGAAAAGTTCGGTTACAGGCTTTTGACGGATATCCATGAAACATGGCAGGTAAGAGATACGGCAAAGGTTGTTGATATTTTGCAGATACCGGCTTTTTTGTGCAGACAGACTGATCTTTTGGTGGAAGCTGCAAAAACTGACAGAGTTGTCAATATCAAAAAAGGTCAGTTTATGAATCCTTCGGATATGAAATATTCTGTGATGAAGGTTTTAAATACAAGAGGAATTAAGGAAATTGATTATAAAAGTGCCAAAGATGCAGGGGTTTGGCTGACTGAGAGAGGAAGCTCTTTTGGATACGGTAATCTTGTAGTGGATATGAGAAGTCTTCTTATCATGAGAGAGTTTGCGCCGGTAATTTTCGATGCTACCCATGCGGTTCAGATGCCGGGATCCGCAGAGGGAAAAAGCGGAGGAAAAAGAGAGTTTGTTCCTCCTTTGGCAAGGGCGGCGGCGGCAGTCGGAGTGGACGGTTTCTTTTTTGAAACACATTTTGATCCCTCAATCGCTCTAAGTGACGGAGCAAATATGATAAAAAAAGATGAGCTTGATAAAACTGTAAAAGATATCTTTGCAATTGAAGATGTTCTTAAATAATTTTAAAGGAAGTGTATGAATATAATAGAAGGAAATCTATCTTTAAACAAAGAGACAAAAGTAGCGGTGATAAACAGCCGTTTCAATCATATAATAACAGACAGACTTGTAGAAGGTGCAAGGGATGCTTTTTTAAGACACGGAGGAGATGATGACAATCTTGATCTCATTCTTGTTCCGGGTGCGTTTGAGATACCTTTTGTTTTGGATAAAGTTCTCTCAGGCGGTAAATATGACGGTGTCTGCTGCGTGGGAGCTGTTATCAGAGGAAGTACTCCTCATTTTGATTATGTGGCGGCGGAAGCTACCAAAGGGGTGGCAAATACGGCTTTAAAATATCAAAAACCGGTTACTTACGGTATCCTGACAACCGATACGATAGAACAGGCGATAGAAAGAGCCGGAAGTAAAGCGGGGAATAAGGGCTTTGAAGCTATGACAGGTTTGATCGAACTGCTTAGTTTATATAAAAATCTATAAGGCAAAAAATGGCAACAAGACATCAGGCAAGGGAAACTGTAACTACTCTTTTATATGCCAATGATATCGGCAATAAAGATATTGATAAATTTCTGGATGAAATATTAGAGGACAAAAAGATAAGAAACAGACAAAAAGAGTTTGCTTTATCTTTGTATAACGGGGTGATGGAAAACATAGAAGATATTGACAAAGAGTTAAACTCTCATATGCAGTCTTGGGATTTTAGCAAAGTCGGAAAGATAGAGAGAGCTATTTTGAGGCTTGGTACCTATGAGCTTATGTACAGTGATCTTGACAGAGCCGTTATCATAAATGAGGCATTGGAGATTGTTAAAAAACTTGCGGATGCAAAGGCAACCAAATTTATAAACGGAGTTTTGGATGCTGTAAAAAAGAGGTACTCATGAAACTCTGCGTTGCCTTGGATCACCCCTCTTATGAAGAAAATCTGAAACTTTGCAAACAGATCAGGGATTTTGATGTTTGGCTCAAAGTCGGTTTTAGGACATTTATAAAAGAGGGTAAAAGAGTTATAGAAGATATCAAAGAGATCAATGAAGAGTTTAAAATCTTTTTGGATCTAAAGCTCTATGATATTCCAAATACGATGGCAGACGCTGCGCAGGAGATAGCAGAGCTTGGAGTTGATATGTTCAATGTTCACGCTTCAAGCGGCAAAATTGCAATGAGAGAGGTGATGAAAAGGCTTGAAGGAGCGGATAAAAGACCTTTGGTTCTTGCCGTTACGGCTCTTACAAGTTTTGACAACCACTCTTTTAGAGAGATTTATAATGAAGATCTAAGCAAAAAAGCCATCTCTTTTGCAAAGGATAGTTTTCAAAGTGATCTTGACGGTGTTGTCTGTTCGGTATTTGAGAGTTTGCAGATAAAAGAGGCTACTGATGAGAACTTTTTGACTCTGACTCCCGGTATCCGTCCGTTCAATGAAGAGAGCAAAGATCAAAAAAGAGTAGCTGATCTAAAAACGGCAAAAAAGTATAAAAGCGATTTTATCGTTGTAGGAAGACCGATTTATCAGTCAAAAGATCCTTATGAAGTTGTAAAAAGGATTTTGGAAAAAATTTAAGGAATATATTATATTGGGTTGTGTATAATTTCATCTCTTTTAAAACAAGGACAGGTGGGTGAGCTGGCTGAAACCACACCCCTGCTAAGGGTGCGTACCTTTGCGGGTACCGAGGGTTCGAATCCCTCCCTGTCCGCCATCACTTCTTTTAAATCATTTTTTATAAGACTCCTTGTTACAATAGTACAAAAAATATCTCATACGATATACATTTGAAAAAGATATTTGTAAGTAATAAATTAGTATAATCTTGATATAAAGTTAGAACAAAGGCTAAATAATGTTAGAATATGGTATAAAAACTATTACAACAAATCCTACAATTATTACAAAAGCAAAAGAGATAATAAGATTGGTTGATAGTAGAACAAACACTACAAGGGCATTTGTTTTGCCTGTCGCTTATGCTTCTTATATAGAAAAAATAGATAAAGAGATAAAGTATAAAAAATGGGCAAAAGAGAAAAAAAAACTACTCGAAAACTCCTATCAAAAAGATAATTTAGATGATATTTTAAATATAGGGATAGATAGCATAAATGAGTATCTAAAGGATAGTTAAGTGTTAAGAGGAGATATTTATCTGGTTGATTTTGGAAATAGCAAAGATAGTTTTAGTTTTGGTAAAAAGAGACCTGCTGTTATTTTTCAAACAGATAAATTAAACTATGCAGTCAAAGAAGATATTTATGACTATTTTTTGGTTATCCCGTTATCTACAAAAAACGATATTGTAACAGATGAATTTAGAGTAAAGATAAAAAAAAGAGATAATTTAAAAGAAGACTGTTTTGCAGTTGTAAATAGTATATGTTTTTTGGATAAAAAATATTTAAAAGAGAAATTAACAACTTTGGATAATGAAGAGATTAAAAAGATAGAAGAGAGGATAAAAACAGTATTTGATTTGGAAGGAAAATGATAGCAGCAGATGACTTTAAAAAGTGTGATGAATGCCCATATTTTGAGTGTTATACAAAATGAAAAAAATAGCGCTTTTTAGCCATCACTTCTTTTAAATCATTTTTTATAAGACTCTTGTTACAATAAGGTATTTAATTTCAGCTAAAGGATATCTCATAACTTATACTATTATTCATACGATACATCTTTTATCGGCATTTGTCTATGGCGGTTTTTTATTTACGGATAATCTTTTTTTATCAAAAATGTCTAAGACTTTGGATGATGAGGAGGCAGCAAAGGCCAGAGAAGCTATCATGATACATGTAAGAAAAGTAGTTCCAAATGCACTTCTTTTGACTGTGGCAACAGGTATATATCTCTTTACACAGGCTTTTGGAGAGATAGCTCCTGATGGTCTTAGCACTTTTCAAACGGTTCTTTTGGTAAAAGCCTTTTTGGGGTTATGGCTTGGTATTAGAGGATTTAATCAGAAATTTTTCGGTATAGATCCCTTTGTTTTTAAAAGTCATGTATTGCCGTTTACATTTGTTATAACTATTATAATTTTATCACAGTTTATGCATTTGTAGTTATCTGACAAAATGAAAAAAGTAGCTCTTTTTATCCCGTGTTTTGTTGATTCTTTCTATCCCCGCGCTGCTGAAGCTACACTTGGGATACTTGAAAATCTGGGATTTGATGTTACATATCCTCTTTCTCAGACCTGTTGCGGACAGCCTTTTGCAAACAGCGGTGAAGAGGATGAGACGAGGGTTTTGGCATCCAAATTTATTGATATTTTCAGCGGATATGACTATATCGTTTCACCTTCTGCAAGTTGTGTTTCCATGGTCAAAAACCACTATCAGGAGTATCTCCCGCCGTCAGAAAAATTAAAAAAGGTTCAAAACTCCATATATGAGATATGCGAATTTTTATATGATGTGGTTAAGATAAAAGAGCTTAATGTAACCTTTGCCCACAGGGTAGGGCTTCATCAAAGCTGCCACGGTTTGAGAGAGCTTGAGTTGGGAGTTGGCAGTGAGCTTGTAAAACCTCTCTTTTCAAAAGCAAGGTATCTTTTGGAACTTGTAAAAGGTATAGAGATCGTGGATCTTGAACGACCTGATGAGTGTTGCGGTTTTGGTGGTACATTTTCCGTAAATGAACCCGACATCTCTATCAAAATGGGAAAAGAGAGACTTCAAGATCATATAAACGCAAAAGCTGAATATATCACCGGTTTTGACTCTTCTTGTCTTATGCATCTTGAAGGCATAGCCAAATATGAAAAATATCCTGTCAAAATAGTCCATATCGCAGAGATTTTATCAGGAATGGCAGATGAATCATCCTAAAGCCGCAAAGGAGTTTTTAAAAAACGAAGATCATGCAAAATGGCATGATGAGGCTCTTTGGTTTGTCCGCCAAAAAAGAGATATTGCCGCAAAGAGTATAAAAGAGTGGGAAGAGTTAAGGGAAGCCGCCCAAAAGATAAAATCCCATACGCTCTCTTATCTCTCTTACTATCTAAACGAATTTGAAAAAAATGCGCTTTCAAACGGTATAAAAGTCCATTGGGCAACAGATGCCAAAGAGCATAACAAGATAGTCTATAACATCCTTAAAAAACATCAAATCAAAAAAGTTGTAAAAAGCAAATCAATGCTTACAGAAGAGTGCGCTTTAAATCCTTATCTGAAAAAGAGAGGAATAGAGGTGATCGATACCGATCTTGGAGAGAGAATCGTACAACTAAGAGATGAACCTCCAAGTCATATCGTTTTACCTGCCATTCATCTGAAAAAAGAGCAGATAGGAAAAACTTTTGAGGAAAAACTTCATACTCAAAAAGGCAACTTTGATCCTGCTTATCTGACAAATGAGGCGAGAAAAGATTTGAGGGAGAAATTTTTAAGTGCCAAAGGAGCGATAACGGGAGTGAATTTTGCGATAGCCGAAGTCGGCGGGATCGTTGTCTGTACCAATGAAGGAAATGCCGATCTTGGTACATCCGTGGCAAAAGTTCATATCGCCTCTATGGGGATAGAGAAGATTATCCCAAAGACAGAACATCTTGGAATCTTTACAAGACTTTTGGCAAGAAGCGCTACCGGACAGGCGATAACAACCTATACGACCCATTTTAATGCCCCCGAAGAGGGAAAAGAGATGCATATCGTCATCGTTGATAATCAAAGAAGTGATATTATCAATGACAAAGAGCATAAAAAGGTACTTGCCTGTATAAGATGTGCGGCATGTATAAATACCTGCCCGATTTACAGAAGAAGCGGAGGATACAGCTACTCATATACGATTGCGGGACCTGTCGGATCACTTTTGGCAAATACGAGAGATCTCAAAAAATATGGTGATCTTGCCTTTGCATCCACACTTTGCGGATCATGCACAAATATCTGCCCCGTAAAGATAGATATCCATCATCAGCTTTTGGCTTTTAGAAAAGAGTATGTCAAAAAAGGTTATGTCTCTTTTAAAAAGAGGTTGGCATTTAAGATCGGAGCATCTGTCTTGAGAAATGCCTTCTTATATGAGATAGCAAGAAAGACTTTATCTCTCTTTCATCCTTTTTTGAAAAGGTTAAATCTCTGGGGAGAGGGGAGAGAGATCCCAAAACCGGCGAAAAAAAGTTTCAAAGAGATATACGGAAAAAGAAAATGAGTTCTAAAGAGAAGATTTTAAAAAAAACAGGAGAGATAAAAACTCCTTTGGAGTTGGAAGAGTTTAAGATAGAAAAAGAGAAGATAAAAGACAAAACGGACTCTTTTTTGACATCCCTTAAAAATGCGGCGGGAGAGGGATATATTATAAAAAAAGATGATATAAACAAAAAACTTGAAGAACTTTTTGGAGGCAATCTCAAAACAGCCTCTGTCTATGACTATCAAACGGCAGATATCAATCCAAACGAATATAAAAAAGCAACGGAACTTGAAGATATAGATGTAGCGATAGTTCACGGAGATTTTGCAGTTGCAGAAAACGGCGCTGTCTGGATAAACGAAAAAAACAACCGCCACAGAGCTTTGTATTCGATCTGTAAACATCTTGTCATCATTTTACCAAAAGATCAGATAGTTGATACGATGATAGAAGCCTATAAAAGAGTGAATCTAAAAGAGCTAAAACATGCTGTTTTTATAAGCGGTCCTTCAAAAACCGCAGATATAGAACAGTCTCTCGTTATCGGCGCACACGGCGCAAAGGCTTTAACGGTTTTTCTGGTAGAGGGGTTGTGAGTTTCAAGCCCCCAAAAGGAGGGCTTAAAACAGATCAATATCTTTCAAAATATGCTTTTGAAACTGTACCGTCTTCGTGTGAAACTGATTGTCTGATGAGATTTACATAATCATAACTGAATGTGGTTCTTGGATCGGCTTCTATCTCCGGAGAAAATGATTCTGACCATGTAGCCGTTACATTATCATACTGATCATACTCAAAAAATGTTTTTTCATCTATTGAACCGTCGGGTTCGGTATTTGGAGTAAAAGAGTAATCCATATCCTCTTCTATAATATTTCCTTTTTCGTTATAGGTGTAAAAAGTGATCTCTTTCATATTTTGAACAAGATCTGTCTCTATCTCTTTGATCAATCTTTTTCTATCTCCGTTTTGGTAAAAATATTCACTTTTTTCATCTATTGTACCGTCATTTTGATTGTCTTTGGTCATTTCGCTTCCGTCTTCTTTATAATACTCAACTGCATCAATATTGTTATCGACCGGAAAATTATCATATTTTACAGTTTTATATTGATTATTTGAGTAATATTCATAATAAGTCTTACTTACCGGTATTTCCTGATTATTGACGGTAGATATCTGCTCATTGATTTTGAGCAATTTGTTCTCATAGGTATAGATACTTTTGGAAACTTCTCTTATAGTGCCGTTTGCATCTTTTATTTTAAATACCGCTTTTGTTACGCAGTTGTTTGCATCGTATGTAACATAATAGTACATATTTGGTTCACCGTCTCCGTCCGTATCCATCTCGATATGATTCAATCTTGATTTTCCGAAATTATTAGGAGTTGCTCCTATAACTCTCTCATAACATTCACCCTCCGGAGAGTTGCCGTTGTCGGCGTCATTTCCGCTGCCGTCTGAAATTTCAAGATATTTTTTCTCTATCGCTTCAAATTCGGGTGTATCAGCCATTTTTTCTATGATCTCATCTCTGGAAACTCCCTGATTTAGCAATCCCAGCCAGTAATTAAATCCTTCTGTATCGGCAACTCTGTCAAACATGGTTTTATAAACCGCATTGATAAAGTCGGCATCGGAAGGATTTTTGCTTTTGTATTCTTCTGAATTGAAAAAGAATTTTGCTATATCAACACCGGTGGCTTTTTTGTCCCTGAGCTGTCCTACCCAAAAATCAAGTCCGCCCGGATCTGCTTCCCTGTCCAAAATGATATTGTAAAATCTTACCGTAAAAGCCTTTATACCGTCCTCACTGTTGTAAGGAGTTATGCCGTAGGTGGCGCATAATGTTTTAAATTCGTCAGAAAGTGCAAAATTGTAAAAGATGGATTCTCTCTTTTTACCGGAATTTTGCATCTCGTTGAGCCAAAACGCTTTTCCTCCGGCATCTGCCGTTCTGTCAAGGAAAGTTAGATATGATTTGTCCAAAAACACGCTGTCGCTTACATTCAGGCTTTTAAATTCATTACTGTCATAGAAAAATTTTGCAACCTGTGTTGCGCTCCAGCCTTCGTTTTTGAGTTTGTTCCTCCATCCCTCAAGACCGGCCTGATCCGCCGCTCTTCCTAAGATATTGGTATAAAGCCGCTGTATGAATGCGTCTATTTTTGCATCATCGGCTTTTAGATTTTTTGGCAAAAACGACAATAATACCGCTGCCATGAGAATTGTTGCCAATAAAGAGTTAAATCTCTTCATAATTGAACCTCCTATTAAAGATATTTAATCATTTTACCGTAAAATATTTAACTATTCTCTAAAATTTCAGTATAATCAAAAAAATATTATCTGGAGGTCAAATAAAAGTATGAAAAAATTTCTTTTGTTTTTGTTATTTCCGTTTTTGCTGTTTGGTTTTGAATTTAAAGTGGCAAATTATAATGTGGAAAATCTTTTTGATCTAAAAAGAGACGGAGGAGAATATAAAGAGTATATTCCAAACACTCCCCGCTTTGGCTGGAACAGAGAGGTTTATAATATAAAATTGAACAATATCGCCCGTGTTATAAAAGATCTAAATGCCGATATTATCGCTCTTGAAGAGGTGGAAAACAGAAGTGTTTTAAATGATTTGAGAAAGGTTTTGAAATTGAAAGGGGTGAATTATCCCTATTTTGCCATTGCCGATTCAAAAAACACTACGGTAAAAACGGCTCTTTTGTCAAAGTTTCCCATTACCAAAAAAAATGAGATAAGAGTCGGTTTTGCCAAAGGACTCAGAAATATTCTGGAAGCTCATATCGATATCAAAGGAAACGAGCTTATCGTTTTTGTCAATCACTGGAAATCAAAAAGCACTCCCGAAAGCACTCGTATAAAATATGCAAAGGCTTTAAGAAGCAGACTTGATGAGCTAAAAAGCGATCAGGATTTTATCGTTACAGGTGATTTTAATGAAAACTACAATGAATACGAAACGATAAAAAGAGAGAGAAGACTAAACAACACCCATGGCATAACGGCTATCAATCATATCTTGGGAACCGTTAAAGAAAACAAAGCGGTAACAGAAGATATGATCAAAAAGAGAGATTTTGTAAAATATCTTTATAACCTCTGGTATGAACTTCCGCCCAAATGGAGATGGACTCACAGATTCAGAAAACAAAAAGGTGCGATTGACAATATGATCCTGCCTCATGCAATGTTTGACGACAAAGGAATCTCCTATATAGACAACTCCTTTGACAGATTTAGAAAATCCTACTTTTTCAAAAGAGGAAAAATTTTTAGATGGCAGATGGCAAAAAGAGGCAAAGGAAGACATATCGGAAGAGGTTTTTCGGATCATCTGCCAATCTATGCCAGATATAAAATCGGCGCATTTACGGATAAAAAGGAGAGATATTGAGAGAGATTTTAGATACCTTTATGGTAGCGGCATTTGTTTTGTTTATGATATGGATGGGTAGAGGTTTGATGCTTCAGGCACAGCAGAAGGGTAGGGGGAAAAGATATGATGATAAAAAAGAGGATGAAGAAAAAAAGGAGTAGTTTTTAGGTAACTTTTCCCATTGCCAAAAAGAGTTTATACTCTTTGGCTTTTTTTACGATATATACCTTATCCAAAAAGAGTATCTCAAAACCGTTATCCTGATAAAGTTTTTTCATACGCTTTTTGGAAAAGCCAAAGTGGTGTACTCCCTCGTTACCGTGAGAATGAAAGCTGCCGTCCTCTTCAAAAAGATCAGAAATTGCCAGATAGCCACCGTTTCTTAGAGCGGTTTTTGCTTTTTGGAAAAACATCTCCGGCTTTTTGATGTGGTGCAGTGTCATGGAACTGACGATCATATCAAAACTGTTTTTGGGCAGTTTCTCTTTTTCGATGTCATGAAGCACTGTTTTTATATTGTCGATCTTTAAAACGGCTGCTTTTTTGTTCAGCTCTTTGATCATTCCTTTTGAATTGTCCATTGCCGTAATGCTTTTTGCATATTCAAAAAGACCAAACGAAACAAGTCCCGTACCGCACCCGTAATCCAAAATATCAAATCCTCTTACATCTACAATCTTCAAAATCTTCCCGCAAACAGCCCGTGCCGTTTCCACCCGTCTTGGATTTAGATCCCATCTTTTGGCAGCATCATCAAATCTGCTCATTTTTCTCCTTTGTACCTGTTTCCAAAAAAATAAAACAGGATATTTTATCCTCTATTGCTTTATATTGTCAAATATCGGTTTTAGATATTAATTTAATATAAAATATTAAATTAATATCTACTTTAAATGAACTAAGTTGAAATTAATTTTTCTTAGATAGCCTTCATATAAGATTTTATTTAATTAATAAATATAAATAAATTAATAAAACTTTTATAATTTTTATTCTAAAATACAATTAGATATATTCTTTAAGGAAAAAATGATGAAAAATGTTTTGGTTAGAATAATAACTTCGTTATTATTGATATTTTATATACCTCTGATTGCAAAAGAGGATTTTATACTAAAAAAAATTGCTACACTTGACACAAGCTATTATGACATAGAATTGAGAGATCATTATGCATTTGTTGCCACAAACAACGGTTTGAAAATATTGGATGTTTCAAATATCAAATCAATAAGACCTGTCGGTTTTATTGATTCAAATGCAACTGCCGCTTATGATATAGTTATAAAAAACAATTATGCCTATTTAGCAAACGCCTCAAGCCTGAAAATTATAGATATTACAGACCCGACTTCTCCCAAACTTACGGGAATCTTCAAAAATGATGCAAAAAGTATAATCGGAGTTGCAGTAGATGCCAACTATGCATATTTGAGTGATTTTGATGAAGGTTTTTATATAGTAGATATAACTCAACCCCAAAATCCAAAAGAGATAGCCCATATAAAAACAGAAGGAAATGCCAAAAAGATCAAAGTTTCAGCCAACAGAGTTTTTATTGCAGATGGTTTGGACGGTGTCAAGATCTTTGATATCAGCGTTATGAATGATCCAAAACTTATAGGAGCATACAAAGGTGTTACAAATATCACTGATATTGTCATAGACAAAAATATCTTATATGCAGCAGATGAAACCGAAGGTATCGATGTTTTGGATATAAAAGATCCAAAAAACATCAAAAAGATATCACATTTTGATATGGAAAGTTTTGGAGACAGTATATATTCTATAAAAAAATATGGTGATAAAATATTTGTGGCAGCCTCTTTGTCGGGATTGCATGTTATAGATATTTCAAATCCGAAAAATCTAAAAGAGATCACCTCTTATGATACAAAAGATTATACTTTAAATGTAGCAGCAGATAAAAACA
>CAYVDJ010000070.1:0-3210 GCA_964450755.1 uncultured Campylobacterales bacterium
TATCCAAGTTTTTTTTATATTGTTATTAACTGACCTTACGCACTATATCGTATTCATAGCGGTTTTAGTGACATTTGAGTACGAGGCACTTTTATGAGTCATAGCCATAGCTATGGCGACTTAAAAGTCAGTTTTTAATGGTATAATTCAAAAAATAGATATTTGTGAAGGAAAATTATGAATAATAAAAAAATAACGGATGAAATAAAAAAATTAAAAAAAGAGCTTAAAGTAACGATTGTTGCCCATTTTTATCAAAAAGATGAAGTCTTTGAGATGGCTGATTATTCGGGCGACAGTTTGCAGTTAGCCCAGATTGCCGCAAAAGATAAAAATCCCTATCTTATTTTTTGTGGTGTGGGTTTTATGGGAGAAAGTGTTAAGATACTTGATCCCAAAAAGAGAGTTCTTATGCCAAAAGCTGCCTGTTGTGCCATGGCAAGGATGATAGATGCTGATTATTATGATGAAAATGTGAAAATTTTACAGGAAGCGGGAATTTCAAAAAGTGAGATTTTACCTATAACCTATATAAATTCTTCTGCTGCCGTAAAGGCAAGAGTAGGGGAGATGGGAGGTTATGTCTGTACAAGTTCAAATGCAAAAAGGATCATAGAGAAGGCTTTAAAAAGCGGTAAAAAGATACTTTTTGTTCCTGATCGCTGTTTGGGACAGAATATTGCAAATATGATGGGATTGAAATCATGTGTCATAGGAGACGGGCAGGATCCAAAAGAGTCTGACATCATCTGTTATAACGGATTTTGTTCGGTTCATCAGCTTTTTACGGTGGAAGATATCGAGTTTTACAGAAACAGATATGAAGGTATCAAGATAGCCGTTCATCCTGAGTGTGATCCAAAGGTTTGTCAAAAAGCAGATTTTGTCGGTTCGACAAGTCAGCTTATAAAATATGTAAATGAGTTGGATAAAGATCAAAAAGTAGCTGTCGGCACCGAATACAATCTGGTTAACAGAATGAGAAAAGAAAATACTTATATTCTCTCTTCCACAAAACCGGAATGTCCTACGATGAATGAGACAACTTTGGAAGATTTGTATAAAACTCTTCTGTCTATCAAAGAGAAAACTTTTCAAAATGAGATAGAAGTGGATGAAAATACTACAAAATGGGCAAAAGCCGCATTGGAAAGGATGTTTGAGATATGAGAATCAAAGAGCTGATAAGAGAGGCGGTTTTAGAGGATATAGGTAGAGGAGATCTCTTTTCGATAGTAAGCGATAAAAGAATAGTTGAAGCCAAAATCATTGCCAAAGAGGAAGGAATCCTAGCAGGTCTTATATATGTAAAAGAACTTGGATTTATGGAGCATATGGATATCGAGTTTTTAAAAGAAGACGGTGATAGGATAAAGCAGGGGGATATTATCGCCTATGTAAGAGGAGAAGTTGACAGAGTTTTGATGTATGAGAGAGTTATTTTAAATTTTCTGATGCATGCAAGCGGAATAGCTACAAATACCTACAACTATGTTCAGATCGTAAAACCCTACAATGTCAAAATGTTAGATACAAGAAAAACAAGACCGGGTCTTAGAATACTTGAAAAATATGCCGTAAGGTGTGGTGGAGGAAACAACCACCGTCTTGGTCTTGATGACTGTCTGATGCTCAAAGATACCCACTTGGCGGCAATAGATGATCTGAAAAAATTTGTCAAAATTGCCAAAAACAAGATCCCTTATACTGCCAAAATAGAGATAGAGTGCGAGTCCGTAGATAAAGCCAAAGAGGCGATGGAAGCGGGGGCTGATCTGATTATGTGTGATAATATGTCTTTGGCCGATATCAGAGAAGTTGTTTCCATAAGAAATGAAAATTATCCGCATATACTGATAGAAGCAAGTGGCAATATCGTAAAAGAAAACCTGACATCTTATGCCAAAACTGGTGTGGATGCTCTCAGCAGCGGCAGTTTGATCCATAAAGCGGTATGGCTTGATTTTTCTATGAGGATAGAAGGGTAGGGATAAATGCCCGATGATTTAGAAAAAACCGAAGAACCCACCTCCAAGAAGATTGAAGATGCCAAAAAGGAGGGTAATGTTCCAAGAAGTATGGATGTAAACAGCTTCATTACCCTCACGGCAGCGATAGCGGTAACTATCGCTCTTTTTTCTTTTATATCGCAAAGACTTCAACAGCTTTATATCTACTATAACTCTTTTATCGGAAGTGAAATAACAAAACAAAGTATCATACTTTTGGCTTTGACATCCTTTAAGGAGATGGCTTTGATGATACTTCCTATCGCCGTTGTTGCGGCAGTAGGAGGAATCATTTCGGCGGTTATACAGTTTGGTTTTATCTTCACTACCAAACCTCTCATACCAAATCTGAACAAAATAGATCCGATAAAAGGATTGAAAAATCTCTTTTCTCTAAAAAAGCTGATAGAGGCTTTAAAAATTGTTTTGAAAGTAACATTTGTTTTTGTTATCGCATTTATATTTTTGATAGGTTTTATCAAAGAGTTGCCTACGGTGGTTTTTTTTGATTATCTAAAACAGCTTATATGGCTTAGGGATAAAGCGATTATCCTGATAGCGGTTATGCTTCTTCTGTTTTTGATTTTGGCGCTTATCGATCTTTTGATAGTCAGATTTCAGTACTTTAAGGGTCTTAGGATGAGCAAACAGGAGATCAAAGAGGAATTTAAACAGATGGAGGGAGATCCTCAGGTAAAATCCCGTATAAAAAAACTTCAAATGGAGTTTGCAAGAAAAAGAATGATGCAAAATATCCCCTCCGCCGATGTTGTGATCACAAACCCGACTCATTATGCCGTAGCTCTCAGATATGACAAACAAAAAGAAAAAGCTCCAAGAGTCATAGCAAAAGGAATCAATCATCTAGCTCTCAGGATAAAAAAAACAGCAGTTGAAAATATGGTACAGGTTGTAGAAAATCCCCCTTTGGCAAAAGAGCTTTACAGAAGCTGTGAGATAGAGGAGGAGATACCGGAAAAACTCTATCAGGCCGTGGCGGAAGTATTGGCGTATGTTTATAAAGCTACGAAAAAATAGGCAAAATTATCTTTGACTCAGAAGTGTTTATCATTTTGACCTCTTTGTTTAGATGTCAAAATGATAGTTGTTTATTCAAACCAGCTTAATTGTTCTTTTAGTTTTACTACTTTGCCTATGACTATCAAAGCCGGAGTTTTGAGATCTTTTGCTTTTTCGGTTA
>CAYVDJ010000071.1:0-44582 GCA_964450755.1 uncultured Campylobacterales bacterium
TTGGTAAAACCAAACAGATGAAAGAGTATGGATTTTTTCTCCTCAAGCTCTTTTATAGTAGTTTCCAAACTGGATAATTTTCTCTCATAAGCACTCTTTTTCTGCTTAATCTGTTTAATATACGAAAAAGCGGAAAAAATTGTCAAAGGATTATCTATCACCGGTTTGTTGGGGATAGATTCTGGTTTCATAACCTCATAAAAAGGGGAACTTTTAAAATCACTCAATAATTCCCTTTTATTGATCAAAGCTTTTAGATTTTTTTCCAATGATTCCTTTTTTTGCTTATACTCTTTTTTCCTTTTTTTTGATACTTTTGATGACTTCAAAAGATAATTAATATGTTTTAGTTTTTGCTCTATAATAGTAATATTTTTGATGGTATCTTGATAGGATATATAGTTGTTATAATTTTTAAGCCACATATTGTTTTTTAATTCATTGTTTATTTTATCCAATTTGGCACTATATTCATTGATCTGGTTGATCATAGCAGCCCTCATGATTGCATCATCATGTTTATTCTGTGTCGTAGAATTTGTCTCTCTTTGAGAAATTTTTGCTACAAGAGTATTCTCTTTTGCCGATACAGTACCAAACAATATAAAGAAAAACAGAAAAATAGATATTTTTCTCATATTTTATCCTCCGTTACCGTCAAACTGCCGGAGCAATCTTAAGACAACATCTTTATCGATATCATCTCTCATCTCAAAACCGCCGATACCTTTTGGAAGAATAAATTTTATCTTTGAATCCATACTCTTTTTATCCAAAAAAAGATGTTCATAAAAAGCATTTGGATTTTCTATCTCAAATTTTGTAGGTAACTCATATCTTTTTAGAATATTTTCTATCCTTTTGCTCTCTTTCTCATCTAAAAGTCCAAGTTCTACAGACAATCTGTTTGCCATTACCATACCGATAGCCACAGCTTCTCCGTGCAGGTATGTTGTGTAGTTTGTCAGATTTTCAATAACATGGGCAAAAGTATGTCCGTAATTTAAAACAGCCCGAATACCTTTTTCCTTCTCATCCTGAGATACAACCCATGCTTTTGTCTCTATGCTCTTTTTTATGGCGATAGAAAGGTCTTCATCTTTGTTTAGATTTGCATTTTCCAACCACTTAAAAAAATCTCTGTCAAAAGTTACAGCCATCTTCACAATCTCTGCAATTCCTGCCGAAAACTCTCTTTTTGGAAGAGTTTTTAAAAAATCTATATCGATATAAACGGCACTTGGCTGATGAAAAGCTCCTACGAGATTTTTACCAAAACGGTTATTTATACCCGTTTTTCCTCCCACACTTGCATCAACCTGCGAAAGAAGGGTTGTCGGAATCTGTATAAACTCTATGCCTCTTTGAAAAACAGAAGCGGCAAATCCGCTCATATCTCCTATAACACCGCCTCCAAAAGCTATAAGAGCCGATTTTCTGTCAAGTTTGTGGTCAAAGAGTCTTTCAAGTATAAAATTTAGAGTTTCAAAGTTTTTATAATTTTCACCATCTGGTACAGTAACGATATATATCTCTTTTGCTTCCAGATTATCCAAAAGTTTTTTCAGATGTAATCCCGAAACTTTGGGATTTGTGATAATAGCTATTTTTTTGTCAAGTTTGATTTTTTGCAAAGGTTCTATAAAAATGGAATAGTTCTTACTCTCTTTTTTATTAAAATCTATATTTACTTTCACTTTTAAGTCTCCTGTTTTTTATTCTTATCTCTTTTTTTTAAACATAAAAGTCCTGCACTGCTTTTTGTCTGTAAATTGGAGTTATTATATCCTTTGAGTACTTAAAAAACATTTTTACACATCAACCGGTAAAAAAAGCTGATAGGCATCCTTTAGCATATATGAGAGTTCATCCATGTTTTTGGAAAAAATAGAGAGGATATCCGCTTCCAAAAGCTGCTCTGTAAAAAGTACAAACTGCAAATAGTTGTTTCTTGATTTAAGTTCTCTGACGGGATTTTTTTTACTCTCTATAATTTTTATATTTTGTTTGAATATTTGGGAAAGATTTTCAAAATGTTCTATCAAATTTCCGTTTTTTCCAGTATTATCGGGATCAAAATCATAAAAAATCAGATCAAACTGAAGCTGTGTTAAAACATCAAAAATGATAGAGGAGACATTTTCTACAACTTTGGGCATATCTGTTACAACCACTCCCTCTTCTATCTCATGAAAACTTCCTGTTCCAATTTTTAAAACAGGAAGTTTCAAAGAGTAAAAAAATCGTTTGTAATCTTCCAAAAGTTCATTGTCAAGTATAATAAGTCCTACATTACACTCTTTACAATCTTTTATAACAAGTTCTTGAAATCCAAAATCTTTATATTCAAAATAGATATTAATATGGGATGAGTTATAACTTTTTATTTTCTTATACATATCATCATAAGTAGGATTTATGATACGGATAATTAATTTCTTGCTTTTCAGCCTAGAGTGAAAAAGCATTGCATCATTAAGAAGTTTCTCTATCATCTCATAATCCATATTTTTCATATCCACCAAAACATATATATTGTTTCCAAACGGCATTGGGAACTGTCCAAGCTCTCTTTTGATATTTTTATAGATACTTTTTAGGATATTTGGCTCTCCGATCATAAGAATAAGATCATTTGGTCTAATCATTGTTTGGGGTGTGGGGAGAATAAGTCTTCCTTTTCTGTAAATAGCCGCTATTTTCCAGTTTTTCTGCTCTATACTCCCTACATGCCTATATACATAGGCACTGCCAAAAGGTACTTTTATCTCCATAACTTCACCAAGCCCCAAACCTATATTCTGTGCGATAATGGGAATATCGGGAAGATAGTCTATGAGCCTGTTTGATAAAATTTCATTGGCATTCAAAAGAAAAAGATCTCCGTCTGTAATCTCCAGATTCCATTTATCCAGTATCACTATCTGAATCTCTTTATTCAGTCTTCTTACATTTTTATAACTCTCTTCCGTATCCAGTTTTGTGGACATCGCTATTGTTACCTGATAAAAATTTTCATCAAACAGGGTTGAGAGTTTTGAAAAACTTGTCGGATCAAAATTATAGAAGTGAAAATTATCACCTTTGATAGAAGGCAAAATTTTCTCATGATAATAGACAATATAATAGATATTTTTATTGGAGGTGAGAGCCACCAGCTTATCCAAAAACTGTTTTGCTACAATACCGTCTGCCAAAATTAAAATTTTTTTCATATTTGTAAATCCTAAATGTTATACTATAATCTTACCAAAATTTGATATAAAGACAAAGGTGAAAAATGGACTTTGAAATAGATGCTATTGATAACAATGCCAGAGCCTGTACTATAAAAACCGCCCACAGTGAGATAAAAACACCCGTTTTTATGCCCGTAGGCACAGCAGCAAGTATAAAAGCACTCGATTCTTATGATATGCTTGAGATATTAAAGACTGATATTATTTTGGCAAATACATATCATCTTTATCTAAGACCGGGTGATAAAACAGTACAACATTTTGGAGGACTTCACGATTTTACAAAATACAACAGAAGTTTTCTTACCGACAGCGGAGGTTTTCAGGCATTTTCACTGAGTGATATCTCAAAAGCGGATGAAAACGGTATCATGTTCAAAAGCCATATAGACGGCAGCAAACACTATTTTACTCCCCAAAAAGTTTTGGATATACAGTATAACCTAAAAAGCGATATCATGATGATTTTGGATGATCTTATAGCTCTTCCGGCAGACAAAAAGAGGATAGAGCTCTCTATCAACAGAACAACAAAATGGGCAGAAGAGTCTATCATCTATCACAAAAAGATGCAAAGCAGAGGTATCGGCACAGATCAAAATATCTTTGCAATCGTACAGGGGGGAATAGATAAAGATTTTAGAGAAAAATCGGCAAAAGAACTTACACAGTTTGATTTTGACGGATTTGCGATAGGGGGACTGAGTGTCGGAGAGGCAAACCGGGATATGTACGATACGGTAGAGTTTACAACCAAATTTCTCCCTCACAACAAACCAAGATATCTTATGGGTGTCGGAACTCCCGAAGATCTGATAGAGAATATAGAAAGAGGTGTGGATATGTTTGATTGCGTCATGCCGACACGAAACGCCAGAAACGGAACTTTGTTTACAACTTTCGGTAAAATAAACATAAAAGCCGCATACCACAAACTAAGCGATGAGCCGATAGATGAAAAATGCAACTGTTACACCTGCCAAAGATATTCAAGAGGTTATCTAAATCACCTTTTTCGTGCTCATGAACTGACCTACTACCGTTTGGCATCTTTGCATAATCTGCATTATTATCTGACTTTGATGAAAGAGGCAAGAGAAGCGATTATCAAAAGAAAATTTACGGAATTTAAAAAAGAATTTTATAAAATGAGAAATAATGCCTCATAACTTTTTGTAAGTACGGCCAAAGCCGTACTTGTCTATTTTACTCAATATCCCTTATACATCTGATATACGCCGTTTCACTCTTTTTGGAGTGTTCCAGTCTTCCCACGCCAAACCCGACTCTCCACGCTTCATCGGTCGTTCTTTGGTAAGTGGTCGATGTCCAGTAAAAACCGGTTGCCGTATTTTTAAAACCGTTATAAACAGAAGGATAACTTTTGGTTCTGTCGGCTATAAAGTAGAGTTCTTTCTCATTTGGAAGTCTCCAGTCATCATATCCTGCAAAAGTGAGATTTTCACAATAGTTCACAGCTCCCTCCCATGTGGCACTGTATGATCTTGCTGCACTGTTATCCTGCCACATCAGCTTTGTCGCATCTTCTGTTACAACCTCTTTTTGGTCATCTCTTTTTAAAACAGGCTCTGTCAAATGCTGATCTTTGCCTCTGACACATCTTGCATGAAATACCTCACTGTTGTTATAAACATGGCTGAATCCCTGCCCGAAACAGATCACCCAATGGCTGTTTGGATCAAGAGTATATTTTGTAGAAGTCCAGAATTTCCAAGAATCTATATTTTTAAAAACAGTAGAGATAGTATATCTCCAGTTGGTTTCATATTTGTATGAAGCAGAGTTTTCCAACTCCTCGACACTTGGAAGTCTCCAGTCACTATATCCTCCCAAAACAAGATTTTCACAGTAACTCTCAGCTTCACTCTGCACAAGAGACTCTCCACCGTCTTTTACATTATCCTGCCACATAAGAGAGGTTGTATGATCTGTTACAATACCGGTTGCATCATCTCTTGTATAGTCAATATCAGCCCCTTTTTGATAATAACCGTCATCATAAGTGATAAAACTCTCGGTTTGTCCCGATTTTAGTATGATTCTGCCTATGCGGGTTTTAGAGAGTTCAACTTCTATACCGTCACTAAAAGCACTCTCTTTTGCACTGCTATCAACCGATGTTGCAAAATATGTATAAAACTCTCCGTTTGCAGTATCCGTATCGGTAAAAGAGGTATCTGTTCCCTCATAAATCATCTTTGCATCTTCACTTTTATTTGAATCAACAGCTTTATAAAGCCTGTAAGAGACGGCATCTGTTATACTCTCCCAATCAAGTTCAACCATACTGTCTTTTATCGTATATTTTAGATTTGAAGGAGGAGAGGGAGGAAAAGCAAACTTATTTTCATCAAAAAGCTCGGCAGTAATCTTTGAAAACTCTTCTGATTCCATCATAGCCTCTATAACCCACTTTTTACCCTTCTCATCTATCTTTTGTGACCAAAATGAGAGTCCTTCACTGTCTGCTTCCCTGTCAAAAAACACTCGGTAGGCGATCTTTACGAAATCTTCATCAGAGAGGTTTTTGGCTTTCATCTCATCGCTGAAAAAGAAAAATTCGGCTATGTCATTGGGTGTTGATTTTTTGCTTTTTAATTTTTCAAACCAAAAATTCATTCCCTCATCATCTGAATCTCTTTGAAGGATCAAAGAGTAAAATCTGCTGATGAAAGCTTTTAGTTTATTATCCTGATCAAACGGAACGACACCGTATTTAACACTTCTTTTTTGAAACTCTTTTGAAAAGGAGAAGTGATAAAAGATCTGCTCTTTTGAGTAACCATCATTATCAAGTCTGTTTTTCCAGTACTCTAAACCCTCACTCTTGGCAACTCTGTCAAAAAATGTAAGATATGCCCTTCTTACAAACTCTTCACTGCTTAAATTTGCCTCCTGCATCTCTTTGCTTTTATAAAAAAAGAGTGCTATATCGGTTGCATTCATCCCCTCTTTTATCTGATTTTGCCAATACTCTATCTCTGAAATATCTGCATCTCTTTGAAAAATATTTGTATAAAATCCTCTTATAAAGGGTTCGTTTTTGCTCTGTGCTTTTGCACTGATCGGGATAAAAAATAGCAAAGCAAACATAAAAACCGCAAGTAACTGCCTGTCTGTTCTCATTATGACTCCTTAAATCTCCATCTGTAATTATATACATTATCGTCATAAGTAAAACAAATATTAGCGTATTTTTGAAAAAAGGAGGAAAGAGCTATTTTTCGACAGCTCTTTTAAGATCATTTATCAAATCGTCAGCATCTTCCAAACCGATACTCAAACGAATAAGAGCTTCACCCACACCTGCTGCTTTTAACTCTTTAGAGGATAACTGCTGATGGGTGGTACTTGCCGGATGGGTTATTATTGATTTGCTGTCTCCTATATTTGTTACCAGAGAAAAAAGCTCTACACTGTCCACTATCTTTTTGGCTTCATCAAAAGATCCCGCTTCAAAACTCAAAAGTCCGCTACAACCGTATTTTAGATATTTCTTGGCATAAGGGTAGTTGATATTGTTTTCCAGACAGGGATAATTTACTTTTTTGATTTTGGGGTGGGATTGTAAAAATTTGGCTATCAAAAGGGCATTTTGGGAGTGTTCTTTCATCCTTAGAGCCAAAGTTTCAAGACCCTGTATAAAAAGCCATGAGTTAAAAGGACTCCCGACCGCTCCTATATCTCTCAACAAAGAGAGTCTTGCTCTCAAAGTAAAAGGAGCAAAAGGGGTATCGATATAAACAAGTCCGTGATAGCTTTGATCCGGTTCATTAAAACAGGGATATCGCGGATTGTCTTTTAGTTTCTTTTTTACTTCCTCTCTCTCAACTATCATTCCTCCGATAGCAAGTCCCTGACCTGTTGTATATTTGCTTGTGCTGTGTACGACGATATCACAACCGTATTCTATCGGTTTTAACAAAACAGGAGTTGCCACCGTATTATCACAGATAGTGATGATTCCTTTTTCATCGGCAATTTTACAGATGTTTTCTATATCTGCCACATCTATGCTCGGATTGGATATACTTTCAAAAAGGAGGGCTTTTGTATTTTCATCAATGAGTTTTTCTATATCCTCCGGTTTGTGGGGATCAAAAAACCTGCTCTCAATCCCAAATCTCTTTAGAGTGTGAGTCAAAAGAGTAACACTTCCTCCGTAGAGTTTTGTAGAAGCTATGACATTTTCACCGGCTTTTGTTATATTGGCAAGAGCATAAAAGATAGCACTCATTCCGCTTGAGGTTGCAAGAGCCGCCACTCCTCTTTCTAGTTTTGCAAATCTTTTCTCATAAATATCCGTTGTCGGATTTCCTATCCTTGTATAGATATTTCCTACATCTTTCAGAGCAAAAAGATCGGCTGCGTGCTGTGTGCTTTCATACTCATAAGCCGTACTCATATAGATCGGTACCGCCATCGTTTTTTGTCTGTCTTTATCGTACCCTTCGTGGATCGCTACGGTTTTGTCTTTCATCTTTTTTCTTTATATATGGTAGTTTGGCGCCTCTTTTGTTATGATAACATCATGAACATGGCTCTCTTTGAGTCCTGATGAGGTTATTTTTACAAATTCCGCTTTTTCCTGATAATCTTTTATATCTTTTGCACCAACATATCCCATAGAAGATCTAAGACCTCCTATAAGCTGGTGGATAACACCTTTCATCTTTCCTCTGTATGGAACTCTCCCCTCTATCCCTTCGGGAACAAGTTTTTCTGTTGCCGTTCCCTCCTGAAAATATCTGTCCGTGCTTCCTTTTTGCATGGCTCCTATGCTTCCCATACCGCGGTAATTTTTATATTGTCTTCCCTGATACATGACAAGCTCTCCGGGACTCTCTTCGGTTCCTGCCAACAGGCTTCCTATCATAACCGAATTTGCTCCTACTGCCAGAGCCTTTGCGACATCACCTGAATATTTGATACCTCCATCGGCAATTACGGGGATTCCAAACTCTCTGCCGACAGCCGAAGTCTCTTCGATAGCCGTTATCTGGGGAACACCGACACCGGCAACGATTCTTGTCGTGCAGATACTTCCGGGTCCTATACCTACTTTTATGGCATCCGCTCCGGCATCTATCAGATCTCTTGCCGCTTCGGCAGTTGCTATATTTCCGGCTATTACATCAACATCAAATTTGCTTTTAATCGCTTTTAGCGTTTCTATAATCCCTTTGGAGTGTCCGTGAGCCGAATCCAGAACCAAAACATCAACTCCCGCTTCCACCAAAGCTTTTGCTCTGTCTATCTGATTGACTCCTATCGCCGCTCCTACTCTGAGTCTTCCGAATCTGTCTTTGTTTGATGTGGGATACTCTTTTCTTTTTTTAAGATCTTTTATCGTAATAAGTCCGTTAAGTTCTCCCTTCTCATCAACGATAGGGAGTTTTTCTATTTTGTGTTTATGGAAAATTTTTTCCGCCTCATCAAGAGTTATACCTTTTGGGGCAGTAATCAGCGGCGCTTTTGTCATAACATCTTTGACAAGTTTGCTGTTGTCGTTTTCAAATCTCAGATCCCTGTTTGTTAAAATTCCTACAAGTTTTTTATCTTCATCAACAACGGGAAAGCCTGAAATTCTATATTCTGCCATCAATTCAAGAGCATCTTTTACCGTAGAGCGGGGATTTAAAAAGATAGGCTCAAGTATAACACCGCTTTCGCTTTTTTTAACGATTTTAACCATTTTTGCCTGAGTAGTTATATCCATATTTTTATGAATGATACCAATCCCTCCCAATCTTGCCAGTTTTATAGCTGCTCTGTATTCTGTAACCGTATCCATTGCGGCTGAGATAACAGGGATATTTAAATCTATATTTTTGGTAAGTTTTGTTGTAATATCCACCTCTTTTGGCAAAATCTCGGAATATTTGGGAACCAATAAAATATCTTCAAATGTAAGAGCCTCTTTTCGTATCTTCATGTAAAATTCCTCATTAGCAAAATTTCTAAAAAATTTTAAATTTTTTAGAATTAAAGCGGATATTATAACATAAAAACAGTGTTAAACAGTGCTGTGGGAAACTCTCTTTGACAAATGGGCATCTCTCTCCTGTGCCTGAATAGCAGTAATCGCCACCGTACTTACGATATCATCTATACCGCAACCACGGCTTAAATCATTAACAGGTTTTTTCAAACCCTGTAAAACAGGTCCCACCGCAATAGCTCCCGTTGCTCTTTGTACCGCTTTGTAGGTATTGTTTCCGGTATTTAGATCAGGAAATATAAAGACATTCGCTCTTCCGGCAACCCTGCTGTGAGGCATCTTCTGTTTTGCCACTTTCATATCTATCGCCGCATCATACTGCAAAGGACCGTCTATGAGAATATCTTTCCTCATCTTTTTTGCTATTTTTGTAGCTTCTCTCACCTTCTCCACATCTGCTCCAACCCCCGAATCTCCGGAAGAGTAAGAGAGCATGGCAACTATTGGATCTATACCGAACTCTTTTGCCGTATCTGCTGAGGATATCGCTATCTGTGCCAACTCTTCTGCCGTTGGATCGGGATTGACCGCACAATCTGCATAAACCAAAACTTTCGTATCCAGACACATAAAAAAGACACTTGAGACCAAAGAGACACCTTTTTTGGTTTTTATGATCTCAAGAGCCGGTTTTATCGTCTCTCTTGTCGTATGTGTGGCTCCCGATACCATCCCGTCAACGATACCCTCATTGACAAGCATCGTTGCAAAATAGGTCGGATCTTCTATCGCATCCATTGCCTTTTCATAGGTTATCCCTTTACAGAGTCTCATAGAATAAAATTTCTTTGCAAATCTCTCTTTTAACTCCTCATCACCCGGGTCTATAAACATGGCTTTTTTGATATTGACTCCGATCACTTCGGCTCTGTGAAGAACATCCTCTCTTTTTCCAAGCAAAACCACATTGGCAAGATTTCTGTTTAGAATAATTTCAGCAGCTGATAATATCCTGTCGTCAAAAACCTCCGGAAGAACTATCCTCATAGTACGGCTTCTTGCTTTTTCAAAGATAAGATACTCAAACATAGCCGGAGTCATAATAGACGAAGAAACGCATTTTATCCTTGATTCAAGCATCTTTGTATCGGTATTGTCCAAAAAAAGACCGATGGCAAGGGCAATTTTCCGTCTGTTTTTTACATTGATGGAAGAGGGAGTTTCGGCAGCTTTCAAAGCGGCACAATAGGTATCGTATTTGCTCATTATGATAGGCACCTGGGAATAATCCATACCTTTTAGAAGTTTTTTAACACTCTCTTCGGGCTGTAAACCTCCCGTGAGTAAAATTCCGGCAACAGAGGGGAGATTTTTTGCGGCATTGCTTCCAAGTGCGGCAAGAAGGATATCGGATCTGTCTCCGGGAGTGATGATAAGATCACCCTCTTGAAGATGTTGTAAAAAGTGTTCTATCCTCATAGCCGCCACTTTGTAGTGCATAACCGTTCTTAGAAAAAGTTTCTCTTTCAGACTCTCATTCAGATAGTCCGCCTTTATAAACGAAGCAACTTCCATAACGCTCGGTTTGGCAAGTTCTTCTTTTTCGGGAATGACAAAAGAGGGTATATCATATAAATTTTCAATCCTTTTTATATCCTCTTTTGATAATTTATCGGCTCTGTTGAGAAAAATGGCAAAAGGAGGAGTATTTTCAGAACGCAGCATATTAACCCAAAGTTTTATCTCCTCTTCCAACATCTGGATATCTTTGTCTTTTGCCTTTATAACTCCGACAAAAGGGGTGGAGAGATTTTTTGCAATCTGAAGATTGATGTCATAATCAAAAAGAGATTCTATATATTTTTGGGAAATACCTTCACAAAGAACAAAATCATATTTTTTTTCAAGCAGTTTAAATTTTTCTATTATTTTTTCATAAAAAAGAGTCTCATCTCCTTCAGAGAGTATCTGCGTAGCCTCTTCCAGAGTAAGAGCATAAGCCTCATCATAAAACTCTTTTAATTTAAAATGTTTTATGATAAGTTCGATATCACTATCTTCCTTCTCCTTTATCAAAGGTTTAAAAAAAGCGACTTTTCCGTAACGGCTTTTGAGAAGCTCCATCAGCCCCAAAGCTATCGTCAAGGTACCGCAATGCGACTCTTTCGCACTTATAAACAGTGTTTTGCTTTTCATCAGATAATTCCTTAACTTATTACATATACATATCTAACTATATCGGAGTAAAGTACCTTTTGTTTTGTTTATGATATATATTTTAACCTGATTACAGGTTTAAATCTTTTGATTTTTGCCGATCTGACCTGTAAAACATTATAAGGTATTTTATGAGATCAGTATTTTTGTTTACTGTTTTGTTTTTTGTAAATCTCTATTCAAATGAGTTCTGTCATAACATTCAAATCGGATCTTTTAATAAAACTTCATTGAAAAAGATCAAAAAACTCTCTGTTCCAAAAGAGTGTTTTATCTTCAAAAAAGAGAATGGCTATGCGATTAGATGCGAATGTGATAACAAAAAAGAGATTATAAAAAAACTTGCCTTATACAAAGAGAGATTTGCAGATGCTTTTATAACAAAAAGTAACAGAACACTTTTTGAAAAGAGAGATATTAACACCTCCGGCGAGGAATCTCTTGAAGAACTCATGTATAAAGTTTTCATTTATAACGGTGATCTTAAAAATGCCTATAAAGTAGTCATCAAAGAGCTTAAAAAAGAACCTTCCAATCTTGTATGGAAAAGGCGTCTGGCTGACATTTTGTTGTGGACGGGTAAAAGCAGTGAAGCTTTAAAAGAGTATGCCTACATATATAAAAAAACAAAAGATCAAAAACTGGAAAAACTCATACTCTCCTCTTCAATAAAAGGGCGTGATTACAAAGATGCCTATCCTATTCTCATGCAAAAAATTTTAGCTCATCCGGATAATATGAAGATAATTGATAAATTTATAGAGGTTGCAAAAGGGGTGGGGGAGATAGAAAAAAGCGCTCTGTTTTTGGATAGAATTTACAAAAAAACAAGAAGTGCCGCTCTTTTGAAAAAAATAGCAAACCTTTATCTAAAAGCCGGAAATCCAAAAGAGGCAAAGAGGCGTTTTATGCTTCTTTTGAGAGCTAAAATGATAGATACCGACAGTGCCGTAAAACTCGGCAGGATATTTTTCATACAAAAGGATCTTAAAGGAAATCTGAAAGTTCTTTTGAGTGTCAAAAAGAGAGTAAAACCTGATGATGTAAATTATTGGGAAGAGCTTGGTAATATTTACAGCTATTTAAATCAGGAGAAAAAGGCAATTTTGATAACGACACCTGTTTGTTTAAAAAAGAAATGTTCAAAAGAGAGTTATGACAGACTGATTAGATACTACAGCCATAAAGATAAAAACATCGCTTCAAAATTTGCCCAAAAAGCCTATGAAAATTTCAAAAAGCCTTACTACTTTTTTCATTTTGCAAAGCTTTCGATAGAGAAAAAGAGGGCTGAAGATGTTTTGAAAATCATAAAAAGATTTAGCCCAAAAGAGAGAAGAGAGTTTGAAAAAAAACCTCTTTTTTGGCTGATAAAGGCAAAAATATATGAATCTTTGAATCAACCCAAAAAAGCATCCGTTTTTTATGAAAAAGCTCTTTTGTCAGATCCCTCATCTTTTGAGATACTGAGTCAATATGCTC
This sequence comes from uncultured Campylobacterales bacterium, assembly GCA_964450755.1. Classification (GTDB taxonomy): domain Bacteria; phylum Campylobacterota; class Campylobacteria; order Campylobacterales; family JAADDG01; genus JAADDG01. The sequence goes on from CAYVDJ010000071.1 coordinate 12,901, forward strand.
TCTTTTTGACAAAACAAAACCGGATCGAAAAACTAAAAAGAGTTATCACACAGATAGAAAAAAACAGCTCGGATGAGAGATTTTACCTCTTGGCAGCTCTTGATTTTAGGATAAACAAAATTCAAAAAGCCTATAAATATTACAAAAAAGCTGTTCAAAATGATCCTGACAATACGGATCTGAAACTTGATTTTGCAAATTTCCTGACGGTGATTGGAAAAAACAGAGAGGGACTTGAAATTTTACGAAAAATATATCAGAAACTTCACACCAGATTTGAAGAGGATAAAAGTCTGATGAAAAACAGACTTTTTTTAAAACGATATCTGAGAAGTTCTCTCTATTTTCTATCTTATATTGATTATAAAACATTGCTAAAATATGCCAAAAATCATCTCTCCCACGACGAATACAAAGAGTTTGAAATTATCTGGAGACTTCATCAAAGAAATGATGAATATGTGGAATTTTTGGCAAACAGATTGAAAAATCCTAAAATATGGCTAAAACTTTATCTATCCAACCGCAAAAATGACACAGCCTCTTTAAAAGATCTGCTCTACAGATATGAAGCATTTTTACCGATAGAGGGAAAAATAGAGGCTTTGATAAAAACAAAGCAGATAGGATCTGCAAAAAAAAGTACTTTTAATGCACTGGAAGAAAATCCTTCAAATAAAAAACTCTACAAAACAAAGTATAAACTTGATACAAAATATGGTAACAAACTAACCACCGAAGCCGGATATGAGAACAGAGAAGAGCTAAAAAGAAAATATATGAGAGTTGAAAATCTCTATCATCTTCTAAACAGATACTATTTTGGCAGTTTGTTTGAGTACGGGGATGATAAATACAAAGATGATTTTAATGATATTGAGGCAAAAGTCTGGCTAAAGATTTTGACAAACAGCGGATATGCCAAAATAGGAGCTGCTTACAGAGATATAGATGATCCATATTTTGAATATTTTGTCAATTTTTACTCCTATTTATCAGACAGATTGTCTCTTGAGTTGGAAATTGCAAAAAATAAAAAGGCAGATGAGAGTATAGCCCTCTTTTTAGAGGGCTGTAAAGATACTTTATCCCTAAGCAGCCTCTATAATTTCAACCAAAGAATTTCACTGGCTTTGCAAATGAGTGCAAACCGTTACAAACTTCAAAACGGTCTGTTTTTGGGCAAAGGTTACAAATTTGACGCCCAGCTCAAAGAGAAAATAAAGTTTGGTTATCCAGATATCTCTTTTAGGGAATTTATCACTTTTGCCAGATTTAGTGACAACGGTATTTTAGAGCTTCCTGATAATTATACCGAAGGAGGAGTGGGAATGGAAATAGGAAAAAATTATCAAGAAAGCTATAACGGCAACTGGAGAAGTTATCTTGACCTTTCAGTGGTACAAAATACCCTTTTTGGACTCTCTTTGGGGGGTGAAGTGGGAATTGGCGGAAGATTTTTGGGTGATGACAATCTGAATATATCACTAAATTACAACAGATCAGCCGGTGATTCAAATGATGAATTATGGCTTTTTAAACTAAGACATAAATATCTCTATTGATATTTCATTCCCAAATCAACCAACATTTAATATATTGCTATTTTACTTTGATATTTTAACTTAAGGGCATCTCCAATGCCCTAAATTTATCCTTTATTCAAATTAAACTTTCCATATTAAAAAGTAATAAAATATATCCTTTATGATTTATTAGGTATGATATTATTTACTTATATGATTTTAGGTAAATAATATTTAAAAGGATATACTTATGAAACGAGGAATAAGTTCTTTTTTCAGTATAGCAGTTATAGTAGGCATATTGACAGGCAGCGCCTTTGCCAATACCTACGGAAATATAGAGATTGACGGTGATTTGAGTGACTGGAGTATAAATGATCGCATAAATCTTCCTGACAATCTTCCTCCGGCTTTGGCAAACGGTGATGCCATCTATGCAAAATTCGTTACACAACCAGAACCCGCCTATGTTTTTGCTATCGATTCAAAAGATACACAAATCAGTGCGGATACAACGATTTGGCTAAATACCGACAATGATCCAAACAGCGGTTATCAGATTTGGGGTGCTTACGGTGGAGCGGAATTTTTTGTAAATATCTACAGTGACAACCAACCCTATCTTTATGACGGCGATCCGTTTGGTGAATTTGTGGGAGGTCCTTTGGAATCGGCTTACAGTGCCGACGGTAAGATTATAGAGTTTGTTATCCCCTCCTCCATGATAGAAAATCCCGATTATGGTTTGGGAGTATTTGCAGATATCAATGATCAGGTATTTTTGCCTTCTGACTATGCAGCAGGAGAACTTAAAGTTTTGAATAATCCTCCTGTTTTACCGCCAAGAGAGGATTTTAGCAAAAAAGTGGGAATTGTCTATTCTCAAACTACGAAAGAGCATTTTTATGATGTCAATCTGCCGATTCAAAAAGCATATAATCAGCTTTTTATGACAATGCAGCACCAATGTATGATGGCGGGAATACCTTTTGAGTTGTTAAATGAAGATGATCTAACCGATGTTTCCCGCATAAAAGATTATGATGCTTTGATATTTCCATATTTTGCATTTGTTCCCCAGGACAAATTTGAAGCCATCCACCAAACTCTTTTTGATGCTGTTTATCACTACGGTATAGGTCTGATTACGGCAGGAGACTTTATGACAAACTACGAAGACGGCAGTGCTATTGAGGGTGATTCATACCGCAATATGGAACAGCTTTTTGGAATAGATCGCGTAGATGGTGAAGGACCTGTGGCAATCACTCTAAATGCCAACGATGTAACCCATCCGGCAATGGAAGATTACAGTATGGGTGAAACAATTATCAATTATGAATTTAACCACTGGTACAGCTATTTTGAACCGGTCAGTAACGGAGTTGAAACCCAGCCTGTAAGCGTATTGGCAACTCAAAGTGTCACAGGAGACAATGCGGGAACTTATGATGCTGTAATGGCTATAGAAACAGGTGCCAGAAATGTTCATTTCAGTTCCATAGAGTTTATGGCAGATACAAATATGCTCTGGTCGGCTTTGGAATGGGTGGTATATGGAGACAAAAGACCTGTTTCATTGAAACTTGGAAGATTTAACAATCTTTTTATCTCCCGTACGGATATGGATCAATCCCAGGAGATAGATGAAGTGGCAGATAATGACGGAGCGTTGTATGATATTATAAAAGAGTGGAAAAAAAGATATAACTTTGTAGGAAGTTATTTTATCAATATAGGAAACAACCCTCCCGATCAACAAACCGACTGGTCATATTCCGAGCCTCTGTATAAAAAATATATAGCTTTGGGCAGTGAAATAGGAACCCACTCTTATACACACCCACACGATACCAATATCTTGTCATCTGATGAGATAAGATTTGAATTTGATGACTCTATGAATATCATAGCAGAACATCTAAATCCCACATGGAGAGATCAAAATATACGAGGAGGAGCGGTTCCTGGAGCGCCTGAGAGTTTGGATACCGCCAATGAGATTTTACAGTATCTGGATTATATGACCGGAGGATATTCGGGTGTGGGTGCAGGATATCCGGGAGCATTCGGATATCTAACTCCAGATTCCACCAAAGTATATTTCAGTCCGAATATGGTTTTTGACTTTACTCTTATAGAATTCGGTGTCCCCGTATGGGATGAATCAAGCGGTCAATGGGTACCTCAGCCTTTGAGTGCCGATGAAGCACAACTGTACTGGCAGGATGAATATAATACATTGATGAAACATGCTTCACAACCGATTATTCACTGGCCATGGCATGATTACGGTCCTACAACGGGAGTAACCGTACAGGGAATTTACAGTGAATCAATGTTTACAAATGTTGTAAAAAGTTCTTATGAAGACAGGGGAGAATTTTTAACTTCAGCCGATGCGGCACAGAGAATCGCTACTTTTAAAGATTCAAGAGTTACCATTTCACAAAACGACGAGGATACAGTCATTGTCAATGTAAATTCCTCAAATGCCGGTAAATTTGCTGTTGATATAGACAGACTTAACGGAAAAGTGATAAAAAGTGTAGATAACTGGTATGCCTATGATAATGACAGCATATTTTTAGATCAAGATGGCGGGGAGTTTACCGTAAATCTCGGAACTGCCACAGATGCCGTAACCCATATAACCTCTTTACCGATGAGAGCTGAATTGATATCTTTGGAAGGAGACGGAAACAATCTATATTTCACCTTCAAAGGAGAAGGAGATGTCGTTGTTTCATTGGCAAATGATAAAAACAATTATCAAATAAGCGGTGCTGATAAAGTAAGAAAATTTAAACATAAAAAAGGAGATAAAAAAGCCCGTCGTCATAAAAGGTCATCAAATACTGTTATATTAAAATTTGAAAATTTTGGAGTCCATACCATCTCCATAGAGGGAATATAATATTTTTCAAAAACAAGAAAACGGAGGATATTTTCCTCCGTTTTATAAATTGTATCTTGATACCTCTATAAAAAAGCCGTCCAGAGAATACATGCATTTTTTCAGTATATATTGATATTCGATATCTTTTAACGGCCACTCTGTCAGATGATACTCCTCTCTTTCTTCTACTATACCATACTCTTTGAGGATATAAGCTGCCATCTTTTCAACGATCTCTTCATACTCTTCAACACTCTTTTTATGTTCAAATATATAGATTAGTTTTGCTATCTGATTTTTTGTTCCTTTTCCTTTGTTATTGATAAGAAAAAGGATCATAGCAGGAATATAGATATCTCTGATTTTGATATGATCGTTGACAAAATCCAAAAGCTTTGTTGAACTCATGATTTTTCCTTTATTTATGGGCAGCTCTAAAAACCTGCAAATTTCTCTTACGAAATCTTATGCCCTCTATGGACTATATAGGTTTTTAGAGCTGCCCTTATTATTTTACTGACAAAAAAATAAAATAAAGGTAAGTTAACTAAGTGATTTTTTTTTAAATTTAAAGGAGGGTAAAAAAGGTAACATTTATCAAAGCGGCCGTTTAAAGCCGCTTTTTTTACTGTTCCAATGCTCTAAAAGGATTATCTACAACTCTTTTTCTATCTACGATATAAGGTATAAAAGCTGCCTGTCTTGCTCTTTTGATGGCTTTTTCCACCATCTCTTGATGTTTTTTGCAGTTGCCTGTCAATCTTCTTGGCATAATTTTATATCTCTCAGAAAGCGTACGCTTTAAAAGAGAGAGATCCTTATAATCTATCATATCTATTTTTGCTTCACAGTATTTGCAATATTTTCTTGTATATCTTCTTTTCATTGACATTATTGTATCCTTCTTAATTTTTTCTAAAATGGTATTTCATTGTCATCTATATCTATTTCGGGAATTTTGGGTTCATTTACCGGTGGTTCGTTTTGTGCGGGAGCAGTTGTGTTTTGTTGATAGTTCCCTGCGGCTTGAGGATTTTGATAACCTCCACCGTAATTTTGCTGTCCCGTACCTGCTGTCTGTCTTGAATCCAACATCTGCAAAGTCTCTGCGGTTACAGAGTGTTTGCTTCTTTTTTGTCCGTTTTGATCCGTCCATTGATCATACTTTAAACGACCTTCTACGAGGATTTTGGAACCTCTTTTTAGATATTGGTTTGCGATTTCGGCAGTTCTTCCAAAAAATGTGATATCGATAAAACAAACTTCTTCTTTTTGTTCACCCATCTGATTTTTATATCTTCTATTAGTGGCTATTCCGGTACTGCCTATTGCCGTACCGCTTGGAAGATATCTCAATTCTATATCTCTTGTCAAATTGCCGACTAATATCACTTTATTGAACATTTTTTATCCTTCGGCGTTGGTAGCCTCTTTTGCTTCTTCTTTTTTATCTTCCTGTGTAGATTTATTTACAGCGCTTGAAAGTTTTTCCCACTGGGTTCTCTCTTTTTTATTTTCATATTTAACTGTCATAAATCTGATAACTTCTTCCGTAATTCTCAAAATTCTCTCTACTTCATCGATAGAGTTGGCAGGTGCTGTAAAATAAAATACAAAATAGTAACCTCTTTGATGTTTTTGGATCTCATAGGCAAGTTTTCTTACACCCATATTTTGTAAAGCAGCGATTTGAGCGCTGTTTTTTTCCAAAACTCCTTTTACAAAGTCAACTTTTGCCGTTACCTCTTCTTCTGTCAAGGTAGGTCTTAGAACTATAAGCAGTTCATAATGTTTCATCTTTTCTCCTTATGGTATTAGCCCTTATTCTTCTGTTCCAAAGAGCAAGGATATGCGTTTTGCGCGGCGATTATACTATAAAAATGTTTGGAGTTTTATTAAAGCTGAAAACAAAAGTGAATTTTTATCTATATTTTGTGAAGTTTTGAGTTTCAATTCTGTATCTGTTAAAAAATTTAAAATATCCCGATACTTTTCAAGAGGTATTTTTATGCTCAGATCGGCTCTTTTGTTTGCGATAAAAGGAGGCATATTGTATCCCAATATCTCTTTCGTATCCACTTTGCCGTAAATCTTTATATAGATATGAAACATAAAAAGTTGGGTTATATAGTTTTCAAGAGCATTGATAACAGTTACTTCATCACTGCTTCCCGACTCTAAAAGTCTGTGCAGAGAGCTTTTTATATCCTGTTTTAACATCAGTTTTTCTATCATATCATCAAGTCCCACACTTCCAAGAGAGTAAACAAGCCTGTCTATATCCTGCACTGTTATTTTCCTGTCCAACAAGGAGAGTTTGTCAAGTTCGGCTGCTGATAAAGAGAGATCTTCGTTTTGTATAAAATAAAGATGTTGAAGTGCATAGGGATCGATATCCAATCCTTTCTCTTTTGAAAGCTTTGCCAAAACCGTTGCCGCCTCTCTTGGATAGGGTTTGAAAAATCTCACAAATGAAGCTGATTTGCTTTTTGCAAACGACTTTGCCATCTCTTTTGCTTTTAGATCATCACCGTAGCACTCAAAAATAAAATAGCTTTTGGAGTTTTTATGACACAAAGAGACTAAAGTATCAAGTTCCTTTTTGGGAATTTTTTTATCATGTTTGATAATCAGTATATTTTTATCTTCAAACAAGGAGGCTTGGGATATGAAGTTTTTAGCCCCTTTATACTCATATTCATCAAAATAGAAAGATAAAATCTCATCTTTTTTTCCAAAAACAGAAGCGATTTTGTCTCCGTAATATTTTATAAAATATTCACACTCTCCATAAAGCATTATCGATTTTGGAAGAGAATTTGAAGAGATTAGAGAATCAAGTTCTTTTTTATACATCAAATCCTCCCTGCTATCTCTCCCAAAATTCTTGCGGTAGCTATATCGCTGTAGAGGATTTTTACTTTTACTCTCTCAAAAAGCTCAACATCCTGATCACTCAAAAATACCCTGCAACCTTTGATATCTTCATCTTCTATTACAGCTATCGGATTTCTGTCCGTATCTGTGATGATACCTTCAAATATCTCCCCCTCTTTTTCTCTTGCCCATCTTGCATATTTTCTGTCCATAAAATCCCAAGCCACCTTATCGCTCTCTCTTTCAAGTTCGCTGACTCTTATCGTTACGGGTTCTATATTTTCCATGATATATTTTTGCTGTTTTTCATCGTTTTTTATTATGGCTTTTAGAAGTCTGTGCAAAATCAAATCACTGTATCTTCTGATAGGTGAGGTAAAATGGGTATATTTTTCAAAACCAAGACCAAAATGCCCTACATTTTCATAAGTGTATTTTGCCTGTTTTTGGGCTTTTATGATCAGTCTGTCCACCTGTTCTCTAAGATCCGCATTGTCGGCTTTTTCCTGAATGTTTAAAATAAGTCGGTGTATATCCTGAGTAAAATCGGCAAATATCCCAATAAGCGCCAAATCATCCAGCAGTTCATGAATCTTGTCAAAATCCGGTTTTTCGTGGGTTCTGAATATCCCTTTTTTGAAATATTTGGCGGCGGCTTTGTTTGCCAGAAGCATACAGTCCTCTATCAGTGAGTGGGAAGGCGTCTCTTTCTCTATCGTTGTTTTTATGAGATTTTGGTTTTCATCCAGCTTCATTCTTATCTCACTGCTTGTAAAATCAAACCCCTTCTCAAGCCTTTTTTTACGAAGCTTTTGGGTGATTTCATTTAAAGGTAAAAGATATTTCAGTATCTCTTTGTCAATTCCGGAAGCGTTTTTAAAATCTCCTTTTAGATACTTGTCAATCTCATCATAGGTAAATCTTCTTTTTGAGAGAATGACAGTCTCCAAAAGCTCCTCTTTCAGCGGTTTTAGGGATAGAGGATCAAGTTTTATCCTGAATGTAAAAGTAAGTCTCTCTTCATCGGGTTTTAAAGAACAGATGTTTTCACTGAGAGTTCGCGGAAGCATCGGGATTGATTTGTGAGGAAAATAGATGGAAAATCCCCTCTCTTTTGCCTCTTTGTCTATAGACCCCATAGCAAATACATATTCGCTTACATCCGCTATCGCCACATAGAGAGTTGTCTCTTTTGTATCAAAATAGACGGCATCATCAAAATCTTTCGCATCGGGCGGATCGATTGTGCAAAAAGGAAGATGTGTCAAATCAACTCTGTCTGGATACATCGATTTATCAACAAAATCTCCGTGGCTTTTTGCCTCGGCTTCACTCTGTTTTGTAAACTCCTCTTTTTTGTTATAAAGAGCCAACGATATCTTCTCATCGACTTTTGGATCATCCAAAACTCCCAAAACTTCCATAATGGTATTTGTCTGATTGTCAAGTTTTAAAATGGTATGAAGGGGAAGTTTTTTTAATGACCTTTGAGATGCCGTGATATCGACATTCAAACCTGTTTTGATATGAACTCCGATAATTCTGCCCTGTTTTTCATCGGTATAAATAACACTTGTGATAAACTTTTTTTCTACGATAAATATAACTTTGGCTTTCGGGCGACCGCTTTTTGTAAAAATCCTTTTGGCAATGACCAAATCACCTCTGCTTGAGCCGTTTAGATCATGTTTTTCCACCAAAAGGTCTTTTTTTGCCTTTTTGGATGAGAGTTCTTCAAGATATCCCGTACCGTTTTGGGAGATATCCATAGTTCCGACTCTGTATTTTGAGGCAAGTTTAAAGACATCTTTCTTTCTTTTTACGGCATTCAAAGAGACAAGTTCGGTTATCATATCTTTCTCTTTTTTTAAAAGATCTTTCTCCTTTATGCCTGTTGTCGAGAGTTTGATTAAAAATTCTTTCACTTAATATATTTTCCTTAATAAAGCTAAATTAGTAGATAGTATAGCAAATTAGAGATTAAAAAATAAGCATTTAATCAAAACCTCCATCTGTTTAAGTAAATTATAACTGAATTTCATTCAAAATAAAGTATAATTGTAGTAATATCATTCCAAAATTTTTTATGAGGAATTATAATGGCTGTTAATGTTTATTATGATAAAGATTGTGATCTAAATATTATTAAAAGTAAAAAAGTTGCAATGATCGGCTTTGGAAGTCAAGGTCATGCACATGCGGAAAATCTAAGAGACAGCGGTGTCGAGGTAATTGTAGGTTTAAAAGAGGGCGGAAGCTCCTGGAAAAAAGCCGAGGCAAAAGGTTTTACTGTAAAAAGCGTAGCAGAAGCGGCAAAAGAGGGTGATGTTGTTATGATCCTTCTTCCCGACGAGATACAAAAAGATGTTTTTGAAAATGAGATAAAAGACAATCTCAAAGAGGGTGATGCGATAGCTTTCGGACATGGTTTTAATGTTCATTTCGGTCAGATTCAAGCACCCTCTTTTATAGATGTTATCATGGTAGCTCCAAAAGCTCCGGGACACACCGTAAGAAACGAATTTACAAAAGGCGGAGGAATCCCAGATCTCATAGCCATACACCAAAATGCAACGGGAAAAGCAAAAGAGTTGGCACTCTCTTACGCATCTGCAATCGGCGGAGGAAGAACCGGAATCATCGAAACCACTTTCAAAGATGAAACAGAAACCGATCTTTTCGGTGAACAGGCTGTTTTATGCGGTGGTGTTACCGCTTTGGTTCAGGCCGGATTTGAAACTCTTACAGAAGCCGGTTATGCTCCTGAGATGGCATATTTTGAGTGTCTTCATGAGTTGAAACTCATCGTTGATTTGATGTATGAGGGTGGAATAGCAAATATGAGATACTCTATCAGTAATACCGCAGAATACGGAGACTATGTAAGCGGTCCGAGAGTCATAGGCAAAGAGTCAAAAGAGGCGATGAAAGAGATATTAAAAGAGATCCAAAACGGTAGATTTGCAAAAGATTTTATCCTTGAGAGACAGGCGGGTTATACAAGAATGAATGCCGAAAGAAACAATGCAAAAGAGAGTCTGATAGAAAAAACAGGCGAAAAACTAAGAGATATGATGCCTTGGATCACGGCAAATAAAATAATAGACAAAGACAAAAACTAAAAAAGAGAGAAGAGAATGGGAACTGTTATCACTGTAACATCGGGGAAAGGTGGCGTAGGCAAATCCACGACGGCGGCAAATGTCGCCGTAGGACTTGCAAACAGCGGTAAAAGAGTCGTGGCTGTCGATTTTGATATAGGACTTAGAAATCTTGATATGATTTTGGGGCTTGAAAACAGGATAGTTTACGATTCGATAGATGTTATGGAAAAGAGATGTAACCTTTCCCAAGCTCTAATCAATGACAAACGGGCAAAAGATCTCTATTTTTTACCCGCTTCCCAGACAAGAGACAAAACAGCTCTTAAAAAAGAGAAGGTAGAAGAGCTTATAGAGACTTTGAAAAAAGATTTTGACTATATCGTACTTGATTCACCGGCAGGAATAGAAAGCGGTTTTGAAAATGCGATATTTTTGGCAGATCAGGCTTTGATCATTGCTACTCCCGATGTCAGCTCCGTAAGAGATGCCGACAGAGTTATAGGCATCATCGATGCAAAGAGCGAAAAGGCAAAAAACGGAGAAGAAGTCAGCAAAAAAATCGTTATCAACAGACTCAAACCGGAAATGGTGGAATCTGGTGAGATGATGAGTATAAATGATATCCTAAATATCCTGGCTCTTCCGTTAGTGGGAGTAATCCCCGAAGACTCCAAAATAATCAGTGCTACAAATGTGGGAGAGCCAATCATCTATGATAAAAATTCTTTGGCAGGAGAGGCTTTTAGAAGACTCAGTAAGAGAATACTCGGAGAAAAAACCGAGTTTTTAGACCTCAAATCAAAAAAAGGATTTGTCAATTTTCTAAGAGGTCTGTTCAAATGAGTCTGTTTGAAGCAATATTCGGATCAAAAAAGAAAAAATCGGCAGATGCCGCCAAAGACAGACTTAAAATCATGCTTGCACATGAAAGAGCCCACTCTCTTCCTTATATAGATGATCTTAAAAAAGATATCATAGAGGTTGTAAAGAAGTATGCACAAGTCAATGATATAAAAATAAAAACTGAAAAAAATCAGGATATTGACTATTTGGAAGTAGAGATTTTACTGAACAATCCTTCTAAATCATAAAACCTTTCAAAATGGATGCTTTTAAAGTCAAAAAAAAGAAGAGATATAACCTCTGTTTTTTTCTCTTTATCATTCTTATCGGACTGTTTTGTTTTGCAATTTACCGATACTATCTTCTAAAAGAGGAAAACAGAATCCTAAAAGAGGAGATCTCTTTTAAAATATCCATCATCAATGATCTAAAACTCACACTTCAAAATGAGAAAAAAAAGTATGATACTCTAAAAAAGGAAAAAGAGGCTGTTTCAAAAAGCATACAGGCTTCGGAAATCGAGGATTATATATACAGTTTAAAGTTTGATGAAAGTTTAAAAAAGCATATTCAAAATCCGAAAAAAGAGACTGCCCAAACAATAAAAAAGAGTGAAACTCCCAAACTGGCGATCATTTTGGATGACATAGCATTTTTCAATGAAGTAAAAAAGATAAAATCTCTTCCTTTTAAAATCACACCCTCTTTTTTCCCTCCCTCAAAAAGACATCCAAATACCTATAAATATACAAAAGATTTCAAAGTATATATGATTCATCTGCCTATGGAGGCATATCATTTTGCACGGGTGGAAAGCCAGACTCTTGAAACAAACGATTCGTTACAAACTATCGAAGAGAGGATAAAAAAACTAAAAAAACTCTTCCCCGCCGCAAAATATCTAAACAATCATACCGGCAGTAAATTTACTTCAAACCTTAAAGCGATGGAAAAATTTTTGCCTGTTTTGAAAAAATATAACCTCAATTTTTTGGACAGCAGAACTTCACCCAATACAAAAGCCCAAACGGCGGCAAAGGAATTTAATATGACTCTTTTGTCAAGAGATATATTTTTGGACAATATAGGAGATGTCAGCTATATCAGACATCAGTTGAAAGAGGCTGTAAGAATCTCCAAAAAAAGAGGTTATGCCATCGCAATAGGACATCCGAGAAAAGCCACATTCAAAGCTCTAAAAAGTGCAAAAGATATCCTAAAAGGCGTTGAAGTAGTATATATCAACGAGATATAAAACCAATATGCCAAAGATAAAGAAGGTTGATTTTGAGATTTTGGAACTTCAATCCATGAAGAAGTATCCAAAAGAACTTTACTATACAGGAAACAAAGAGCTTTTAAAGAGAAAAAAGATCTCGATAGTCGGTACAAGAAGACCTTACGGCTATACAAAAGAGATGGTATTTAGCCTCTCCAAAGAACTATCCAGACGGGATATAGTTATAGTCAGCGGCTGTGCGATGGGTGTGGACGCTGTTGCCCATCAGGGTGCAGGAGTCGAAAATACAATAGCGGTCATGGGAAATTCTCTTGATATCAGATATCCCTCGGTCAATAAACATCTGATAGAGGAGATAGAGAATAACGGATTGATTTTAAGTCAATATGAGAAAAATTTCAAAGCCACAAGATGGAGTTTTGTTGTCAGAAACGAGATAGTGGTTGCACTCGGAGATATTTTGATAGTTGCCCAAGCCGATCTCAAAAGCGGCTCTATGAGAAGCGTTGAGTATGCTTTGAAGATGGGTAAGGAGATCTTTGTACTGCCTCACAGGATAGGTGAGAGTGAGGGAACAAACCACCTCTTAAAAAAAGGGTTCGCCAAACCGATTTTGGATATAGAAGAGTTTGCAAACAGATTTAAAAATATCACAACCCAAAAAACAGATGATCCGTTTTTATCATACTGTGCTTCAAATCCCTCCTATGAGGAGGCTGTAAAACTCTACAAAGAGAAGATATTTGAGGCGGAACTTGAAGGCAGGATAGAAATATATAACGGAAAAATAAAGGTTTTGTAAGATGAAAATAGACTGGCAGGAGTATAAAGAGTTTAGAATCAGCAAAGAAGAGGCGGGAGAAAAAGACAAATTTTATATTTTGGTTGAATTTCTGAAAAGTTTTTACAACATCCATTCACTTGAAACAATATATGATATAGTGAAAAAAGATACTCTCTCCTCTTTGATGTTAAAAAAAAACGAAATATCATCCTATGATGATTTTGAGAGTTATTTGCAAAAATATAGAAAATTTTAGAAAATAAACTGAAAAATCATCTCATCAACAGATATCTTCTCTTATCTCTTTTAAATATTTTATATTCAACATCATCCGGAATCTCTTTTGTTACCTCTTCACCTTTATAAAAGAGGAAAAAAGTCTCCTTTTTGCTAAATGGCTTTCCAAGCTCTAAAAGAACCTTTGTATCCGTAACGGCTCTTGATGTTATCAAATCAACTCTGAATTTTTCTATCTCTTCCACTCTTTTATTGATTATCGTAACATTTTGCAAATCACATTTTGACTTTATCAGATGTAAAAAAGCTGTTCTTTTGGAGATGGGTTCGATCAGAAAGATTTTGCTTTTTCTCATTGCAAATGAGAGTATAAGTCCCGGAAATCCGGCTCCTGTCCCTATATCCAAAATGCTTTTTATTTCAGAAAGAAATTTTACTGGATAGATGGAATCGATAATGTTCTCCTCTATCGCCAAAGGAGTTCTCAAACGGGTGATGTTGTGAGTTTTTGAGTATGATAGCAGATTTTCTGTAAAGATACCGCAACAGTGATAAAAAGTATCATCCAACAAAATTCCCTCTTTCTCAAGTACGGATTTTATATGCCCTTCATACTTCTTCACTCTTTTTTTCCTTTTAAAAATTCCAAAAACAGAATCAAAAATATTCCAAAAATCAAAGAGGTGATAAAAGAGACTATCAGGATAAGAGCTCTTTTTGGTTCTGTTTTGTCTTTGATATAGGCAACTTTAGGTTCTGTCAGCTGTTTTACCATATAAAATTTACCCGATTGGGAGAGAACCTTCCTTTTTATAAGGTTGGAGATCATATCCAAAATATTTGCTTTCAATTCAACATCATTTACTTTTGAGAGTTCGTTTTGATAATATTTCATCTGACTCTCTATACTCTCCAAATCCATCTTTTTGATATAATCACTCATCTCTTTCAGATAGATATCCAAAAGCTCTTTTGCCAAAAATCTGTCTTCTGATTTTGCTTTTAAAGTTATGAGATTGCTGTTTTTATCGGATGAAACGGACAATATCTTTTTTATCTTTTTATAGATATCAAAAATTTTGGCATTTTTATCTTTTTTTTCATCTGTGGAAGAAAAAAGTCTGTAAAATCCGTCAAAACCGAATGCAAATACAAGATTTTTGTCAATACTCTTTTTTGAAAATCTCTCCACCAAATGGTGTTTTAAAATAATATTTTTATTAAAATAGAAATCATTTAAAAGTTCGTCAAAAAGTTTTGGGATATTTATAGAAGAGCTGTCATTTGGAACGCTGATTCCTGCCATGGATGCCAAAGCCGATGCAGTTGTCAAAGATGATTTCTCCTGCTGTTTGGGTATCAGAATCGTTTTGGAAGTATAAATATTTGGTTTGCCCAAAACATATATAAAACTCAAAAGTAAAACCAAAGATATCAAAACAACAATCTTTATCCTCTGTTTCCATATAATTTTAAACAGTTCTCTTAAATCTATCTCATCCCCATCACAATAATCCACTGCCGGTTCAATCGCAACATATTTGACCTTTTGTTCCTCTTTCACTATAAAGCTCCCACCGTATGCATCGCCGCAACCGTTAAAGAGATTCTGTAAAGAATAGAGGTTATATCTTTTGCTATATCCATATTGTCTTCAAAAAGAAGTCTTTTGGGTACTACTATCACATCTCCTTTTCGTATCCGAACATCATTTGAACTAAAGAGATAGGAACCAAAATCTGCTTTTTGGGTCTCTCCGTTGGCATGTATGACAAATATCTGATCAATATCTGCCAATGAGCTAAGACCGCCGCTTTTTTGTATATAATAGTCCACATCTTCGCTTTTGTATGTTATAGCAGTAGGATTCATCACCTCTCCGGTGATTAAAACGGTATCATTGAAAGAGGGAACGATAAGTTCATCACCGTCTTTTAAAACAAGATCGCTGGTACTGTTTTTGAACTTTTTGATATCTCGGTTTAGATCGATAGCTATTCTCCCTATCGGAGACAATTTCTCCGCCTCTTTCATCAAAGATTCAACTGCCTGAAGATTTTCGACAATGTTGCTGTTTGGATTTTTCTCTTTTTTTATCTTCATATTTGCCATAATAATCTGTTCTTTCAACTTCAAAAGTGCCTTTTCAAGACTCTTTTTTTGAAGTTTTTGAATATCTTTTCTGCTAAATACCGCTCCGTATAAAAATGCCTCATCCGTAAAACCTCCGGCTCTCTCTATGACAGAAGAGAGTTTTTCACCTCCGTGTATCACATAGGTACCCGGAAATTTCACCTCTCCTTTTAGAGTGATCGTTTTTCTCTCATTCCAGTTAACAATTCTGTGAATATTTATCTCATCAAAATTTTTAACTGTAAAAGTGTCCATATTTTCCAGATCAACATTGATAATCTTCTTTTTCCGCTCTCCGTTTTCAATAAAATATCTGACCACTTCACATCTTTTTGTATATGCCTTTTGGGTCAAACCTCCCGCACTCTCTATCATATCTCTCAAAGACATATTTTCAGAAACAATATAGGATCCCGGTTTTACAACCTCACCGCTGATCGTGGCTTTATAGATCGGATGAGTCTCATAATAGGCAAAAAGATAAACTTCATCAAAAGGGTGTAGTTTGAAATTTGGTTTTTTATCGATATCTATGATAAAAATCTTAGGCTTGTGATCGGGAGTCTTATAAGTGATAATTTTAACTTTTTTTTGATCATAGGCGGATGTCGTACCGGCTATATTGATTAGATCCTTTACACTCATCCCTTTTATATACTGATACATACCGGGATGAAAGACCGATTTTCCCTCTATCGTTACAAAAGGATTTATTTTAACTTCCAATTTGTTAAAAACATATATTTCATCTCTGTTTTTTAAAACAAAATCGCTTTTTTGCTCAATCACATCTTTTAAATTTATACTAAAAAGCTCTCTTGTAAGATCCTTTTTAAATCTCTTGACTATCGCATAATCAAAAAAGGTATTTTCCAAAAAGAAAGATTTCAAATCATAACCTTCCGTCTGCTCTTTTAAAAAAGATGACAATTTTACGGAGTCTTTTCTTATACCTCTTTTGCCGGGTTTGACTACATTACCGTAAACAGCGATATAATTTTCCTTCAAATCCCCAAGACTGTAAACAAAAACACTGTCTCCGTCTTTTAGAACAAATCTGTTTGCATTTTTTTTATCTATCTCAAAATATTTGATATCTTTATTGTTGTTATATCTTTTTATCTCTATATTGTGTCTGTTTGCATCCGGTTTCAAACCTCCGCAGTAGTTTAACAGATCTCTTAAACTCTCTCCGCTTTTCAGTTCAAAAACAGCCTCTTTATTTACCGCACCTTCCAATTTGACAAGATTTTTGGCTTTGGGAACAAAAACCGTATCTCCCGATCTCAGTAAAATATCTTTATCTCCTCCACCCGCTGTCAACAGTTTATAAAAATCGATCTTCTTTATAACCCTGCCGTCTCTTTTTAGATATATCTCTCTTACAGACCCGTTATCCAAAACGCCTCCGGCTTCGATAAAGAGATCTTTTACTCTTGAAAGGGAGTTTAGATTATAAATTCCGGGAGCATTTACAAAACCCGTCAATGTTACCTGTATGGAGGAGTAGGAGTCAAGATCGATCACACAACGGCTGTTTTTAAAAGAGCTGTCTATGATCTCTTTGAGTATATTTTTGGCTTCAACAAATGTTTTGCCTCCGACATTGACAGGACCGATTTGAGGAATATTTATATTGCCCTCTTTATCAACTTTTAAAACAAATTCTCTGTTTTTTGCACCGTATATCCAGATGGAAAATTCATCACCTTTTGAAACTATATAGTTATCAGGAATCGGAATCTGCTGTGCATTCAGAGTATTTTTATTTTTAAAAAATGTTTTTGAAAATCTCTCTGTTTTATCTCTTTTTTTTCTAACCTGCTTTGATTTGATTTTATCTATCAGCTCTTTGTTGGGAATATATTGCAAAGGAGACAGAACACTTTTATTTGTTAACAACTCTTTTTTTTTCGGTTCAGCCTTTTCTTTAATATCACTGCTTTTTTCTATACTGTTTTTTATTTTCAATCCGCTTTTTTGGGACTCTTTTAAAACCTCTTTTGTTTTTGTTTTATTAAAAAAATCAGGATTTTTTTTCAAAAATTTCTCTGCTTCAACCATTTTGGAAGCAGAAATAGTGCCGATATTCTCACTCCTTATACCCACTGATATAAAAAACAGTAAAATAAAAAGTATTCTGAATAAATGCATTTAATGCCTTAAGTGATAAAGTAAAAATTATATTATATATATTATAGAGCATTTAAAATTATAATTCTATTAATCTATTTAGAAAATTAATATTTGCTTAATAAAAAAATTGTTATTATTGGGTAGAAATAATTTTAATTATTTAATATTTTCTTAAAAGGATTGCTTATGAAAAGATTAAAGACTATTTTGCTCGGCAGCATAACAATCGGATTGATTTTAACCGGATGCGGTGGAGGAAGTTCATCATCATCAGATTATACTTTACCAAAAAAAACATACTCTTTAAAAGGAATAGCCTATGACGGACCTTTATACAATTCAAAGGTAACAGCTTTTACAAAAGACTCAAAAGAGATAGCGACTGTTCTTATAGAAAATGAGGATGGAACTTTTTCTTTTGAAGATTTAAAACAAAAACCTGCTTTTATAAAAGTACAAGATGGTATAGATTTGGGACTGGACGGAAAACTGGGTGGAGGAGATGACACCTTTTTCGCAGATACACTCTACTCAACTGTCAAAGATGAAAATATAACTGTAACCCCACTTACAACTTTGGAATTCATAGCCAAAAAAGATTTGGGTTTGGGAGATAGTTACAAAGGTGATGATCTAAAAGATATCATAGCAGTTACAAATATAATCAAACTTTTAAAAGCAAAGGGCTTAAATTCAAAAGAGGCATACGAAATAGTGGCTCAAAGTATAAATCCAAAAGATGAAACAAGAACTTTTGAGAATGATTTTACGATTGACATCCAAAAATTGGAAAAGAACCTGGAGGAAAAAGGCATATCTTCCAAAATAGTAAAAGATGTTACAGACGCTTTGCATCAAAGGCTCTCAAATCTTCCGGAAAATCTGGAACCTCAAAATTTAAATAAAGATTTAAAAGCCGACATTTACAGTATGCAAACAGCGGTATCTGTTATCAAAGATACGATAGAGACACAAAAGCAGGAAGGAGAAGAGGAAAATCTTGATGATCTCTCTATTCTTATGGATCCTGTTTCACTAGACAGCATCAAAGAAGCCATTATTAAAACCGGTGCAAAAACAGATAAAAACAAAGAGGAGATAGATCTTGGAGAGTTTGCCAAAACTCTAAGCAATACGGCACAGCAGGATCAGGAAAATCTCAAAAATATTCTTTACAGCAATGAGATGTATGTTCCAGTAACATGCAGTTCAAAAAGCAGTTCAATCAGATCTTTTGAAAAAAGCAGAAGCGGAAGCGTTGTAGTTACATGCGGACCCAAACAGGAGACTTTCAAAGCCTGTCTGGATTGCGACAATGACGGAATACTTCTAAAAAGCATCTGCTCCACAACAGGAGGTATCTGTAAAATATGCCAAAGCGGTATGATCAAAGAGATAAAACTCCAAAGAAGATACATAAGGGTAACAGAAAGCGGCAATCCTACGGTAGATCAAAAATTTGATGCCGTAAAAGATTACCTAAAAGATCTTTTCACTTTTGAGTTTAAAAGCTCCGGCAGTTCTTTGTCTGTTTCTTCCGGTGAAAAGAAAAACTTTATAGCTACGATAGTAATAAAAAGATTAAACAAATGTTCCGGAACCCAAGGAGGTTATATAACAGCCTCATTTTTGGTCAATGTAACTAAAAATGCGAATGATTACATTTTTAAAGTTCCAGCAAACAGCAAACTTTTCATAACATCCAATACCGGTCAAATGGGACAGCTTGTCATAACCAAAACAATCTCTTCTGAAAAATCTCTGACATGCGCAAACGGAGATATGGTAATCAAAGTAGGAGATTATCTAGATCAGATAGTTTCAGTGGCAGGAAACAGTTCCTATGCTCAGGATGCCAAAAAGATGATATACGAATATACAACACAGGCGGGTACTTTTGAGATATATTTTATGCTAAACGAAAGTACAAAAGACGGAGGCACAGGAGTCAATAATAAAGACTTTATCAAAAATCCATATATTTTTGATGCTACAAAATATCAGCTTGATCTAAATCCGTACAATCAGACTTTTTGTAAATGCGAACATGCCTTCAAAGCAACTGTATGTTTAAATTAGATTGATATTTTTCCCACGAAAAAAGCGTGGGAAAAATATCTTTTTTATCCTATAAGACTTCCCAAAAATTCAAATATTTTTATAAATTCCTTCTTAAAAAGCATCATCATCGATCCCAAAATCGCAGTCAAAACGGCAAAAGAGAAAAAGATCTTTATCGGAAATCCTATAACCAGAAGATTAAACTGAGGCATTGTTTTCATAAGCATTCCAAAAATCAAATCAGCCAAAATAGAAAGAGCTATAATGGGAAAAGAGAGTATAAAACCGAATATAAACATATCTCTTACAGCCTTCAAAAAATATTTCCAGATAAAAAAGTGGGGATAAAAAGTGCCAAGTTCTATCCCTCCTATCGTCTTTGAGATAAAAAGAAGCATATAGTGATGACCGTCAAATGCCAAAAGTGTAAGCAAAGCCAAAAAATTAAGAGCCGAAGAGATGATAGGAGAGTTTACACCCGTTTGCGGATCCAAAATGGTAGCCATCGAAAATCCCATCACCATAGATATCTGTTCCCCTGCCAAAGCAACAGAAGCAAAAATGATCTGCAAAGCAAGTCCGGCTATAAGTCCCAAAAAAAGTTCACTTAAAACCGCCAAAACAAGATAACCAAATTCCGGTGAAGAAGAGCTAAGATGCGCAAAAGGAAAAAAGATAATACTCAGATAAAAAGCCAAAGCCGTTTTTACGGAAACGGGAATATTCATATAACTGAAAAAAGGGAAAAAAGCCATCACTCCGCTAATTCTTGCAAAAAGAAGCAAAAAGATGATTACATTATCCTGACTAAGGAGTTTTACCATCTCCATCAGGCATACTCTAAAACTTTGTTCCTAAGCCGATATGATTTGGTACATCTTGAAGCCAACTCTTCATCATGTGTTACGAGCAAAAGAGCTCCTTTTACCTCCTGAATATAATTGAACAAAACATTCATCACATCATCGGCTGTCTCTCTGTCAAGATTTCCGGTTGGTTCATCTGCAAAAATGATACGGGGATTTTTTGCCAAAACTCTTGCTATTGATATCCTCTGCTGTTGTCCTCCGGAGAGATCACCAACATTTTTTTTCAGAACACTCTCAATATCAAGTCTTTTTAACAGACTTTTATAGATTGGTTTTTTGGCTATCAGCGAAGATATTTTGATATTTTCAAATCCCGTAAAACCCTTAAAAAGATAGTGGGCTTGAAAAATGATACCCATCTCATAGCGTCTTATATTTAGAAGTTCATCCTCTTTCAGTTTATAGAGATCTTTGCCTTTATAAAAGACTTCCCCCTCATTTGGAGGCAGCAAAGTTGAGAGAATATGCAAAATGGTGGATTTGCCACTGCCGCTTCTTCCCAAAATAGCTACCGATTCTCCTTGTAAAAGTTCTATATGGATATTGTTAAAAAGGGGATAGTCAAAAGAGTGGGAGATATTAGAAGCTTCTAATAGTTTCATTTTAAATCTTTGTTTGAATTACAGGCACAAGGCAGTCTGATACCTTGTGCCATCTTTTTATTTTAACTGCTCTGCAACCTCTGATGCAAAATCTTCGGATTTTTTCTCCAAACCTTCGCCAAGCTCAAATCTTATATAATCAACAAGCTCGATCTCTCCGCCAAGCTCTTTTGCTTTCTCTTTGACAACCTGTGCGATACTTTTTTTGTCATCCATTACAAATTTCTGACCCAAAAGGGTATTGTCGTTTTTATATTTGGCAAGTTTTCCCGGAATAATTTTATCCCAGATCTTTTCTGGTTTACCCTCTTTTTGAAGCTGGGCTTTTGCGATCTCTTCCTCTTTTGCCAAATCCTCTGCCGGAATATCTTTTTCACTCAAATATCTAGGAGCCATTGCCGCTGCATGCATAGAGATATTTTTTAGAAGCTCTCTTGCGCCTTCACATGTTTTTTCACTGTCGCATTTGGCAGCTATGATAACGCCTACTTTTCCGTTTGAGTGGGCATATCCGTTTACAACACCGTTTTCACCGGCTTTAAGAGTTGCAAATCTTCTGACAACCAGATTTTCTCCGATAGTTGCGATTTGTGTTTTTATATACTCTTCAAAAGGAGTTCCGTCTATCGTAGTAGCCATCAACTCTTCTTGCTCTGCTACGCCGTTTTGTTGGATATGAAGAGTTATATCTTTTGTCATCTGTATAAATTTTTCATTTTTGGCAACAAAATCCGTTTCGGAATTTATCTCACTGATCGTAGCTTTTTTGAAATCATCGCTTACTTCAACATTGACTAGACCTTCACTTGCAAGTCTGTCTGATTTTTTGGAAGCTTTTCCAAGCCCTTTTTTTCTAAGCTCTTCTACGGCTTTTTCGATATCTCCGCCGGTTTGGACAAGAACTTTCTTACAGTCCATCATTCCCGCACCGGTAATTTCTCTAAGCTCTTTTACCATTTTTGCAGTAACTGCCATTATTCACTCTCCTCTTTTATTTCTTCCGCTTCACCTTCGGCAACGGCTTCTTCAACTATCTCTTTTTTCTCTTCTTCGCTGACATCAACTCCCTCTTGTTGTGCCTCCTCTTCTGCCATATCCTGCTCTCTTAACTCTTTACCTTCGATAATGGCTTCACTGACCTCTTTACAGAAAAGTTGAATGGATCTGATAGCATCATCATTTCCAGGAATCGGATAATCGATAACATCGGGATCGCAGTTTGTATCTATCGGAGCAACTACGGGGATTTTAAGTTTGTTTGCTTCCTGTACGGCTATTCTCTCTTTAACGGTATCAACAACAAAAAGCATATCGGGCGCACCCTTCATATCTCTTATACCGCCTAAATATTTTAAAAGTTTCTCTTTTTTTCTTTTAAGCATAAGAGCCTCTTTTTTTGTAAGAAGTTCAAACTGACCCTCTTCTTCCATCTGCTCTATAATCTCTAATTTTCTGATAGATTGTTTGATTGTTTTAAAGTTGGTAAGCATACCGCCAAGCCATCTGTGGTTGATGTATGGCATACCGCATTTTTGGGCATACTCTTCGATAGATTTGGTAGCTTGTTTTTTTGTTCCTACAAATAAAACCGTTTTCCCTTCAGCCGCCGCATCTCTTACGATATTGTATGTATATCTGAAATATCTAAGAGTTTTTTGCAAATCTATAATATATATGTTTTTTCTTTCACCAAAGATATATTTTTTCATCTTCGGATTCCATCTTCTTGTCTGGTGTCCAAAATGTACACCGCACTCTAGTAAATCTTTCATTGTAACCATGAAATTGTTCTCCTTAACTTTTTTTAGGTTTGAACCTCCACACTCCTTAACGCCAAAGCGCAACCTTTTAAGGATTAGTGTGTGAGAAGTAAAAGCGGAATTTTACTAAAATTTTCTTTAATATTGGCTTTTTTTGGTTTAAAAGGGTTAATTTTTATTCTACTCCTCTTTTAACTCTATCTTGTGAACCGTAAGATCCGCTTTTGCATCAAGACATCCTATCTGATGATAACCCGTCGGGAGATATTCAAAGTAGATTTCACCCGATTTTGCTCTTTTTGGAGGATGATTGTCTATAAGCCAAAAAATCGTCTGGTTTTCATCAAAAGAGAAACATTGAAGTTTTGTTTTTTTGAAAAAAGCCGGAAGATCTCTGTTTTGCACAAGAGATGAACCGTTTTGAGGAGAGGTGATAAGAGGTTTGTAGTTTTTGTATCTTTGATAGCAGGGATGGTTTTTTAGATCATCGACTCTTTTTATCCGTTTTGATTTTAAAAGATAGACAAGTGTTTCGGGGCGTAAAATTTCGCAGGGAAATTTTCTCTTTACACCTTTTATCACAAAATCCTCTCTTTTTCCCCTGCACTCTTTTATCTCTATCGCATCGGTGCAGATCTCTTTTTTGATAACATTTTTCGGTTTTTTAAACCAGCTTAGTTTATCTTTTTTATTCAGATACCAAAATATATCAAATGCCGCATAAGAGGCGCTGTGAAGTCCCGTCAGATTGTCTGTTTTGCTGCCGTCAAAATTGCCAAACCAAACCGCAACGGTATATTCGGGGGTATAGGCGATTGTCAAAAGGTCTTTGGAGGAGGCGGAAGTCCCGGTTTTAAAAGCGATCTTTGGTTTGTCTTTCATCGATTCCCAGTAGGCTGAAAACTCGCTTCGGGGAGCATTTGAGAGGATATCGCTTATGATATAGCTTGACTCTTTTGAAAAAAGTTTTATCTCTTTTGTCTCTTTTTGCCCTTTTAAAAATACAAAATCTTTTTTCACTCCTCCGTTTGCCAATGCCGCATACAAAGAGGCGATCTCCCACAAAGATATCCCACATCCCCCAAGAGCTATCGCATCACCGTAATATTTTTTTTCCCTGTCGATAGAGTAAATTTCCGCTTTTTTTAAAATATCGTATAAAGAATCATCTTTTAAAAGATGATTTAACATCACGGCAGGAATATTCAAAGAGTACTCAAGCGCCTCTTTTGCGGTTATCTCTCCTGTAAATTTTTTTGTAAAATTCTGAGGTATGTAGGAGGGAAGAAAAAGGTGAATATCAAAAAGCTTCTTTTTGGGAGTGATAAGCCCCTCATCCAAAGCTTTGGCATAGATAAATGGTTTGAGTGCAGAACCCGGACTTCTTCTCATCAAAACACCGTCATTTTGCCCCAAAGGCGCAAAAAAATCTGATGATCCGATATATGCCAAAACCTCTGAAGAGAGGTTGTTTACAACGAGTGCGGCGGCATTGTGAACGCTGAAATCTTTTAGCAAAGAGAGCTGTTTTTTCAAAAGAGAGGTGATGTGATTTTGCAAAGAGAGATCTATCGTCGTTACAACTTCACCTGTTTTAAAAATATCTCTTGAGGTAAAGTGAGGAGCAAAAAAGGGAAGTTTTGGTTTTTTTGAGAAGATCACCTCCTCTTTTGCTCTTTTTAACCGCTCTTTTGTAATAACACCGTTTTTACAGAGAAGATTTAAAACCCTGTCTCTTTTTGCCCTTAAATTCTTTTGGCGATCAGGTCTGTTGGAATTTGGATTTTTGGGAATGGTTGTGAGAACAGCCATCTCACCGACAGAGAGTTCATCCAGAGATTTTTGAAAATAAAACCTCGCCGCAGTCTCAATCCCCTCGATATTTCCGCCGTAAGGTGCAAGATTCAGGTAAAAACCGAGTATCTCATCTTTGCTGTAATGCCATTCAAGCTGAAGTGCGTTAAACATCTCGATCAGTTTGTTTTTGAGCGTCCTTGATCTTCTATACATCATCCTTGCAACCTGCATAGAGACAGTGGAAGCGCCAACAGTTCTCTCTCCTGTCAGATTTTGCACAAAGGCTCTGATAACGGAAAAAGGGTTGATACCAAAATGATAATAAAAATATCTGTCCTCAAAAAACAAAATACTCTTTTTTAAAAGAGGAGGTATCTTTTTGGTACGGATACGCCAATATCCGTCCTTGCTCAGTTTCATTCTCATAAGCTTGTGATTTTTGTCATATATCAAAGTAGAGAGAGGTTTTTGAAGGCGATTTTTATCAAGAGGAAAACAAAAATCTGCCAAAATAAAAAGAAAAAAGAAAAAAAGTATATAAAAGAAGATATGTTTTGGTTTCATCAAAGTATTATAGCAAGAAAATCATGACTTAAAAGACGGGAACTTTTCATTTTCCCGTCTTTTAGGGTTATTTTACAAATCCATCCTCATACTCATCCCATGAATCTGTTGATTCATTGTAGATGTATTCATATACTTTTTTTAATTTTTCAGTTCCGTCATGATTCCAAGATACTTCAAAAACAGGATATGGAAGTCTTATCCATGAACCGTCTTTTTTCTGTTTTATAACAAAGAATTTTTCATTTTTTCTATGACCGTCATAATAGTAACTGAGTGAATGTATAACAAATTCACTCCAGCTTTTGTCTTTGTTCTCTTTTATCTGATATCTGTCTTCTTTGTATTCGCTGTTATCAAGACCTATATTTAGCCATCTTGCAGTAAACAGATAGAAAACTCTCCATGAACCGTTCTCTTTTTTTGGAACATAAATAGTTTTATTCGGCGGCATTTCAAAATGAATCCATAATTTCTCACATACGGGAAGTATTGTATAGGTACCGTCATCATTTTGGAAAATTTTATTGACATATGTTTTAAATTTGAAATGATCGGTTGAATTCATATCAACAAAATTGGAATAAAGATAGTAGGGATAACCTGTCGGATCCGTGCATATTTTATATTTACTGTCCGGTGTCGGTGATGACTCACTATATACAAATCCCTCCGGACAGCTCTTTTGATCTATCTCATAAGGACATTTGGGATTGTCAAAACCTTCATATTTTGTATAAAAATAATATTTATGCTTTGAAATCTTTTTATCGTCCGATTTGTATTGAGCATAGGTATTTATAAAAGTACTCTCATTTAATATCAATTCTTTTTCATATTTTTGATAATCACCACCATTTATACTATAATAAATTTCAGCCTTCTGATCTTGGGAAAGGGTGATTTTTAGATTATCATGAAAAGTACTTCCGCTTGGGACGGAACTTTTTGGAGGATTTATCTCAATCGGCGGTATCTCTTTTTTGATGTATTTTACATTTACGACATCCGAAGTGTACCATTTACCCTCTTTTTGTATAGCTGCATAAACTTCAAATTCTGTTGTATCTTTGATCATAACAGGGGATTTGTAAAGAATGCTTTTGCCTCCGTTCATCTTATAATAGACAGGATATCCCTCTTCCTGGTGAAATTCTACACTCAAGGTATCTTCAAACTCGGTTAGATTGGGCGGTGTTACGGTAGGCGCTTTCAATACGGGAGTGGCTATCTCTATCTTTTTTATACTCTGTTTGGAGATAGATGCTCCTGTTTTTTCCCCATATTTTACCGCTCTTACTTTGAGTGTGCTTGTAGTGCTAATTCGTATAGGATTTTT
The DNA here is from genome assembly GCA_964450755.1 of uncultured Campylobacterales bacterium. Taxonomy (GTDB): domain Bacteria; phylum Campylobacterota; class Campylobacteria; order Campylobacterales; family JAADDG01; genus JAADDG01. The sequence goes on from CAYVDJ010000071.1 coordinate 39,672, forward strand.
ATCCCACAAAGCGGCTTTTTTGGCGATATCTTTTGCAGGAATATCTTCAGAAACATTTATCGTATAGTAGTATGATATGGAATTTTTTTCTTTGTCATCTATATCAAAACTGACAAGATAATCTTCATTCTCCTTTTGGATATTAATAACCGGATCATTTAAATAGTACATTTGCCATTTAAAAAGAGTTATAGAGTTACTTTTGTATAAATTTAAAAACTTTTTTGATTTATAAAGGGTTTTTTTGCCAAGCAATACATTCATCTTGTATTGTATCAGTGCATATATCGATGAACTGACATCTGCCGTTATCTTATCATTATCCGAAGCATCAAGAACAAAATCTTTATGAATAATCCCTTCAATATGATTATCAAGCATTATTCCGCTTCTGATAACGCCAAAAGAGAGAGGTTTGATAACCCTTAGAAAGGCAACTCTAGGATATAATCCTATTTCCGGGAAAACATAGGCATTTGCCACAGCTTCTATATCCATATCGATATCTTTTTGATTTAACGGCACAGGTTTATAAGAGATCTTTTTCCCATTGGATTCAAACCCTCCTTTTGTATTTGAAAATCTAAATCTTGTTTCTCCTCCTCTGACACTTCTTGAGTGTAAAACAACATCTCCTTTTATCTTTCCGTGAATACCTACCACAATCTCCGGTTTTAAAAGCACGGATAATTTTACGGCTGCGGATACGGGTGTCGGGATCTCTATATCCAATCCTCCTATGAGATTTATGACCTGTTCCCAATCTTTTTGTTCGGATCCGCTTACTGTAAAGATTAGATTTGCATCAAAATAAGCACTGTTGTATAGTCCAAAATTATATTTTGGTGATTTTAAAAATCTCTTTTTATAATAGACAGACAATACAGCTCCTAAGCCAAGTTCTATATAGCTTCCTTTGCTGGAAAATACAAGACTTCCCCCTTTTAGCTCTTTCCCCAAATCCATCGTATGAGAAAGTTCTCCCTGCATAGTAAAATTACAGCTTAGATTCCAGATATTGCATGAAAGTTTTCTGGGTTCTATCGGGATACGATACCCTTTTGGTATATCTATTCTCAAAACAGGTTCTTTTTCAACACTTCTGCTTTTTGAAGTGCTTTTTTGAATAATTGATATCTTTAGAGCTTTATCATTTAGATAATCATATTTCCCTTTTACTTTTTTTACTGCTCTCTTAACAGAGCGCACTATCTCATCATTGCTAAACTCCAAATTAAATTCATCATAAACTTCTGTCGGATACATGGCATCTTGCGTTGTAAGAATCAGTTCATCACCATTTTGCCTAACGGCGATTATCATTCCTTTAAACTGATTGTCTATAAAAAACGCTCTGCCAATCTTATCTGCAACAGTAACAGAAGAGTTTTTAACAATAAAGATATTTTCATTTTGTCCTATTTGCAAAACATCGGCATTGGTTATCTCTATCGCTCTTTGGGAAGGCACCAGATCAACAACGGCATTTTTACTGATACACTCTATCTTTGTAAAATTTCCTTCTTTAAAACTGTTCTCATCGATAGTAAAAAACTTTGATTCTATCGGCACACTTTGGTTTTCTTCGTTTTGACTGCCGTTTTGTTCCAAAGAACCTCCACTGCCCCCTCCTCCACATGAAATCAAAAAAACCATAAAGACAAACAAAACTAAAACTTTATAAAACTTTTTCACAATATCTCCTTTTTTGCTATTAATTTTAAATAAGTTAAAATATTTTTCTCTTTATGTAGTATATAATTATTTTTATTATTATAAAATAATAATAAATTACTAATTGATATTATTTATTTACAGATATAATTTATAGGTGATATTAAAATTTTTAAGCAGTCTCTCTTGATACTTTTGTATAGCCTTTTACACAGCTTACCTTTTGTAAATGTTTATAATCATTTACAAAACAGATCAATACAAAAACCCAAAAAGCCATAAAGGTATCTTGTTGCCAAAACCTGTCTCTATATCATCTGCCGCTATGAAAGAGTTTTCTATGTCTTTTATCTGTTTGTAACTTTTTTTGGCTCCGTCTATCTCGAAGATATATTTTTGTTTGAGCAAAAAGTCCCCTTTTTTGGAAGCTAAAAGTTGGTCATCTAAAAAACTTCTGTTTTTATGCAAAGCAAAATAGTTTTGAAGCTGATTTACAAAAAAACTCTCTCTTATCGTTCCTGATTCTATATCGCTGCAATATGCATGATTCAGATTTGTATTTGCCAGATATAACTTTGCAGGTTTGGAAAAGATATTGTCTCCTTTGGTGCTATGATGTAAGATACTAAATATTTTTCCTCTTTTAAGATAGTAGATGTATTGATAAAGTGTATTTCTGTTTATACCTATTTTTGTAGATAATTTGGAGATATTTAACTCATAAGGTTTTGATGCACATATAAGCACCACCAACTGTTTGAGTTTGATGATAAACTTTGGCTCTATATTAAATATATATGCCAAATCATGCTCGATAGTTGTGTTTATCGTCTCATTTATCTGTATCAAAAAATTCTCTTTTTTTGTTTGAAAATAAAAAGGATAATATCCATACTGCAAATACTCCTTCCAATATACAAAAGGTTTAAATTTAGATATAAGTTCACTTGCTATCTCTGTATGGTTTTCCAAAATCTCTTCTAAAGAAAAACTTTTAAACTTTTGTTTGGTTTTTAACTCCAAAAACTCCCTAAAACTAAGTCCTCCAAATCTGTAAAGCAATGCTCTTCTGCTAAGGTCTGCTTTTGAGTGTTCAAGTTTTATGGCATTGCTTCCGCTAAAAATCACTTTGAGATCCAAAAAATCATAAATCATCTTCAAATGTTTTTCAAAATCAGGGATTTGATGTATCTCATCGATAACCAAAACCCTGCCGCCCACCTTTTCAAACTCTTTTGCAAGTGTAAAAAGCTCAACTGTCCCCAAAAGTAAAAATTCAGCACTAATATAGAGTTTTTGCCCCACAGAGATATCTAGCCCTTTGAGGTATTGCAGTAAAAATGTAGTTTTTCCTATACCTCGATCACCGATAATACCTATAAGCCTTTCATCAAAATCAACTTCGTTAAAAAAGTATCTTTTATACTTGATATTTAGATTATTTAATAAAGCTATAGAGTATTGCTGAACCTGTTCTAACATTTATAGACCTTTTGCTTATCAAATTAAGCAATTATATTATAAAAATGCTTGTCTGATTCTTATACTGTTAAATTTAGTGCCTATGACGCTCAAACCGGCTACAAAACGCATTTGCTGTTTTCTCTAAAAAAACACCCCCAAAGGCACTCCAACTCTTATATGCTTACTATTCCCAAACGAGACTATATCCTCTCCACCATATAAAACCATACCAACAACTTGTTTATCAGATTTTTTTTGAAAATCCTCTATATGTTTAAAAGCATCTTTTTTTATAGTTTGGGTAGCTTTTACCTCTATCGCAAAAACAGTATCAGCTTTTTGGATGATAAAATCTATCTCTTTTTTATCGCTTGTTCTATAGTGATAGATATTTGGCATAGTTATAGAGTATCCTATATGTTTTAGCAGTTCATTGTAAACAAAAGTCTCTACGATATCCCCTTTTTGTTTGGAGTTTATCAACTCTTCAACACTGTTTATACCCAAAAGATGACAAAGCAATCCACTGTCACTTAGAAAAAATTTAGAAGATTTGATAAATCTTTTTGAGACATTTGAAGCATAGGGTTTAAGCAGTGAGATTTGATATATCATCTCCAACATAGATAGATAGTTACTCAAAGTCGCTTCGGATAGATTTGCTTCGTTTGCCAAACTTGATTTGTTAACAAGTTTACTTGATCTTGGAGCTATGATATTGAAAAACCGTATAAAAGCAGATATATCTCTAAGCTCTCCTACATCTCGGATATCTCTCTCTACATAAGTACTTATATATGCACTAAACCAAAGCGATTTTCCTCTTGGGGTATCTATCTTTAAAATTTCAGGATAACCTCCATCAAGTATAGCTTTCATGATATTTTCATATGGTTTTTTTTCTACTTTAAGGGCTTCTATACCTTTTGTAAAGAGTATATCTATGATATTTTCGTTGGGTTTACGGTTTATCTCTTTTTGAGAAAGCGGAAAAAGTGGTATCTCGATAAGCCTACCTGCTAAAGTATCTTTTGTTTTTTTCATATCCAATACATTTGCCGATCCTGTTAATAAAAAGCTTCCGTTTACTCTGTTTTTATCGATGAAAAGTTTAATCCCCTCTAAAACTTCCGGCACTTTTTGTATCTCATCTATCGTAATCGGTTTTGGAAGTGAAGCAATGTAACCTTGTGGATCATGTTTTGCCGCTTCTCTTTGGGTAAGATCGTCAAAAACTCTGTATTCTCTATCTAAACTCAAACAAAGTGTGGACTTACCAACTTGCCTTGCTCCTACAAGCAAAACAGCAGGAGATATTTTTAAAGCCTCTTTGAGTATATTTTCTACTGATCTTTTAAACATCATATATCCTTGATTTTGTAAATCATATAATTATACTTATATATTTTACAAAAGTAAAGGATTGTGTTGAATGAGTAAGTTAAAGAGATTGAGAAAAAAAACTAAACCCTGGTTTCTCAGTCTCTCTAAAAATCTATACTACACTTTTATAACTTTTTATAAAGGCGTAGCAAATAAGGAGTTTATCCATAAAATAAATAAAAATTATATCAAACGATATAAAAGCAACACTTAAAATGCTAAACAGTCTATATGATAAAAAGCTTACGAAATCTATATAAATCTTCTTAAAAATATTTAAGTTTGAGTGTAATAGACGCATTGTAAAGGTAGCATCTGAAAACTTTTATTAAAAATTTTTAACTTTTGTTATTCTATTCTTTATCTTTTCCTTCTTTTGCCTTTTCTTCT
>CAYVDJ010000072.1:0-8012 GCA_964450755.1 uncultured Campylobacterales bacterium
AAATTCTCAAGCGGTCCTCATCTGTGTTTTGCGGGGCATATAGATGTTGTTCCTCCGGGTGAGGGTTGGCAGAGTGATCCGTTTGAACCTGTTGAAAAAAACGGTTTTGTTTATGCAAGAGGGGCGCAGGATATGAAAAGCGGAGTATGTGCCTTTTTGAAAGCCTGTAAGGATGCTGAAGGTTTCAAAGGGGTTTTATCTGTTCTTTTGACAAGTGATGAAGAGGGTGATGCGAAGTACGGAACGGTGGAAGTACTTAAATATCTTAAAGAAAATAGATTTCTGCCCGATTTTGCTATTGTAGCAGAACCTACAAGTGAAAAATTTTTCGGCGATGCCATAAAAGTCGGCAGAAGAGGTTCGGTCAATGGAGTTATCGAGAAAATGGGAGTTCAGGGTCATGCAGCATATCCTGAAAAAGCAAAAAATCCCATTCATAAAGTAGCGCAGGTTCTTCCTTTTATGGCGGGGATTGATTTGGATGACGGAGACGAATTTTTTGCGCCGAGCAAATTTGTCATCACCGATATTAGAGCTGGGATGGAAGTTACAAACATAACGCCGGGAAGTCTTAAAATGATGTTCAATGTGAGAAATTCCACCAAAACGACAAAAGAGGATATAGAGAGATTTGTTCATAAATATTTTAGAGGTATGGACTATATCCTCACGATAAACGAATCGGCAAAACCGTTTCTTACAAAAAGAAATTCACCTATTGTTCATCATGTTGTAAAAGCGATAGAGGAAAAAACCGGTATGTACCCCAAACTCAGCACCGCAGGAGGCACAAGCGATGCGAGATTTTTTGCCGAATTTAATATAGACAGTGTGGAACTTGGTGTGATCAACGATACGATTCATGCGCCAAATGAGAGAACTACGATGCAGGAAGTCGAGGATTTGGAAGATGTGTTTAAAAAAGTAATTCAAAATTTCAAAGGAGAATAAAATGGTGAGTAATAAATTTTTTTATGATAACAAAGTTTCAAAAGAGGAAGTAAACGGGGTATTTAAAGCGATAGATGAAGAGAGGAAAAGCAAGAAGGTAGGATATTATGAACTGCCCGATGCAAAAGAGAGTGTAGAGAAGATCAAAGATTTTTGTGATAATTCCGTTTTTATACAAAATGAGATGCAAAATGTTGTTGTTATAGGTATAGGCGGTTCATCTCTTGGCACAAAGGCGATTCATACAATGCTCTCTCACAAAAGAAAAAAGAGGGTAAATCTCTTCTTTTTGGAAAATGTCGATCCTATCAATATAGAACATGAGTTAAACAGAAGAAGTGCTACAAGAAGGATAAAAAGATACAATACCTTTTTTATTCTCATCTCAAAATCGGGAAATACGATAGAGACAATGTCGATAGCCAAATTTATCGTAAAAGAGTATGATTTCAATCTTGACTCATGGGCATTTAAAGATCAGTGTGCCATTATCACCGATGAGGGTTCGCCTCTTGACAAATTGGCAAATCAGTATGATTTGAATGTTTTTCATATTCCCCACAATGTGGGAGGAAGATTTTCAGTTCTCAGTCCTGTGGGTCTTTTGCCTCTTTATCTTGGCGGATATGATATAGAGAGTCTGCTTGAGGGAGCCAAACAGATGAGAGATAACTTTTTTGCAAGAGAGAAGGATGAGCTTATAATAAAATCTATGTTTTATGTGAAAAACAAAGAGCAGTATCCGATGAATATACTCTTCTCTTATGCAAATGAATTGAAACATTTTAACGAATGGTATGTTCAGTTATGGGCAGAGTCTTTGGGAAAGATAGATAAAAACGGGCAAAGAACGGGACTTACTCCTGTTTGTCTTATCGGGGCGATAGATCAACACTCCTTTTTACAGCTTATCGTTCAGGGACCTCTTAATAAAACGGTAACGGTTATAAAGATTAAAGATTTTGAAAATAATTTAAGAATAGAGGATATAAATATCCCTTTTGCTGAAAAAACAAACTTTGCAAACGGCAAAAAGTTTGAAGAACTTTTAAATGCCGAATGTGATGCGACAGTTCAAAGTATGGTGGATCAAAAAGTGCCGGTTGATCTTTTGGAGATAGACAGATTAGAAGAGTCTCATGCGGGATATCTTATCTTCTACTATGAGCTTCTTACTTCTATAACAGGTGTGCTTTTGGGTATAGATACTTATGATCAGCCCGGAGTGGAATTTGGTAAAAAAATATTGAGAGAAAAATTTGGTGTCAAATAGAGATTATATAGTTTTTACGGATTTGGACGGCTCTTTGTTAAATCATGAAGATTACTCTTTTGAGGATGCAAAAGAGATGATAAGTTTTCTCAAAGAGCATCATATCCCCATCATTATCGTAACGAGCAAAACAAAAAACGAAGTTGTAAAATATCAAAAAGAGATGGGGATAGATGATCCTTTTATAGTGGAAAACGGAGCTGCTGTCTTTTATCCGGCAAAGGAGGGGTATGAGATCACCCAACTTGGAGTGGATTATAAAAGTATAAAAGCATGTCTGGAGAGAGTCAAAGAGAAGTATGATATAAAAGGTTTCAGTGATATGAACATAGATGAGATCATGGCCTTTACCGGACTTGATCTTGAGAGTGCGAAGATAGCTTCAAAAAGAGAATTTAGTGAACCTTTTGTGATAAAAGATGAAAGAATTTTGAGTAAAGTGGAACCTTTGGTGGAAAAATGCGGTTTGAAAATCATGAAAGGGGGGAGATTTTATCACTGTATGAGTATCGATCAGGATAAAGGCAAAGCAGTAAAAGAGGTGATAAAAAGATATAAAAAAATAAAACCTTCTCTAAAAACAGTGGCTCTTGGGGATAATTATAACGATATTCCGATGTTAAAAGAGGTTGATATTCCCGTTTTGATCCCCCGTTATAATCATAAATTTATAGAATTTGACAAAAAAGATCTCATTCATGCAAAATATCCGGGTTCCAAAGGATGGAGTGAATCTCTAAAACGGATACTTGGATGAGTGCAAAAGAGGATATAAAAGAGATATTTTTATATGCTTTAAATAGTGTTTTGCCCAAAAATGTTTTTAAAGAGTATAAAGAGCTTTTTTCAAAAAGAGATTTTTATCTTTTTGGAAGCGGAAAAGCAGCTTATGAGAGCGCAAAAGCGGTAGAAGAGATAGCGATAGATAGGATAAAAGAGGGATTTGTTGTCTGTTCCTATGAGGGAAAGTTGAAAAAAACAGAGGTTTTTAAAAGTTCCCATCCTTTTCCTTCCCAAAAAAGTGTAAAAGCGGCTGAAATTTTGACGGGGAAGTTAAAAGAACTGAAAGAAGATGATTTCTTTATCTATCTGCTTTCAGGCGGAACTTCCGCTTTGATAGAAAAACCGATACCTCCCGTTACTTTGGAAGAGTTTGCACAGGTAACAAAACTTTTGCTTCTAAAGGGCGCAAGTATAGATGAGATAAACTCTGTAAGGAAACGGCTCTCTTTGATAAAGGGCGGAAAGCTTGGGAGTTTTACAAAAGCAAAAGGTATTGTTTTGGTTATCAGCGATGTGATAGGAGATGATCTCTCAACCATCGGTTCGGCACCTTTTTATCATGACAGGCAGAGTTTTGAAGATCCTCTTTTGGTTTTACAAAAGTACGATCTTTTACAAAAAGTACCAAAGTCCGTAAAAGAGGTGATAAAACAAAAAACAGAGTTCAAAGAGAATAAAAACATACGGCATATTATCGTGGCAAATAATCAAAAAGCCTTAAAAGCCGCCCAAACAAAGGCTGAAGATTTGGGATATGTGAGCAAAATCGTAACCGATTCTTTAAAAGGAGATGTAAAAGAGGTATCAAAGTTTTTGCTTCAAGAGGCAAGAGAGAACAAAATATCGCTGCTTTTTGGAGGAGAAACAACCGTAGAGGTAAAAGGAAAGGGCAAAGGAGGCAGAAATCAGGAACTTGCCCTCAGAGTTCTAAAAGGGATGACAAAAGAGGATAATTTTACATTTTTGAGTGCGGGAAGCGACGGTATAGACGGTAACAGTGATGTAGCAGGTGCGGTGGTGGATCTTTTGCTTAAAGAGAAAGCGGAAAAATTAAAACTTGATATAGAAGGTTTTTTAAAAAACAACGATTCCAACGGTTTTTTTAAAAAATGCGGTGGAATTTTTAAAACATCTCCTACCGGAACCAATGTGATGGATATCTGTATTATATTGAAGGAGTGATGATGGGAGATTTTTTTCAAAACGGTGTTATTACGACTTTGCCAAGACTCGGAGAGTCTGATTTGGATTATCTTGAGAGTGAACTTTTGGAACATTCAAAGCGAAGAAATATGGTTCTTTTGTTACCTGCTCTTTACAGTGAATTTGAGACTCCGGCGATGCATAAAATCATCAAGGAGTTAAAAGAGGTAAAGTATCTTTACAAGATTGTTTTGGGTTTGGATCAAGCCGATAAAAAACAGTATGAAGAGGTGAAAAAGGTCATGTCCTCTCTTCCGACACAGGTAAAAGTGATATGGAATGACGGAGAGAGGATGCAAAATCTGATAAAAAAGATGAAAGAGGCAGGTTTTGGCAGTGTCGTTCATAAAGGAAAAGGTCTGAATGTCTGGCTGATGCTCGGATATATCCTAAGTGACAGAGATGCTTATGCCATTGCCCTTCATGATTGCGATATAGTAAATTATTCAAGAGAAGTTGTTGCAAGGCTTCTTTATCCTGTTGTTCATCCTGCACTTGATTTTGAATTTAACAAAGGTTACTATTCAAGAGTAACGGATAAACTTCACGGAAGAGCGACAAGACTCTTTTATACTCCTCTTATCAGATCGCTTCAGAAAATATTTGGTAACAGTAAGTATCTTGAATATATGGATAGTTTCAGGTATGCTCTTTCGGGTGAATTTGCTTTTATCAGAAGTTTGGCAAGAGGTATCAGGATATCTCCCACATGGGGACTTGAGGTTTCGACCTTGAGTGAAGTTTATCACAATACATCTTTCAAAAGGATCTGCCAATCCGAAATCATGGATACCTATGAACACAAACATCAAAATATAGGTGATAATGCTCTAAAAGGCGGTGTAATGAAGATGGCAAACGATATATCCCAGACGATTTTCAGAGTTATGGCTCAAGAGGGAGTCGTGTTTTCCGAAGAGATATTTAAAACTCTTTTGGCTACATATTTTCAAGAGTCAAGATATGCCATCTCAAAATCAAATGCACTCTCTATCATAAACGGCTTAAAATACAGCAGACAAAACGAGATAGAAGCTGTAACGGCTTTTAACGAAGCTTTGAAAGTGGCGGCGGATAAATTTAGAGAAGATCCTCTCGGTGTACCCTCTCTCTCTGCATGGATAAGTGTAAGATCGGTATTGCCGGGGATATCAAACGAATTTATAGAGGCTGTGGAATTTGACAACAGGGGATAGAGATTGAGAAAAAGCGCTTATGTAAAGAGAAGTATCAAAGAGAGAGTCGAATTTATCTATAAAGAAGATGCCAAAGAGGCATACAGAGGGATAGTTGCTCTCATTGACAGATACAAGAAGGTGATAAAACCAAAATATTACAGAATGAGTGAAAAAGATATCATCCTCATAACCTATGCCGATCAGTTGCAAAGACCCAATGAAGAGCCGATGGAGAGTCTGAAATATTTTTTGGATAAGAGAGTAAAAGATATTATAAACACGGTTCATATTCTCCCTTTTTATCCATACTCTTCCGATGACGGATTTTCCGTGATAGACTACTGCAAAGTCTCTCCGATGATGGGAAACTGGGAGCATGTAAGAGAGATGGGGGAGCATTACAGATTGATGTTTGATGCCGTTATCAATCATATGTCCCAATACTCTGACTGGTTTAAAGGTTTTTTGAAAGAGGATCCAAAATATGAAAACTTCTTTGTAGAGACTGATCCGAGTGAAGATCTCTCAAAGGTGGTAAGACCAAGAACGACTCCTCTTTTACACGGGTACAAAGACAAAACGGGAAAATTACGCTATATCTGGACTACTTTCAGCAAAGATCAGGTTGATTTAAATTATGCCAATTATAAAGTTTTACTGGCGGTTTTGGAGGTGCTTTTTTGCTATATCCAAAAAGGGGCAAAACTCATAAGACTCGATGCGATAGCCTTTATCTACAAACAGATTGGTACTTCATGCGTTCACCTTCCGCAGACTCATGAGATTATTCAGCTTATAAGAGAGGTACTTCACAAAGTTGCGCCCTATATCGTGATCATCACAGAAACAAATGTTCCCCACAAAGAGAATATCTCCTATTTTGGAAGCGGTAATGACGAAGCTCAGATGGTTTATAACTTTGCCCTGCCTCCTCTTCTTGCCTTCAGTGTTCTAAAAGGAGATACTTCCGTTTTGACAAAATGGGCAAAAACTCTGACTCTTCCGAGCAACAAAGTCTGTTTTTTCAACTTTACGGCAAGTCATGACGGATGCGGAGTAAGACCGGTAAGTGATATTTTGTCAGATAGAGAGCTTGATTTTTTGATAGAAAAAGTAAAAGAGCATGGAGGGCTTGTTTCATACAGAACGGACAATGAAGGCAAAAAATCCCCTTATGAACTCAATGCAAGTTATATAGATATCGTAAGCGATCCAAAAAGCGGTGATGATATGAGAATAAAAAGGATGATTTTAACCCAAGCCGTTGTTTTGGCGATGCCCGGAGTTGCGGGGATATATTTTCACTCTCTTGTCGGCTCTTCAAGTTATCACGAAGGGGTGAAGCACACAGGTATAAACAGAACGATAAACAGAGAGAAACTGAATCTTGATCTTTTGGAAAAAGAGTTAAATGACGAGGGAAATATCCGTTTTACGATATTCAGACTTTACAAAAGACTGTTGTCGATAAGAATAACCGAAAAGGCTTTTGATCCTTTCGGGGAATTTGACTTTTTGGATCTGCATCCGGCGGTTTTTTCGATATACAGGAAATGCGGTGATTGCAAAGAGGATATCTTGACTCTTCATAATTTTAGCAATAATTTAGTAAAATTAGAGCTTGATAATATTTTGAGAACTCCTTTGAGGGATCTCATCTCTCACCAAAAGATAAATAAAAGCGAAATAACACTAAAACCCTATCAAATAATGTGGTTAAAAGGAAAAAAACAAAATGGAATATAAAACGATAAAAAAATGTCTGTTTCCTGCGGCAGGTTACGGAACCAGATTTTTACCGGCTACAAAAGCAATGCCAAAAGAGATGCTGCCTATCCTCACAAAGCCTCTTATCCAATACGGAGTGGAAGAGGCGATAGAAGCTGAGATAGATACGATGGCGATCATCACCGGACGGGGGAAAAGGGCGATAGAGGATCATTTCGATATCAGCTATGAACTCGAACACCAGATAAAAGGCTCATCCAAGGAACATCTTTTGGATGATATCAGAAAGATCATCAACCATTGTACTTTTACCTATACCAGACAAAAAGAGATGAAAGGATTGGGAGATGCGATACTAAAGGGAGAAGTCCTCATAGGCAAAGATCCTTTTGCCGTCATACTGGCAGATGATCTGTGTGTCAATCTAAATGGTGACGGTATCTTGAAACAGATGATCAAAGTTTATGAAAAATACAAATGCTGTATCGTTGCCGTTATGGAAGTGCCAAAAGAAGAGACATACAAATACGGTGTAGTAGCGGGAAATATTATCGAAAACGATATAATGATGGTAAACAATATGATAGAAAAACCAGAACCAAAAAAAGCGCCTTCCAATCTCGCCATCATAGGAAGATATATCCTCACACCCGATATTTTCGATACGATCAGAGAAACTCCTTCCGGTAAAAACGGAGAACTTCAGATAACAGACGCTTTGATGAATCAGGCAAAAAAAGGGATGGTTTTGGCATATAAATTTAAAGGCAGAAGATTTGACTGCGGAAGCGTGGACGGTTTCGTACAGGCAACAAACTTTTTTTATGAACTCGAAGCAGTGGAGGGAGAATAAGGTGAGATAAAACTTTACTTTTATGTGGTATAATTAACCGACA
>CAYVDJ010000073.1:0-2773 GCA_964450755.1 uncultured Campylobacterales bacterium
ATGGAAAAGGTGTGACCAAAAATATTTCAATAGCAAAAAGCTGGGTTGAAAAGGGATTTTCCATAGACAGTGAAAGTTCAAGATGCAAAACTGTAAAAAATAATATCGAAGAGCAAAAAAGAGAAGAAGAGAAAAGAATTAGACGGTTGGCAAAGAAAAAGATTGCAAAAGAAATCGCTGAATTTACCGGCAGAGCAATTATAAAAAGTGTAGGAGGAGGTAGAAATCTGAAAACTATAATGAAAAGTTATAGTTATGATGAAAGTAGCGATAGACTACGAATAAAGATTGATGTTTCATTCAATGGTTCTATTATCTCGACTAATTATTATAATGTAGAAGGTATTATAACCTGTAAATCAAATGGAGAAGATTTTAATTTTGAATATACTTATAAAAATTCAAAATTCAAGGAGCTTGAAGCTAATTTAAAATTTTTAAAATTAATGGAAGCATTAAGTAAATAACAAATATGAAGGATTGATATGATAAGTTATAAATTAGATATAGGTGGGAGAGAGGAACAACAAGACAGTTGTATTGTTTTGAAAAACCGATTTTCCACTTTTTTGATAGTTGCTGATGGTATGGGAGGTCATAGCGGAGGGGCTTTGGCTTCCAAAACCCTCATAAAACAGGCACAAAAACTATATAAAAACTATTCAAATTATCTCATTGAATATCCTAAAAAATTTTTTCAGGAGATTGTTGACCTGACACAGCAAGAACTTAAAAAAGCTGTTGAGCAAGATCCCTCTATAGATCCCCATACAACCTGTGTAATGGTTCTTGTTCAAGAGGGAAAACTTCATACAGGACATATAGGCGATAGCAGAATGTATCTTTTTATCAATAAAAAATTTAAAAAAAGAAGCAAAGATCACTCTGTTGTTCAAATGCTTTTAAATGAAGGTGAGATTACCGAAGAGGAGATGGCAACACATCCTGATCAAAATAAACTTTTAAAAAGCATAGGATATAAAAAAGATGTAACTGTTACATACAAAACCGATGATTTTCCCAAAAACAAAGACAATGCGGTTTTAGTTTGCTCTGATGGTTTTTGGGAACAGATAAGTGTCAATGAAATGGAAAAAGAGCTTTTTAAAAAACCTCTGGATAAAGCTTTAGAAAATATGGTAAAAAGAGCGAAGCAAAGAGGAGGAAAAAGAGGAGACAATATCAGTGTGGCAGCATATATCCAAAAAGCAAAATCAAATCAAAATTTTAAAATTGTTTTTGGAAGTCTGCTGACAGCCATAATAATTTTATCGGTTGTTTTAATGAATATCAACTTGACAAGTGAAAAAGAAGCAGATACGAACAGTTCCAATAAAACAAAACAATCTTTATCAATACCTGCTCCAAAAAAAATCAAAAATAATGATAAAAAACCTAAAAAAACTTTACCCATAGTTATACCTAAAAACATTCCCGATAATAACAAAACAGACGAGAAGGATAAAAATGTATCGGAAAAAAATACAACGAAAACAAAATCTCCAGTTTTATTGCAAAAAGATCAAAATGACACAAATAGGATAAAAATATGAGTAAAAAATATCTTAATGCATTAAAAATCAACTCTCAAATTGAGGAATACAAAGTATTGTCTGTTTTAGGAGCGGGAGGATTTGGTATCACCTATCTTTGTTTGGATACACAGGAAAATGAAAAAGTAGTTTTAAAAGAGTACTTGCCGTCATCTTTGGCAACACGACAAAAAAACGATACGACAGTCTCTCCACTGTCCAAAGATGAGGAAAAAGATTTTTATGAAAATCTGGAGAAGTTTTATAAAGAAGCTGAAATTCTTTCTCATTTCAATCATCCGAATATCGTTCAGATAAAAAGTATTTTTGAAGCAAACAATACCGCTTATTTTACCATGAAATATGAGCAATCACAAGATCTTCAACACTATATAAAAGGGCTTGAGAGAGCATTAACACAAAATGAGATCATGGATATAATTATACCGTTGCTCAATGCTCTAAAGGAAGTTCACAAACAAAATATTCTCCATCGTGATATAAAACCAAGTAACATTCTTATACGACAGGACGGATCCCCTGTTTTGATAGATTTTGGAGCGGCAAGAAATACCGTAGGAAGAAAAACAAATTCCCTTACCGCTCTTTTGACAGACGGATATGCTCCGTTTGAACAGTACAATACATCCAAATCAAAACAGGGTCCATATACCGATATCTATGCCATAGGAGCTATGATGTATCAGATGGCAACAGGAAAAAGACCTGTAAATGCTCAAACAAGAGCAGGTTCTCTTATAGATATGGAACCTGATCCCTTTATCCCTCTATCAGATCACAACCCTGTCGGTTTTGATGACAAGTTTGTAAAAGCTGTTGATTTGGCATTGAAATTCAGTGTAAAAGACAGACCTCGGACTATTGATGAATTTTTGGAAATTTTACCAGATAAAAGTATCAAAATCAAAAAAAAGAACAGATTTTACAGAGATGATATCAAAGAGGTAGTGATAAATGTAAAAACAAATCTTATGTGGCAAGATAATGGTAATGGTAATCATGATATGAGTTGGGATGAGGCATTTGAGTATGCAAAGAAGTTAAACAGAGAAAAATTTGCAAGATTTGATGACTGGAGAGTTCCGACGATAGAGGAGTACAGTTAAAAACGATAGTAGATCGTGACAGATACAATCTTGCTGTAAAAAAAAAGTTTGAAAATATGAAGTCTGAGTTTTATTGGTCATCGACTGTTTCTAAAGATGACTCTTTCTATGCTT
>CAYVDJ010000074.1:0-29298 GCA_964450755.1 uncultured Campylobacterales bacterium
ACATGCATAAAGTCCGCCTATCAGTGCTCCCATAGAAGCGCCGCTGATGGAGATTATCTCAAAACCCATTTTTTCAAGCTCTTCTATAACTCCGATATGAGCATATCCTCTTGCTCCTCCGCTTCCCAAAACAAGTGAGATTTTTTTATCACTGTTCATCTTTTGAAAATCCTTGCTGTTTTAAAATTGTCTAATCTAATTATACAAAAAACAATGCTTTGCACAGGGTGTAAGGTCAGTTATAATTTGATATAATCTCAAAAAAATTATTGAAGGTTGTATGATGCAGTTAAAAGAGACGGATTTAAAATATGTTCTTCATACCTATGCAAGAAATTATGTCAATTTTAAAAGAGGTGAAAATGCCGTTCTTTATGATGAGAACGGAAAAGATTATATCGATTTTACAAGCGGTATCGGGGTGGTCAGTGTAGGTCATGCCAACAAAAGAGTTTCCGATGCGATCTGTAAACAGAGTCAAAATATAACCCATATATCAAATCTTTATCTGATAGAGCCTCAGGCGCTTTTGGCAAAGAGACTGGTTGAGAGCAGCGGATATGATATGAGATGTTTTTTTGCCAACAGCGGTGCGGAGGCAAACGAAGGAGCTATAAAGATAGCAAGAAAATACGGAGAGGTTGATTTGGAGCCTAAAAGGTACAAAATCATCACTTTGGAAAACTCTTTTCACGGCAGAACCATCACCGCTTTGAAAGCCACAGGTCAGGAGAAGATGCATACCTATTTTGGACCCTATCCGGATGGTTTTGTGTATGCAAAAGATATAGATGAGATTTCTTCTCTTATAGACAACAAAACGATAGCCGTTATGATAGAGCTTATACAGGGAGAGGGCGGAGTGGAGCCACAGGATAAACAAAAAGTCCAAGAACTCTCAAAACTGTTAAAAGAAAAAGATGTTTTGCTGATAATTGATGAAGTTCAGACCGGTATTTACAGAACGGGTGAGCTTTTGGCTTCCAATCTCTATGAGATAGAACCGGATATCGTTACTTTGGCGAAAGGATTGGGAGGGGGAGTTCCCATAGGCGCTATTATGACAAATCTGAAAGATATCTTCAAACCTTCCGATCACGGAAGTACATTTGGCGGAAACTATCTTTGCAGTGTGGCAGCAAATGAGGTGTTGGATATCTTGAAAGAGTACAAAAACAGCGGAAAGCTTGATGAGATGTATATCTATTTTGAAAAGCAGTTGAAATCATTTGCAAAAGATTTCAAAAAGATCGTTATCAAAGATGTGGGTATAGGTTTTATGAGAGGTCTTAGGATAAATGATAGTGAGATTTTAAACTCTCTTGTAAACAGTGCTTTTGAAGAGGGGGTGCTTGTTTTGAAAGCCGGAAGAAATACGCTTAGGTTTTTACCCCCTTTGACGATCACAAAAGAGGAGATGGACAGAGGATTTGAGAGATTAAGAGGTGTGTTTAAAAAGGTTGTTTCCTGATGGATGGATATAGAAAATTCAGTGATTTTATGCAAGAGTGGCTTTATGCAAAAGATGGTTACTATACAAAATTCAGAGAGATAGGTAAAAAAGGGGATTTTTATACGGCAGTCAGCAGCAGTATGTTTTTTGGCGGATCGATAGCAAACAGACTTATAAAGAGTATAGAAGAGGGTTTTTTATCAAAAAATACAACGGTTTTGGAGATAGGAGCGCATCAGGGATATCTTTTGGCAGATATTGTTCAGTTTGTATATACTCTAAAACCAAATCTTTTGGAAACTCTCAAATTTGCTATCGTTGAACCGCAGATTGAAAATATAAAAGCTCAAAAGGAGTATTTTAAAAACTCTTTTGGTAATGCGGTTGATTTGACTCATTACGAGAGTCTGGATGAACTCTCTTTGGATGAGGCGTTTATCATATCAAATGAGATTTTTGATGCATTTTCATGTGAACTTGTAAAAGATGGCAAACAGCTCTATATCAATGATGATTTTGATGTGGAGTTTGGGCAGATGGATGAGAGGATAAGAGAAACGGCTCAGAGATACAGTATCCAAAAAGGAGAGATAGCCGTCGGTTACGAAGAGTTTGCCGTCTCTTTGGGCAAAGGTGTAAAAAAATATGAGTTTGTTACTTTTGATTACGGGGAAAAGGAGATAAGAGGGGATTTTTCTCTTCGTATTTACAGCAAACATCAGGTATATCCGTTTTTCTCTTTGACAAAATTTGCAAAAGATGAAAGCTTAAAAGACAATGTATCTTTAGGAGGACTTTTTAAAAAATCTGATATAACCTATGATGTTCATTTTACCCATCTGAGGGACAGTTTTAAGGAAGCCGGAGCAAAAGAGACAGAAGTCAAAACCCAGCTGGTGGCTTTGACGGAATTTGGTTTGATAGAGCTTTTGGATATTTTAAGAAAAAATGTTGACGAAAAAAGCTATCAAAACGAACTAAACAGAGCAAAGGTTTTGATAGATCCCGCTTTTATGGGTGAGAGATTTAAAATGTTCAGATGCAGAAAATAACAAAAGTATGATTTAAATCGTACTTTTTGGGATGAGGGAAAGTAATAATATTAATTTTTTACTCTTAATATCTTTTTTAATATTTATAGTGTAATATATAATTATATTTATACTTTAAATGAAAGAAATATTAATGAGTGAACTTTTATTAAAAATTTATCGGTTTATATATCTGTTACATCAAAAAAGATTATTTTTATTGGCTAAAATATTAAATATTTTTCTCATTCGTATTCCTTTTGGATGTCGTATCGGTGAAGGGGCAAAAATAGGCAGAGGTTGTACTCTCGGATATGGCGGTATCGGTATTGTTATTCATCACAGAGTTGTTATAGGAAACAATGTTCATGTTGCGACAGGTGTTACGATTGGTGGCACTTCTAAAAAATATGAAGTTCCGGTTATAGGCAGTAATTGTCTGATAGGTACGGGGGCTAAAATTTTAGGACCTGTGAAAATTGGTAACAACTGTGTAATAGGTGCTAATGCGGTTGTATTGAGAGATATTCCTGATAACTGTATGGCAGCCGGAGTTCCCGCTTCAATCAAAAAAAGAGATATCGATATCAATAACTACATATAAATCATTAAAAATACTATTTTCTTCTAAAATTAATGTAAAATAATAAATATTTTTTTTATAACAATTGAGTAAAAGGGTTAAATCATGTTGGATAAAAATTATGATGTTTTGATAGTGGGCGGAGGTATTGCCGGAATATCATGCGGTTTGACTTTGGCTTCGACTGAAAATAAATTTGGTTGGTCAAAAGAGAGAAGGTATCTGATTATAGATGAAGGAAAATCTGATCTTTTACAGGCGAGATTGTTTAATGTACCCGGTGTCAGACAAGGTGCTGATGGAGAGGAAGTTTTGTTATATATGAAAAAACAATTACAAAAATTTCAAAATATAAAATTTTTGGAAGATAAAGTATTAAAGATATCAGGTAGTTTGTCCGATTTTGTGATTGAAACAAAAGAGGGAAAAGTTTTCAAAGCCGACAGAGTGGTTTTGGCTACGGGTATGCATAAGTTTGATATTGAAGGTTTGGATATTGAAATTATGACTCATGACAAAGTGATGAAACCCGGTAAGATAAAGATCAAAAACAGTGATTTGAAAATAAAAGAGGGTCTTTATGTTGCAGGACTTGCGGCAGGTTCAAAAACGATGTTTGCAATAGCGGCAGGTGATGGAACAAAAGTTGCTTGTGATATATTTGAGGAATGGACGGGTAAATTTGCTGTTGCCCATGATTCTGTAAGAGCAAAATAATAATTTAATAGATTAGAATATGTTTTGTTTAAAAATAAAAATGTTATTATTTTGCTCTTTTTTAAATGTAAGGATAGATATAGATGAGTGAAAATTTGGTTTTTGAAGCAAGTAAATTTATGCTTCTTGGTATGACTATGGTACTATTCTTTCTGCTTTTAATGATATTCTTTTTAAATATTCAATCTTATATAATTAATAAATATTTTATACCCAAAAACCCAAAAATTTCAACTGTAAAAAATACTGATATGAGAGTCATAAATAGTGATGAGAGCAGTGAAAAAATCGATGATGAGATAGTAGCCGTTATATCTGCGGCTGTTAAAAGATTTAGAGAGAGAAAATAACAAGAGTTTTATAAAGGTAAATAATGGCGAAAAAACTTATAGATATAATGGATACTACTTTTAGAGACGGTTTTCAGTCCGTATTTGGCGGAAGAGTTTTAATGGATGATTTTTTTCCTGCCGTAGAAGCGGCCAAAGAGGCTGGAATCAGGCATTTTGAGTTTGGAGGAGGTGCCAGATTTCAGAGCCTTTTTTTCTATCTTAATGAAAATGCATTTGATATGATGGATCGGTTTAGACAAACGGTGGGAGAAGAGGCAAATTTGCAAACTTTGGCAAGAGGTATCAATACCGTTATGCTAGATACCGGAAGCAGAGAGCTTATAGACCTTCATGCAAAACTTTTCAAAAAACACGGAACTACAACGATAAGAAACTTTGATGCCTTAAATGATGTAAACAATCTCAAATACAGCGGAGAGAGTATCAAAAAGGCCGGATTGAATCATGAAATAGTCATAACGATTATGGACCTTCCCCCCGGATGTAAAGGCGCTCACAATGTTGAATTTTATGAAAAGATTTTAAAAGATATTTTAGACAGTGAGATAGAATTTGAGAGTCTCTGTTTCAAAGATGCAAGTGGAACTTCCAGCCCTCACAAAGTGTATGAAACTATAACAATGGCAAAAAGACTGCTTCCGGAAGATATACATGTAAGACTTCATACCCACGAAACAGCAGGTGTCAGCGTGTCTTGTTATCTGGCTGCTTTGGATGCCGGAGTTGACGGAATAGATTTGGCTGCATATCCGGTAAGCGGAGGAACAAGTCAGCCCGATATTTTGACAATGATGCATGCGGTAAAAGGAACAAATTATGATCTTGGCGGTTTGAGAGTTGAAGATATTTTAAAATATGAAGATGCCTTAAAGGAGTGTTTAAAAGATTATTTTATACCGCCGGAAGCGACCCAGGTTTCTCCTATCATTCCTTTTTCTCCGATGCCAGGAGGCGCACTGACAGCCAATACGCAAATGATGAGAGATAACAATATCCTGGATAAATTTCCCGAAGTTATAAAAGCGATGAGAGAGACTGTTGAAAAAGGCGGTTTTGGAACATCTGTTACTCCTGTTTCCCAGTTTTATTTCCAACAGGCTTTTAACAATGTAATGTTTGGTCCGTGGAAAAATATTGCGGACGGTTACGGGAAGATGGTGCTTGGATATTTTGGAAAAACTCCGGTTGAACCGGATGCAAAAATTGTTGAACTGGCAAGTGAACAACTGAAACTCAAGCCGACAAAAGAGAATCCTCTGGATATTTCCGACAGAGATCCGAAAAAATCAATTAAATATTTCAGAGAGATGCTGGAGGACAATCAACTTGAAGTAACTGAAGAAAATATTTTTATTGCCGCTGCCTGTGATGTAAAAGGAATAGAATTTTTAAAAGGCAACGGTAAAGTGATGGTAAGGAAGAATAAAAAAGAGCCAAAAGAGCAAAAAACCCGACTTAAGAGTGATGTCCAAGATTATACGGTGATTGTAAACGGCAATAAATACAGCGTTCATATTGCAGAAGGGGCAGATGAAGAGATAGAGATAAAATCTGTTAAAACTTCCAAACCTTCCCCTCAAACTTCTCAAAATGAAGTCAAACAAAGTACTCCGTTGGTTAAACCGGCAAACAATGATGCGGGAGAAGAGGTAAAAGCCACACTTCCGGGGTCAGTATTTAAACTGTTGGTCAAAGACGGTGACAATGTAAAGAAAGATGAGATTATTATGATTTTGGAAGCGATGAAAATGGAGATAGAGATTCCTTCACCGACAGAGGGTACAATTACTCTCAAAGTTGCTCAGGGTGATACGGTGGAAAATGATCAGGTATTGGCCGTTATAGGCTGATGAAGGAAAAATGATGAAAAAATTTTTATGGCTGGTTCTTTTTTTATCGGTTTTTACACAAGTTTTGACAGCATCATCCCAAAGTGTGTCTGAAGTTGATGTGGTAAAGAAAGAGAAGCCTTCTTATGAAAGCAAAGAGATAACGGAGCTTTTTTCCAATTTTTTGAAAACGACCGGAATATATGCTCTTTTAAATCCCAAAGAGGGAGTGAAAAATGCCGAAGGTCAGGAGATAAGCAAATTTGCCCAGGGTTATGGACGGGCTATAATGATATTTATCTCCTTTGTGCTTTTCTATCTTGCCATTGCAAAAGGTTTTGAACCTTTGCTGCTTATACCGATAGGATTCGGTGGGCTTTTGGCAAATATACCGATAGCTGATTTTACGGGAGAACATGGACTTTTAGGGATACTTTTTCATGCCGGTATAAGCAATGAATTTTTTCCTCTTCTTATTTTTATGGGTGTAGGGGCATTGACCGATTTTGGTCCTCTGTTGGCAAATCCGAAACTTGCCATTTTGGGAGGTGCCGCACAGTTTGGGATTTTCGGTACGCTTGTGGGAGCGGCGGCACTTTCCCAATATACCGATTTGTTTGATTTTACGCTTAAAGAGGCTTCGGCTATCAGTATCATAGGAGGAGCTGACGGACCTACCTCTATCTATGTGGCTACAAATCTGGCGCCTGATCTTTTAGGTGCGATTGCCGTAGCGGCATACTCTTATATGGCTCTTGTACCGGTGATTCAACCTCCTATCATGAGAGCTTTAACCAATAAAAATGAAAGAAAGATCAAAATGCAGCAAATGAGAGAGGTATCGAGACTGGAGAAGATAATTTTTCCTCTTCTTGTTTTAATGTTGTGTATCTTAATCCTTCCTGAAGCAACTCCTTTGATCGGAGCATTGGCATTTGGCAATTTTGTAAAAGAGTCAAATGTTGCACAAAGACTTTCATATACGCTTCAAAATTCTCTTATTAATATCGTAACGATTTTTTTGGGGTTGGGAGTCGGTTCAAAACTTGCGGCGGATAAATTTCTGGATACCAAAACATTGGGAATACTCCTTTTGGGATTGTTTGCTTTTGCGGTAGGTACCGCTGCCGGTGTTATAATGGCTAAAATAATTAATAAATTTAGTAGTAATAAAATCAATCCTCTCATCGGAGCGGCAGGTGTCAGTGCCGTGCCGATGGCGGCGAGAGTTGTTAACAAGGAGAGCATGAGAGAAGATCCGACAAATGTGCTTTTGATGCATGCAATGGGGCCGAATGTGGCAGGGGTTATAGGTTCTGCGGTAGCAGCAGGTGTATTGTTGTCAATTTTTAAATAAACTATATTAGGGGAATAAATTATGTCTGAAATTAAAGGATTAGAGAAATTAGGATTAAAAGATATAAAAAAGATTTATCATAATCCTGATTATGATTTGTTATATCAACATGAAATGGATAAGAAAGAGGGATTGCTTTCTGATTTGGGTGCTGTAATGGTAGATACGGGAATTTTTACCGGTAGAAGTCCTAAAGATAAATATTTTGTAAAACAGCCTCCGTCCGAAGATAATATAGCATGGGGTGAGATCAATCAGCCTATTTCAAAAGAGATTTATGAAGAACTTTTACAAAAAGCAAAAGAGCAGCTTTCATCAAAAGAGATCTATATCATGGATGTTTATGCGGGAGCCAGTAAAAGCAGTCGTAAAAAGATAAGAGTTATTACCGAGATTGCATGGCAGGCACACTTTGTAAAAAATATGTTTATCCGTCCTTCTGAAGAAGAGTTAAAAGATTTTGAGCCGGATTTTACTCTTTATAATGCTTCAAAAATAACAAATGAAAAATGGAAAGAGCATGGTCTTAATTCCGAAGTATTTGTTGTTTTTAATATTGAAGACAATGTAGCCGTGATAGGCGGAACATGGTATGGCGGAGAGATGAAAAAAGGAATTTTCTCTATGATGAACTACTGGTTGCCTCTTGAAGGAAAACTCTCTATGCACTGTTCTGCAAATATAGGCAAAGACAATGATACTGCTCTCTTTTTCGGACTTTCCGGAACCGGTAAAACAACACTTTCAGCCGATCCCCACAGAAGACTTATCGGTGATGATGAGCATGGATGGGATGATGAGGGCGTGTTTAATTTTGAAGGCGGATGTTATGCCAAATGTATAGGTCTTGAAGCCGATAAAGAGCCTGAGATTTACGGAGCTATCAAGAGAGATGCTCTTTTGGAAAATGTTGTTGCGGACGAGAGTGGAAAAGTTGATTTTAATGACGGATCAAAAACCGAAAATACAAGAGTCTCTTATCCGATATTTCATATCATAAATCATGAAGAAAGCTTGACAGGTTCACATCCTCAAAACATTATCTTTTTGAGTGCTGATGCTTTTGGAGTTTTGCCTCCTGTTTCAAAATTGACAAAAGAACAGGCTATGTACTATTTTCTAAGCGGTTATACGGCAAAAGTTGCCGGAACGGAAAGAGGTATAACAGAGCCTGTTGCGACTTTCAGCGCATGTTTTGGTGAGGCGTTTTTACCTCTTCATCCTACCGTTTATGCAAAACTTTTGGGTGAGAAGATAGAAAAACATGATGTTAATGTTTATCTTGTCAATACCGGATGGACGGGAGGAGCTTACGGAGTCGGTAAAAGAATGAGTCTGAAAGCTACAAGAGCCTGTGTAAATGCGATTCTTGACGGAAGTATAAAAGAGAGTGAATTTGATGTTACGGATGTATTTGGTCTTTATTTCCCTAAAACTTTAAAAGGTGTCGATTCTTCCGTGTTAAATCCTAAAAATGCATGGGCTGACAAAGATGCCTATATAGAGACAAGAAACAATCTTGCAAAACTTTTTGTTGAAAATTTCAAAAAGTATCTAAAAGAGGATGCGGATTTTGACTACTCAAAAGCCGGTCCCCAACTGTAAAACCAAAGGATAAAAATGTCAAAGCTATGGTCGGGAAGATTTAGCAAACAGTCAGCAAAACTTTTGGATCTTTTTAATGCCTCTTTGCCTTTTGATCAAAAACTCTATGAAGAGGATATAGAGGGATCAACAGCCCATGCAAAAATGCTTTCAAAGCAGGGTATTTTAAAAAAAGAAGAGGCAAAAAAGATAATAGATGGTCTAAAAAGTATCAAAAATGAGATAGAAGAGGGGAAATTCGTTTTTGATGTGAGTGATGAAGATATTCATATGGCGATTGAGAAACGGCTTATTGAGATTATCGGTGATGTGGGTAAAAAACTTCATACCGCAAGAAGCAGAAACGATCAGGTCGCTTTGGATTTTCGCCTTTATGTTTTGAAAAAGAACAGACTGATTATCTCTAAAACAGAAGATCTTTTAAAAGTTGTTATAACTGTTGCCCAAAAGAATATCTCGACCATGCTGCCGGGAATGACACATTTACAACATGCACAACCTGTAAACTTTGCCTATCATCTTTTGGCTTATGCCTCTATGTTCAAAAGAGATATTGAGAGATTTGAAAGCTCTTATGAAAGAAACAACTGTTCGCCTTTGGGATGTGCCGCACTTGCCGGTACTCCCCACAATATAGACAGATTTTTTGTGGCAAAAGAGCTTGGATTTGAAGATGTTACGATAAACTGTCTGGATACTGTCAGCGACAGAGATTTTGCACTTGAGATTTTGTTTAATATCTCAACTCTTATGATGCATATATCAAGACTTTCCGAAGAGCTGATACTCTGGTCAAGCAGTGAGTTTGGATTTGTTACTCTAAGTGATGAGTACTCAACCGGAAGTTCCATAATGCCTCAAAAGAAAAATCCCGATGTTCCCGAACTTTTACGCGGTAAAACAGGAAGAGTCTATGGAAACCTCATCTCTTTGCTTACTGTTTTAAAAGGTCTTCCTTTGGCTTATAACAAGGATATGCAAGAGGACAAGGAGGGAGTTTTTGACAGTGTGGAGACTGCTTTGATATCTCTTGAGATATTAAAAGAGACTCTCAAAACGATGAGTGTAAACAGCAAGAAGATGTTAAAAGCCTGTCAAACAGGGCATTTAAGCGCTACTGATTTGGCTGATTATCTGGTGGAAAAAGGAGTGCCTTTTAGAGAGGCTCATTTCATCACCGGTAAAGCTGTTGCAAAAGCCGAGGAACTTGGAGTGGATCTTAGCAAAATTCCTTTTGAAGAGTTAAAAAAGATAGATGATTCGATAAAAAGTGATGTAATGGAAATACTCTCTTTGCAAAACTCAATGAATGCGAGGAAATCTTACGGAGGAACTTCTGAAGCTTCTACAAAAGAGCAACTTGAATATTTTAAAAAGTGGTTTGAGAAGAGGTAAGACTAATTTGATAGTTTTTAACTCTCTTTTTTGCCATTGCGGCAAATTTGTTTTTCTCTTCCATGTCTTTAAATGCACCGGAGGGAAAAAAGAAAGATTTTTGATCTGTATAGAGTAAAAATCCGCTTTCCAAAAAGATTACCTGTGAAATTTTATCCCATTTTATCGATTCGGTATTAATTTCAATTTTGTCATCATAAATTTTGATATTGAATTTTTTATTTGCATAAGGAGATTTGTCAAAGCTCTTTGATATGATGAATTTTCTCAAAGGCCATCTTAAAAGATACCAGTAAACTAAAAGTATGGAGGAGATAAGCAAAAGACCGACAGCTCCCTTTTTCATTGCTGCAACAACGCCAAATTGAGCCATTGCGATAAAAAGCCATCCTATATACCGTTTACCAGAATTTTTCAGTTCATGTTTATAAGCACTCTTGGCAGCTTTAAGAAAAGTTTCCTTGTCCCAAATATACGAGATGGAGATTTGCCTAGACATGTTCTTCACACTCTTTTATAATAAGATCTGACTTTTTTATACAGCCTCTGTTTTCCAGTTTTTCTATCATTTTTAGGGTAGTTTCATATTTTTCTTCATATATTTTACTGTTTTCTTCATATTTTTTCTTCTCTTTTTTTGCATACCACCATGCGATAGCTATGGATGTTGCAAATACACCGTATATCCACCATTGCCACTCTTTGAGATTTAAAAGTACTATAAAGTATTGTACGGAAAATAGAACGAAAAATTCTATTGAAAAGATGATTACAAGTATCGAACTTTGTTCAAAATCAAGAGTATATTTTTCTATTTCTCTTAGATGTTTTAGGTTTTCATTGACCTTTTTTGCATCTTCTTTGCATTCATCTTTTAAATTTTCTATTGCAATATCCCTTATATGGATATTGCTTAGATTGTATTCTACATTTAGTTGTTTATAAGCTTCCAAAATTGCAGGATGTTTTTGTAAAATCTCTAAAATTTCATCTTCGCTGACATTGTCTTTACCTGCAATTCTTTGCACATCCTGTAAGATTAGATCATATAAACCTACTGTTTTAATTTCTAAAGCAACTCTTTTTAAATAAATCAAAAAATCCGCCTCCCTGTTAAGAAATTGTTATCAAGGGGATAAAACCCCTTGATTGTAAAAAATCAAGAAACCACAGCCGGTTTTGGTTCTATACCGTAAGAAGCGGTTTTGTCTTTTGCAGGTAAAAAGATACCGATTAATCCTTTGATTCCCACTGACATAACGATATTTAATAAAAAGAGCAACCATGCAAGTAAGATCATACTTCCACAAATTGCAGCAAGAACCATATCCGTATGAAATTCACCGTTTACATAAAGATGTCTTCTTAACATTCCGTCAAGTCCTGCCATTCCCATAAATGCACCCATTCCTATACCGCCTATCAGATGTAGCCAGTAATGGGCATTTGAAAGTTTGCTTGAGAACAGTTTTGTATTGTTTGTAACAATCGGCCAAAGAACATATACGGCACTGTAAAGTGTCATATAAAGTCCGACTATCAATGCTATATGAACATGAGCGCCGATAATCCATTGGGTATTATGAAGTACTCTGTTCATACCCATATCCGCTTGAATGATGGCTGCTGGAACTGCCAAACCGAAACCGACAAGTCCTCCAAGAAGATATTTTAATTCCATTGTCATTTTAAGAGGTCTTGCTTTCCAAAGGGTTACAAGAGTGATGAAAAGTGCAAGTCCCTGGGTTAGAAGTTCAAATGCCGTTACCATTTCACCGGAGATTAGTTTCATCATCTCAGGTTGTCCTTGATCCGCCAAAAGGTGGTGAGACCATACCATCCATGAAACCAAAAGTTCAAGCATCAAAGCGGCTCTTGCAACATTTTCCATAAAGAGTTTTTGTCCGGTTATAATTGTAGCAAGAAGATACCAGCTACCCGCTACATAGATAAGTACCAAACCGTCTGCTACAAGGTCAAGTCCCCACCAAAAGTAATTTTTATAAAGCAGAGCATCGATAGCACCGACATCAAGAGGAGAACCTCCCAAATCAAATATAAGATATACAAGTACTAAAACACCGGCACCCAAAATTACCAAAGCATCTAAAAATGTATCAACCGTACCTCTAAATATTGCAACAACAGGAAGAGATAGAGCCGGTTCTTTTGAATATGGAGGTTTACCCGTAAGTTTATGCCAAAGATTCAACATACCGTCAATTCCAAAACCTGAAATCAAAAGTTCCTTTGTGGTTTTGTTTTTATGGACTCCGACTCTTTGAAAAATCGTAGCGTAAATATTGTAAATAAAACCCAAAGTTCCGATCATTATAAGAGCCACACCAACTATAAACACGATTCCGCCTACTACTTTAAACTGTTCTGTATCGGCAGGTAGTGGCCAGTAAAGTGTATAAAGAGGTGCATATTGCCATGCAAATGCGGCAATCCATGCCAAAGCAGTTCCGATTGTGATCATTAACCAGACAAAGTTTGCCAGTTTAACACTGTAAAGCGGTTTTTTTGTCAAAAACGGAACCAAAAACATAAATGCGGCAAAAACCAGCTGATAAGTTGATCCAAATATACCTACGATTGGGTGAACGGTCATAATGGAAAAATAGTGTTCAGGATGGGAAAACATAGGAGGAAGAGGATTTGATGGACCGGTTACGACCATTCTCATAATCATACCTTCAACAGCAACCAATCCGTAAAACAAAAAGCTCATTACAACAGCTCTTAAAGTTACTTTTTGCAAGGCATTTAAACTGTCTGGATCGAAGTTCGTACCTTCCATTAAATTTTTTACAAGACTCATTTTTTACCTCCATCTTTTTTACAACCTACTACTTCTACAAGATTTTTAACAAGCATTAAATCTTTTCCATTTTCGTCATATTGATGAGGACCGGAATACTCAGTTGACATTAGATCAAATACTCCGTTGTGATTGAATGTCCAAAGAATATCATTTGAATCAAGTATTCCGTTTACATCTGTACCGGGGTTTACCTGCATCTGTGTTACAAGTGAACCGTCTTGACGAAAAAGACCGAAACCGTAAACCAAATCACGGCTTTTAACATTAAATTTGATAGTTTGGCCGCATTGAATTGTGATTTTTTTTGGTAAACCTATCCACTTGTGTTTTTCTATCTCAAAAGTGTAAGTGGCATCAGGTTTAATCTCATGTCTGGTTATATCCTGAGATACCCAGGGAATAGCATTGTAAGTAAAGATATGGTGTCCTACACCTCCTGCAACCAAAAAAGCGATATAACCGTAAAACGGTATGCGTACTATAGATTTTGCTTCTTTTCTGGTTAGATTATAAGCAAACCATGCAATAACTGAAATAATCAGTACGGCATAGATACTGTAAGCTACCCAGTGAAACTTAAGCAACTCTAATGAGTTTGAAAAGCTCATCCTTCCTCCTTTTAGAATTTTTTATTAAGAAAAATGATTTTAGAAAAATTTTCTGCTCTTATCCTTGACCTAAATCAAGATTTTAGATTGTTTGTTGATTAAAAATTAAGCAATAAATAGATTAAATAATGAAATTTATATTTTAAGCTGATTAAAATATAATCAATACAAAATAATAACATAAGAGTTTTTTATATATAAAAATTGTTTTTTTTATGGATGTTAATCTATATTAAAAACATGGTATAATTCCACAATCTAAAATAATTTGTTTTAAAGGAATACTTGATGGCTGTATCACTACAAATCAGTGCAGAATCAAAAGTTGTAAAAATATATAATTTGACGAGATTAAAGATGGAAATTTTTGATATAAATATCGATGATCTCAATGAAGAAAATGATATAGATGAATTTTTTGACAAAGTTGATGAATTTATAGAAAGCGGTGAAGCGGATGCGATAAGTTCTCCGCTGGAGATTAGAGGAATAGAACCCGATGAGATAACAGATGCTTCTTTAACTCATCCAAACGGTGAAAAAAGTTCATTTAATATCGATGATGTGGAACTTGACAACTGCTCTTTGGAAAAATATGTAAAAGAGATAAAAGATGCAAAAGTGGGTGATATCATCTTTATAAGAAGTGAGATAGGTAAAGCAGAATGGAGTTTTACGGCTTCCTGTGAAGAAGAGACGGCAGATCCAAAAAATATTAAAATAGGATATTATAATTGTGCCGTTGAAATGGATACATATCAGGTTTTGAGTGAAAGTTACTACTATTATCTGTGTGATACTCTAAATCCCGATTATCTATACTATAAAGATAACAAATTTGAAACTGACGAATTTGATTTTGATCCGTTTTATATCTATGGACAACTCTATGTTATAAAAGAAGATTTACAAAGCGGTGAAAAGGTGATAGAATATATACCTCATGAAGGAAAAGCTCTTTTAGATGATATGGACGATCTGTAAAAAGAGGATGAAAATAGCGCTTTTAGCGTTATTTCTTCTCTTTTTTAATCTTTAAGGAAAGAAAGCCATTCAAATTTTTCAAAAATCACATCGTATTCGGAAAGATTTATATGCGAAAAAAAGTGATATTCCACATAAGCTGAGATAAGTAAAGCCAAACAGACATACGCAACTATCAAGAGCATAAGGATAAACAAACCTCGCTCTTCTTTCAAAAGCTGATGAAACATTGCAGACTCCTTTGTAAAATTTATTGCCCTTATATTAATTTGAGATTAATATATTTATTTATAATCATATTATAATATTTTTTAGTTTAAATAAAAATAAATAAAAACTTAAATCAAAATTATAATTTTTAAATCTTAAAATATCTATTGAATTTTACAAAGAGCTCAATCTTACCGTTTCAATCCGTTTACAGTTTGTAACATCTCATCTGAGGTTGTTATCGCTTTGGAATTTGCTTCATAAGCTCTTTGTCCTGTTATAAGATCGGTCATTTCCTCTACAAGTTGAACATTGCTCATCTCTACAAATCCCTGTCTTATCTGACCCAAACCGTTAAGACCGGGTGTTCCTACTATCGGATCTCCCGAAGCCTGGGTATTTACAAGATTGTTGTCTCCTATGGAGTGAAGACCTGCGGGGTTAATAAAATTTGCTATCTCTATAAGTCCCACCTGATTTAGTTCGGTAGAACCCGCCTGTTTTACCGATACCGTACCGTCGGTTCCGATAGCTACTGCTGTTGCATCTTCGGGAATAGTGATTTCTGGTATCAGTTTATATCCGTCACTGTTTACGATAGTTCCTTCACTGTCGAGTTTAAAAGCCCCGTTTCTTGTATAGGCTATACTGCCGTCTGGAAGTTGTATCTGAAAAAATCCGCTTCCTGTAATGGAGAGATCGAGATTGTTTCCCGTCTCTTTGAAATTTCCCTGGGTAAACTGTTTTGAGATTGCCGTAGGTCTTACTCCGAGTCCTACTTCTATACCGGTGGGGGATGTTGTCGTTGTGCTTGTGGCTATACCACTGTATTCCATGGCCTGATAAAAGAGATCGGCAAATTCCGCTCTTTGTTTTTTATAGCCTATCGTATTGACATTGGCAATATTGTGTGAAGTGGTATCTATTTGTGTCTGTTGTGCAAGCATTCCTGTTGCGGCTGTATATAAAGACCTTATCATTTAATCATCTCCTTTTATATTCTTACCGAGGCAAGTTTGTTGATCGCATCGTTATTGAGATCGTTCATATGTGAATCCATCACCTTTTGGTACATTTCAACGAGTCTGTTTGTTTCTATCAATGAGACCATTTCATTAACGGCATTTATATTGCTGAGTTCCAAAAAACCCTGTGCTATATAATCTCCTTTGTCTATTTGGCTTATTTCCTGATTCATGTTTTCTATATTATATAGGTTGTCTCCCTCTTTTTGTACTCTTTTTATATTTTCTACCTGAGCCAGAAAAAATTTGTTTATTTTTTTATTATCTACATACAGATTGCCCTCTTTGTCTGCGGTCAGTTTTCCGTTTGGAGGAATTTCTATATAACCTCCGTTGCTGTAATAGGTATCCGGCAAAACAGGATATCCCTCCTTTGTAACTAGTATTCCTTTATCGTTAATGGTAAAAGAACCGTTTTGTGTGAGTCTGACTCCTTGCGGAGTCTCCGCAAGAAAAAAAATATCGGCTCTTTTGAGAGTAAAATCGAGAGGATTGCCTGTCATTTTTATTCCGCCTTGAGTGTATTTTGTATATTCTTCAACAACTTTGGGAACTCTGTCAAGAGAGCGGTTTAAAAATTTTGCCGCCTCTTTTGTATGATTGGTCAAAGGAAGTTTATCTCTGTAAGTTTGATATATCCTTTCAAAGTCTCCTATAACCAAATCATCTTTTTTAAACGCGACGGTATTGACATTTGCCAAATTATTTGATATAACATCGAGGCGATTGAACTGCGTAACCATAGCACCGGTAGTATCGTAATAGCCGTTTTGCATATAAATTCCTGATGATTTGTTTTTATCAGTTGTAAAAGCAATTTTTGTTCCAAAAATTTGTTAATATATGTTTACTTTGTGTAACAATTGGGAAATTTGTTTTAAACTTATGGAAAGTAAATATAATTCAAAAAAGGTAATATTAAAATAATATTTAATATTATATTAAACATTTTTTGATAAAATATTAGGTTTTAGAGAAATCTTTTTGTAAATGATTTTTCGGTGCAGTTCGATACTATAGCTACAAAATAATCTTAATGCTTACGGGGAAGGAGCACTTTTTAATGTCTTCAAAAGAGATTAACAAACAGCTTGAAGAGTTATTTCAAGAAAATAAAAACGGTGATATAGCTTATTCAAAAGTTATAGAAATTTTTCCAAAACAGCCTACTCTTGCACAGTCAAAAAAAATTGCTTCATTGATGAAGCAGCACAATGTGGATATCATAACTTCTGCTGAAATAGCGAAGAAAAGAAATATAGAAGAGGCGAAAAAGAGAGAAGAAGAGAGAAAAAAACTTCAGGATGAGGCACTTGAAGAGGAATTTGATCTCGCCCAGGACAAAGAACTCCTTGAGTGGTCAAGAAGTGACAGTCCGGTTAGAATGTATTTAAGAGAGATGGGGCAGATTACTCTTTTGACCAAAGAGGAAGAGATAGAGATAAGCAAACAGATAGAACTCGGTGAAAATATAATCATAGATGCTTTTTGCTCTGTTCCGTATCTGATAGATTTTATACTTGATTACAAAGAAGCTCTTATCAACAGGGAAAGACGGGTAAAAGAGCTTTTTAGAAATTTTGAAGAAGATGACAGTGATGATGAGAGTCAAGACAGCAAAAAAGACTCTACTAGAAACAAGAAAATTATAACAAGTTTTAAAGCTTTGGAAAAAGCTAAAAAAGACTGGATCAAAACAGTTGATAAAATGCCTCCTGAAAATGCTACTGAGGAGGAGAAACTTCATTACAGATTGACAGTGGCTTTTAAAAAGAAGATACTAAAAGACAGACTGCTTGATTTGGGACCTACAAGCAAACTTATAAATGAACTTGTAAAATCGATAGAAACGGCGCTAAAGAGTGATAAGGATTTTGACAAAGAGCTGAAAAAACTTGAATACAAACTTCCTCTTTTTAATGAAACTTTGAGAAAAAATCATGAAAAGATACTCTCAAATATTACAAATATGAGTAAAACGGATATCCTAAATTCCGTTCCCGAAGCTACAATGGTATCGACCTATGTAGAGATAAAGAAGCTTTTTCAGACAAAAGAGGCAAGTAAAAGCGGTTTTGATCTGCCCCCTGAAAAACTAAAAGAGATACTTGAGCAGATTAAAAGAGGTAAGAAGATAGCTGAAAAAGCAAAAACAAGAATGGCAAAATCAAATCTCAGACTTGTGGTATCGATAGCAAAAAGATATACAAACAGAGGTTTGCCGTTTTTGGATCTTATCCAGGAGGGAAATATCGGTCTTATGAAGGCTGTTGATAAATTTGAATACAAAAAAGGATACAAATTTTCCACCTATGCCACATGGTGGATAAGACAGGCTATAAGCAGAGCGATAGCCGATCAGGCAAGAACGATAAGAATACCTATCCACATGATAGAGACGATAAACAGAATCAATAAAATAATAAGAAAACATCTTCAGGAGTTTGGCAAAGAGCCTGATTTGGATACAATCGCAAAAGATGTCGGATTGCCGGTGGAAAAAGTCAAAAATGTTATCAAGATCACAAAAGAGCCTATATCCCTAGAAGCGCCTATCGGCAATGAAGATGACGGAAAATTCGGTGATTTTGTGGAAGACAAAGGTTCTGTCTCACCGATAGAATTTATGCTTAAAAATGATCTGAAAAGTCAGATAGACGGTGTTTTGGAACAACTAAACGAAAGAGAAAAAGCGGTTATCCGTATGAGATTTGGACTTTTGGATGATGAGAGCGACAGAACACTTGAAGAGATAGGAAAAGAACTCAATGTTACAAGAGAGAGAGTCAGACAGATAGAGAGTTCGGCTATCAAGAAACTAAAACATCCCAAAGTCGGAAGAAAGCTCAAAAACTATATAGAAGAATGAAACAGTTTGGGAGGGATTTTTTAGAGGAGTGGATAGAAGAAGACGCCAATCCTTTTGTTATATTTAATGCAGACGGAAAAATAGAGTATCTCAATAAAGAGGCTCAATATCTTTTATCGGAAGTTTCCATAAAAGAGATATTTTCCATCTGCCAGACTTACGCTCCCATGACTTACGGATTTTCTACGGTTAATCTTGATCTTCATTACGGACCTTTAAAATTTTATGCGGTTACAATCGGTTATAAAGATGATGAATCCATAGGAATCAAACTTTACAGCAATCCTTCAAAAAAGCTAAATCCCATAAGTGAAGATGCGCAGAGCATAAATATTTATCTTCTTATTGATCTTTGTATAAATGCCTCTTTTACAGACAGCAGTGTCAAAGTGGTAAATGAGTTTGATCCCACTTTTCCGGAATTGAAGCTTTGTATAAACGAATTTACCAATATGCTGAATAAAATTTACAGATCATACTCAAAATCAACTGCAATCAAAACAAAACTTTATCTGAAAACCGGTGAATATATAAGATATAACAGTAAGAAATTTCCTATTTTTTTGATAGAGATAGAGGGAGACAAATTTGACAAAGAGGAGATATACGCTCTTGAAAAAAGAAGTGAAGAGATGAATATCACAGTCTTTGTCAAATCAAATACAACAACTTTAAAAGCACCTTTTGTAGCAGATGCCCTATAATCCAACAGTTTTATTTCCCAAAAAAATATTCCAAAATGAACTCAAACAGCAAAACTCCGCTCATCAGAAAAACAACTATCAATACAACCTGTTTCATATTTCTCTCTTTTTACATTGAATTGGGTATAATAGCATAAAAAATTATAAGAGAGAATAATGCAAAGGCTTACTAAAGAAGAAGCGTTAAAGCTTATCAAAGAGGCTGATCTAAATGAGCTTGGGGCGATGGCTTTGGCTAAAAAGAGAGAGCTTCATCCAAAAAAAATAACCTCTTTCATCATCGACAGAAACATAAACTATACAAATATCTGTTGGGTAAACTGCGATTTTTGCGCTTTTTATCGACATGCAAAAGATGATGATGCCTATGTTCTTGATTTTGAGGAGATAGGGAAAAAGATAGAGGAGCTTATAGAGATAGGAGGAACACAGATCCTTTTTCAAGGAGGGGTTCATCCAAAACTGAAAATCGAATGGTATGAGGATTTGGTAGAGTGGATTCACAAAAACTATCCGTCTGTTACGATTCACGGTTTTTCGGCGGTTGAGATAGAGTATATAGCAAAAATTTCCAAGATATCCTACAAAGAGGTTTTGCAAAGACTGCATAAAAAAGGTCTTTTTTCCATGCCCGGAGCAGGTGCGGAGATACTTTCAAACAGAGTCAGAGATATCATTTCTCCAAATAAACTATCAACCAAACAGTGGCTTGAGATTCACAAAAACGCCCATGAGATCGGGATGAAAACGACTGCTACAATGATGTTTGGGAGTGTGGAGAGTGATGAGGATATCGTAAATCACTGGGAGATGATAAGAAAACTTCAGGATGAAACAGGAGGTTTCAGGGCTTTTATCTCATGGAGTTTTCAACCTGACAATACAAAACTCAAAAAGAGATTTCCCCATATCCATAAAAGTTCTTCAAACAGATATCTTCGCCTTTTGGCGGTCAGTCGTCTATATCTGGACAATTTTAAAAATATTCAGAGTTCATGGGTAACACAGGGCAGTTATATAGGACAGTTGGCGCTTCTTTTTGGAGCCAATGATTTGGGATCTACGATGATGGAAGAAAATGTCGTAGCGGCAGCGGGAGTGCATAACAGAATGAATCAGGAAGAGATGATAAAACTTATCAAAGATGTGGGGGAGATCCCTGCAAAAAGAGATACGGCATACAATATTTTGGAAAAGTACGCATCATGAAAAAGATTTTATATTTTATAATGATATTTTTAACGATACAAGGAGTTTTAGTGGCATCAGAGGTAAAAGATGTGGAAGTAAAAGGAGAAAAAATACCGCTTATTTATGAGAGGGATTCAAATCTTCCGATAGCTTCCATGCAGGTTATATTCAAAGCAAGTGGAAGTATGACGGAGAAAAAAGCGGGAATTGCAAGATTTACGGCAAAAATGTTAAATGAGGGGACAAAAACGGCTGGTTCGGTCGGTTTTGCAAAACTTCTTGAGAGTAAGGCTATCCATCTTAGTGTGAACAGCGGATCGGAGACTTTTGTTTTTGAGATATCCTCTTTGAAAGAGGAGTTTAAAGAAGCGGTCGGATTTTTGAAAGACCTTTTAAATGATCCAAATTTCACACAGGAGAGTTTTAACAAGATCAAAACGATGACTCTTGGAAATCTCAAACAAAAGGAGACCGATTACGACTATATCGCCAGTGTAAATCTAAAAATGCTTATGTTCAAAAACACTCCGATAGGTCATCCGTTTTTGGGAGATTATGAGAGTGTCAGCTCTTTTACTCTAAAAGAGATAGAAGATTTTGCAAAAGAGAGACTCGTTTTGGAGAGGGTTATTGTCGTTACAGGCGGTGATCTCAGTGAAGATGAGGCAAAAAGATATTCAAAAGAGATTTTGGAGACTCTGCCCAAAGGTCAAAAGGGCAAGATCGGTTTTTATGATGCAAATGACAAGGAACTTGAAAAGATTATCAAAAAAGAGGATACAAAACAGGCTTATATCTATTTTGGATCGCCATATTTTCTGAAAGTAAATGACAAAGACAATTATAAATCCAAAGTAGCCTCTTTTATACTAGGAGCCGGAGGTTTTGGAAGCAGGTTGATGGAAGAGGTGAGAGTAAAAAGAGGTTTGGCATATTCTGCCTACGGAAGAGTCAATCTTACAAAATCTTACAGTGATTTTACCGGCTATCTTCAGACAAAACTAGAATCATCAAAAGAGGCTCAAAAAGTTGTAAAAGATGTGATAAAAAAATTCACAGAAGAGGGAGTAACAAAAGAGGAGCTTGAACAGGCGAAAAAGTTTCTGCTTGGAAGTGAACCGTTAAGAAACGAAACTCTAAGCCAGAGATTGAGCAAAGCCTTTTTTGAGTATTATCACGGATTTGAGCAGGGATATTATAAAAAACAGCTTGAACTTATCAAAAATCTCTCTTTGGAAGATTTAAACCGGTTTATCAAAAAACATACAGAGATTAATAAACTCACATTTGCCATCGTAACAAAATGATTTTTGAGAAGGAGGATGAAAAAAAGCTAAAGAAACTTGGGGTTTATAACCTCTTGGATTTGGCTCTTATGACTCCTTCTTCCTATGAAGACAGAAATCTTTATCATTTTATCAGGTTAAATGAACTAAATGCTCTTGATGCGACGATAGAGTCTTTTTCGATAACACCAAAATATATAAAACTCCTCCTTTTCGCACACAATCTAAACCAGACACTACCGGCATATATTTTCAATCCCAAAGCTTTTCACAAAAAGGCATTTGAGGTTTCAAAGAGGTATTTTCTGATAGCGAGGATAGAGAACCGTTACGGTCATATTCAGGCTGTCCAACCGAGGATCATTGACACGACGGGGGAGATCATACCCAAATACAAAAACAGAAGCATCAAAAATCAGATAAAAAAATATCTGACAAAAGAGAGACTCTCAAAATACCGCCTGAGAGAAGAGGAGATTTTGAGTCTGTATGAGATTCACTTTCCCACCTCTTTCAAAATAGAGCATTATGAAAAAACTCATATAAAAGTATTGAAATTTGTAGAAGTTTATAACTATATGCTGAAACTCTCTAAGAAAAAGAAGTTTTACAAATCAAGCAGAGTTATAAAAGCCGATCCTTTGCCTTTTATAAAATCTCTTCCTTTTAAATTGACCGGTGATCAGTTAAAAGCCATCAGAGATATCCAAAATGATTTTGCAAAAGAGTTTGCGGGTAAAAGAGTTGTAATGGGGGATGTGGGGTGTGGCAAAACGATGGTTATTTTGGCTTCTGCATTTATGATGTATCCTTTCAGATCGGTTTTGATGGCACCGACAACCGTTTTGGTTTCCCAGATATATGAAGAGGCGAAAAAGTATCTTCCGTCCACTTTTAAAACAGCTCTCATAACCAACAAAAGCAAAGCAGACGAGGATCTAAGCAGTTATGATTTTATCATCGGAACCCATGCTCTTTTATACAGAAAACTGCCTCAATGTGATCT
The DNA here is from genome assembly GCA_964450755.1 of uncultured Campylobacterales bacterium. Classification (GTDB taxonomy): domain Bacteria; phylum Campylobacterota; class Campylobacteria; order Campylobacterales; family JAADDG01; genus JAADDG01. The sequence continues at coordinate 23,034 of CAYVDJ010000074.1, forward strand.
TGTTATGGTTGATGAACAGCACCGTTTTGGCACATTGCAAAGAGAGATGATAAAAAAGCTGATATCAAAAGATAAACTCCATCCTCACTACCTGCAATTTTCCGCCACACCGATACCAAGAACGATGAGTCTGATAGACTCAAATCTTGTTGATTACTCTTTTATAAAAGAGCTTCCTTTCAAAAAAGATATCACAACAAAGATCATTACAAAAAACGATTTCAAAGAGTTGGTAAGGCATATAAAGAGTGAAAGTGCAAAAAATCATCAGACAATCGTTGTATATCCTTTGGTGGAAGAGAGCGAAACGATAGATTATCTCTCTATAGAAGAGGCTAAGGAGTATTGGCTCAAACATTTTGATTCGGTTTTTGTTACGCACGGCAAAGACAGGGAGAAAGAGGATATTTTGGAGGAGTTTAAAGAGAAAGGAAAAGTTTTGATAGCAACAACTCTCATAGAGGTTGGTATCTCACTGCCCTCTCTTACGACGATAGTCATCGTAGCTCCCGAAAGAATGGGTTTGGCAACTCTTCATCAGCTAAGAGGAAGAGTCAGCAGAAACGGACTTAAAGGATACTGCTTTTTGTTTACAAAAACTCCAAAAAACAGCAGACTAAATGCCTTTTGCAAAACATTAAACGGTTTTGAGATAGCAAAACTCGATCTAAAATTCCGCCAAAGCGGAGATATCCTAAGAGGAGAGTATCAAAGCGGAAAGAGTTTCAGGTTTTTTGATCCTTCTCAGGATGAAGATATAGCGTTGGAAGCAAAGAGGAGAGTAGGGGGGATAAGCGGTTTTGAGTATCAAAAAAAGAACTCATAAGAGCCTTTTTTTGTCTCTTCAGCCAGAAATTTTTTGCTTTTTTGGATTTTGTTCATATCATGTTTTATATCGGTTTGTTTTTTTTCTATCAGTGTTTTTGCTTCGTTGATCAGAGAAAAAGCATTTTTCATATCCTCTACATTTTCAAAATCGGGCATATTGAAAATCAACTCTTTTAAATTTTTTATATCCTCTTCTATGATAGCGATTTTAAAATCATTAAGCCATTGCACCTGTTTTTGTCTCCTCTCTCCATGCTTCAAGCAGTCCTTTTGTTACCTTGATAACTGTCTCCAACTCCTCTTTTGAGTTGTTCATATTTGCGATTGAAAGCAGTTTTATTTGGTGGGTATAAAGACCGCTTAGATAGTGTGCCACTTCGCCTCCGTCATAATTTAGTTGATTGATAAGTTCAACAAAAATATTTACACTTTTGTTGATCCATTGGGATTTTGCTTCCGTATCCTCGTTTTCTATCGCTTTTTTTGCCAGAGAAGAGAATCTAAGTATCCCTTCATAAAGCATCTCTATAAGTTTTTGCGGTGAAGTTGTTCCAAGATGGTTTTGGTTGTATGCGGCATACGCCAGATTATTACTCATTTATCTTCCTTATTTTTTATTGGCGGCAGTATCTATCTGCATTTGAAGAGATTGAAACTGCTGATTTAGTTGATTTATGATTGCGTCGTATGAGGCAAATTTGGTTGCCATCATTTCATATCTTGTATTTAATCTTTCCATACTTTTTTCTCTCTCTTTGGTTAATGTTTTGCTTTTGTCATTGAGACTTTGTTCAAACATCTTCAAAGATGATTTCTCATCGCTTATCATATTTTTCAGGCTGTTGTTTATTTTGGTAAAAAGTCCCTCTTTTGTTTTTGATTTTCCGCTTGTTATGCCGGTATTGATACCGAGTTTTGAAAGTTTGTCGCTGTCGCCGGAAATGATGATGTCTCCTCCGCCTTTTTTTGTGATGGAGAATTTTTTTGTATCATCGTTGTATGAAGCTTTTATACCGCTTATATCGGCATTGTTTATGGCTTCTGCCAAATTTTTGAGATTGACTTTTCCCGCTTCGAGAGTGATACTTTTGCCGTTTAGCATAAAATCATTTGCTTCGAGTGCAAGTGTATCATCTGTCTGTCCGTTATCTGAAACTGTAAGTGTTGTGGGATAATATGTCGTTTTTCCTGCAAAGAAATTTTCTATCTCTTTTGGATCTTTTAACATTGTCTCGTCAAATTTTGATTTGTCAAACTCCATCATACCGCTTTCGTTTAGTTTGATACCAAAATCCGCTATTGATTTGCCATCTTGTATGGAGAGAAGATCTCTGTTGATCTGGGTTTTTATATCGATAATCGTACTGTTGCCCTGAAAAGTTCCTGCCTGTTTTGTTTCATCGTCATATTTTGTAGCTTCTGAGAGATTGCTCATAAGCTCGTTATAGGCTTTTGCAAAGTCTTTTATCAGATCGGATACCTTGTCGGTATCCTGTTCTATCTTGACAACGCTTTCTCCGGTTTTTTCGAGATTCAGTGTCAGTCCCGTTATCAGATCATCAACATTGTTTGATGATCTTTTTATCTCTATGCCGTTGTATTCAAAAACGGCATCCTGTGCGCCGGTACCTATCTGAGTCAGATTCAGGCTGTCGGCGGTATCTGAAGAGGCTATCTCTATCTTGTTTTTTGCTCCTGTTTCGTTTGATTTGAGGATAAGTTTGTAAGGTGTGTCTCCTCCTGTATCCAGGATGGATGCTTTTATTTTTCCGTCTGTTTTCTCATTTATTCTGTCTGCAAGATCAGACAGACTCATCGAGGCATCCACATCTATCTCATAATCGGTTGAGTCGATAGTCAGTTTGATGGTATCGTCTTTGTCTGTGAAGGAGGAGTTTTTTGATTCAAAACCTTTTGATTCGTAGATATCTCTTTTTGCCAGTGATTTTACATCAATCGTGATATTTTGTACCGCTACACCGGCTATTGCGGTAGCTGTAACAGACTCTCCGTTTACGCTTGTCTGTCTGTTTTGATAAAGAGTTTCATCTGAGAGAGAGCTTGTGGCGGATTTTACTTTTGCAACCAGAGTGGTTATAACGGAAAGATCTTTTTTTTGATTTTTGATTTTTGTCAGTTTGTTGTCTATCGGTTTTATTATGGCGCTTTCATCGGCCTTTTTCAACTTATCGATAACATCATAACTAAGAGCTCCCTGGCTGCCGAGTCCCAATGAACTTAGTGTTCCTGACATTTTTTATCCTTTTTTATCAAAAATAATTCCTATAAAATCTTTGACTTTTTTATAAAATTTCATAGCTTCTTCGGAGGGAATTGTTCTTATGATTTTTCCCGTACTTTTCTCTTTTACTTTTACAAAAAAGCTTTTAGAATCTTCATCAAAACTAAACTCTATATCGGTATTTAGCATATTCATTTGTGTATTTAAATCTTTTAGAGATTCATGAACAAGGGTTTTATCTTCTTTTCTGTTTTTGTCTTCTGTGCTGTTTTTGTCTTCTGTGCTGTTTTTTGTTTCAATATCTTTTATATATTGAACCATATCGTCTTTTTTTATAAAGTTTGAATGATTTTTGTTGATATTGTTATTTATTTGAGAAAAAATTTCCATGATATATGATCCTTTTATCTCTCTATCATTGGATATCGTCAAAATAAATATTCTTTTTAATGTTTACTGAGTGTTTACTTATCAAATATATAATTTTATTATCTTATAGATAAGGATTGTCAATGAAAAATTATATTTATAAAATATTTTTGATTTTTTTCCTCATTATAGAGGTAAATGCAAGTGATATCGATATAGAGAATTTTATCAAAAGGCTTTATACCAATATTTTTAAAAGAGATGCCGATGTGAGCGGACTGGCTCACTGGAAAGGGGAGTTAAAAAACGGCAAGAGCGCTGTTTTTGTGGCGAGGAACTTCTTTTTGAGTTCTGAAATGAAAAATCAAAATCTTGATAATAATGAGTATCTTAATGTAAGTTATAAAACTTTTTTTGACAGAAATCCTGACACGGAGGGTAAAAATTATTGGCTTGAACAGATGAGCGAGAACGGGATGATGAGAAGACAGGTTTTTTACGGTTTTTGTTATTCAAAAGAGTTTGAGAGCGTTTGCAACGAATATGGAATTGTTCATTTTTTGGCAGAAGATAAATTAAAAGCTTTTATAGAGAGATTTTATAACTATATCTTCAAAAGAGATGCGGGAGAGAGTGAGATAGAGTATTGGTCAAATAAGCTTAACAGCGGTGAGAAAACACCTGAAAATATTGTGAAATTTTTCTTTTTTTCCGATGAATTTAAAGCCCAAAATGTAAATAATATCGAATTTGTCAAAAGAGCATACAGAACGATTATGGGAAGAGAAGCCGAAAATGAAGGGCTTGATTTTTGGGTTGGAGAGTTAAATGGCGGTAAAACAAGAGAGTTTGTCATAGATGAGTTTTTAAAAAGTGAAGAGTTTGCAAATATCAAAGACTCTTTTTTGGAACCATCAAAAGATGCCATCTATGTAGCAACAAACGGCTCAGACAGTAATGACGGTTCAAAAGAGAAACCTTTCAAAACGATCCAAAAAGCTGTAAATTTGGCAAAACCCGGTGATACCGTTTATATTCGGGGAGGAACCTATAAAGGCAGGATATATATCCACAATTCCGGTTCAAGCGGTAAATATATCACTCTTAGAAACTATCCGGGCGAATCTCCGGTTATAACAAGAGACGATAATGATTTTAACTATCAAACCATTTTGATATCGGGATCATCATACATAAAAATAATCGGACTTCATATCATAAAAACCAGATCAACAGGTGTAAGAGTGCAGGGTCCGGCTGAATATATAGAGTTTAAAAACAATGAAATAAGCTTTCAAAATGCGGATGTGGAATCCTCCAAAAGGATAGGAAGAGCAGTTGTTTTTGCAGGGTATAAAGAGAGTCCCCTAAGGCATATTTTGATAGAAAACAACAACATTCATCACAATCATACAGGACGCAAAGGGGTTGAAAGTGAAGGGCTGACAGTTTATGGAAAAGTGGAGTATTTTGAAATAAGAAACAATAAAGTTCACGACAACGACTTTATAGGTATCAATGTTATAGGGAAAGAGACGGGAACTTATGCGCATTACGGAACACCAAGATACGGTATCATCTCTGGAAATGAACTTTACGGTAACGGCAGATTGAATAAATATTCAAGTGCTTCCTATATAGACGGAGCGCAGGATGTTATCGTGGAGAATAATTATATTCATGAAAATTTCGGTCCCGGAGTAGCTGTCAATCAGGAAGTTAAAGAATCATGGGTTAAACATGTGATTTTAAGAAACAATGTGATTTATAGAAATTATTATAATTCTTTTGGAAGTGATGCAAATTATGGAGGAATGATAGAAGATAGTATTTTTGTTCATAACACTTTAAATGATACGAAAGTTTATGATCCTAGCAGTGTTAAGCAGGAGAATCTTTTTTATCTTGGAAAAGGTGAAAGAAATGTTATAAAAAACAATCTCTTTTATAAAAACGGAGGTTTTGCCGTTATGCTTGAAGTGGCAGGAAGAAATAACGCTGCACCGTGGGAGATTGATTATAACGGATTTTTCCCGACGGTCTCTTCCCAAAATATGATCATAAGAAACAACACTCTTTACAAATCGATAGAATCCTATCAAGCCGCAGGTTCTCCACACGCTTTTTCGAGTTCTGATCCGATGATAACGAGTGATTTTCATCTAAAAAGCGGTAGTCCCTGTATAGACAGAGGAGGGGCATTGACTGTTACCTCAAACAGTGGCAGCGGAAATGTCGTAAAAGTGGATGATGCCAGATATTTTACCGGAAGATGGGGTTTAAAAAGCGGTGAAAATATAATGATAGGCTCCCAAAAAGCAGTTGTTCTAAGCAGTGATTACCAAAATAACACAATAACGATAGACAGAAACCTAAATTGGCAAAAAGGGGATGGAGTAACCTACGAATACAGCGGCAGCGCACCGGATATCGGGGCGTATGAGTATTAGTATAGTTTATAAACGGGATTAAAATCCCGTTATAAATTATATTGATAAAAATAAAATTGTCTTTTATTTTTTTAAATCAAATAAATATAAAAGCAATAAATAATAAAAATGTAACTTTTCTACACATTTTAACAAAAATAAAATAATTATTAAATTAATACACTACTATTTCTTAGAATTTCTTATATCATTAAATTAATATTTTTAACAAAGGAAATACTATGGGAAAAAAGGGAGGTAAAATTGAAATTTCATTGAATAATATAAAACTAAGTCAAAATATTGAGAATGATTTATTTAAAGAGGAATTTGATACTGTAAAAAGTTTAATAAAAAAAAGACTCAATGAAATTGATGAACTTGAAAATAAAGAAAG
>CAYVDJ010000075.1:0-3894 GCA_964450755.1 uncultured Campylobacterales bacterium
GATATATAGATGATATTGTCAAAATTTTTTACAAATTCTCTTGTTTTTTCGTCAAGACCGGCTCTTGGAGGATCAACAAACACCGTTTTAAAATCATAATCATCAAGTCTGACACCTTCAAGCCTTCTAAAAACTCTCTCCTTTTTCAGTGCCGATGTCAGCTCCTCACTGCTTAGTCTGACAAAAGTTATATTTTTGACACCGTTTAGTTTTGCATTGAAAAGAGCCGATTTGATAGATGTTTTTGATATTTCGGTGGCTAAAACTCTGTTGAAATTTTCACTCAAAGGGATTGTAAAGTTTCCGTGTCCGCAGTAAAGTTCCAAAAGATCTCCACTAAAAGAGATACTTTTGTTTTTTGTCCATGAAATCATCTGAGAATTTACAGAGGAGTTTGGTTGTGTAAAAGAGTTTTCAAAATAACGATAAAGGTACTCTTTTTCCCCTGTTTTGAGTTTCTCTTCTATAAAATCCCTGTTTATAACTGTTTTGATTTTTCTGCTTCTGCCTATCAAGGCTGTATTTAGCTTTTTGGATAGGATATTAGCCTCTTTTTGCCACATCTCATCTATCTTTTTATGATAAATGAGAGTTATGAGGATATCTCTTGTTGATGAAGACAAAAATTCTATCGCAAAAAGTTTCTCTTTTAAAATCAGATTTTTTTCTATCTCTCTTTTCAAAGAGGGCATAAGAGAATAAATGGAGTTGTTTACGATCTCACAGGAGTCTATCTCCAAAGGAGCTTTTTTATCGATTCTGTTCATGGCATAGGATATTTTGTTGTCTTTATGAAATATTCTAAATTCCGCTCTGTCTCTAAAACGGCTCTCTTTGGATCTGAAAAGCTCAAAATCTTTTATATCAAACTCTTTAAATTCATTTTCCATAAAATCAATTTTTCTCTTAAACTGCTCTTCATAAGAGAGTCCATAAAGCGTACAGCTTCCACAAAGTGAAAAATATTTACAATTCATCATTTAAATATTTCCATAATATTTTTAATATAACTTTAATATCATTTAAAACTCTCCACAAGATTTCCGACAAGCAGATTCCATCCGTCCACTAAAACAAACAAAAGAAGTTTGAAGGGCAAAGAGATCATAACCGGAGGCAGCATCATCATACCCATACTCATCAAAACGGAACTTACGACCATATCGACGATCAAAAAGGGCAGATAGATCAAAAATCCTATCTCAAATGCCGTTTTAAGTTCGCTTATCATAAAAGCCGGTACTGCAATCGTAAGAGGAACATCGTTTACATTTTTTGGATTTGGAAGTTGGCGTATTCTGAAAAACAGAGCCAAATCTTTTTCTCTTGTATTTCTTATCATGAATTTTTTAAAAGGTTCCACTCCAAGTTCAAAAGCTTTTTCATAATCTATCTTTTTTTGGGTATAGGGAACAATCGCTTCATCATAAGCCTTTTTGCCGACCGGTTCCATGATGAAAAATGTCAAAACCAAAGCCAAAGAGACAAGCAGTTGGGAGGGCGGCATCTGTTGTGTTCCCAAAGCCTGACGCAAAAAGGAAAAAACGACGATAAGCCTCAAAAAACTTGTCATCACCAAAATCAGCGAAGGTGCCAGAACAAGAAGGGTCAGGACAACAAGAAGATTTAGACTTGTTACCAAATCTTTGGGTTCTGTTGGAGCGGACAAAGAGAGATTGACCGTAGGGATCGTTACGGTATCGGCACCCAAAAGCAAACCTGCCAGGATAAAAAACAAAAAAATTGCTCTTATAACAGACTCCCTTTTTTCATTTTTTTATACTCAATAGGCTATAAACCATGGATTTAAAAGATTTTCTTTGTTATAGACAACAGGTTTTTTATCTTCAAACCTCAGCACTTTTTTTCCGCTCTCAAGGGCTATCGCATGGGCAGCGGCAGTATCCCACTCCATCGTAGATCCCAGTCTTGGATAGATATCGGCACTGCCTTCGGCGATGAGACATAGTTTTAAGGAACTTCCTATGGATACGCTCTCTTTGGGTTTGTCGGTTTTTACAGAATCCACAAACTCTTTTGTCTCTTTGTTTAGATGGGATTTGCTTGTTACTATTTTATAGGTTTTGCGTTCTTGACAAAGAGGGAGTCTTTGAGAGTTTTTATATGCTCCTTCACCTTTTTTTGCATAATAAATCAGATCCAAAACAGGAGCATAAACAACACCCAAAACAGGGGTATCTTTGTGAATGAGAGCGATATTTACCGTAAATTCTCCGTTTTTTTTGACAAACTCTTTTGTTCCGTCAAGCGGATCGATAAGCCAGAGATACTCCCAGTTTTTTCTTTCCTCATAAGAGGTTTTTTTATTTTCCTCGGAGATAATGGGGATGTTTGGATAGAGTTTTTGCAAATTTGAGCAGATTATCTCATTGGCTTTTAGATCCGCTTTTGTAAGCGGTGAGCTGTCCTCTTTGTAGTTTACATCAAAATCTTTTTTATATACCTCCAAGATAGCCTTTCCCGCCTCTTTTGCGATAGCATTTATCTCTTTTATATCTATGTTTTCAAGCACTTATATAACCTTTTTGTTTTAAATATTTTATGATCTCATCCACACACTCTTTTATCGTTTTTTTATCGGTTTGCAGATGAATTTTAGGATCAATAGGTTTTTCATAGGGAGAAGAGATACCTGTAAACTCTTTTATCTCTTTGTTTCTTGCTTTTTTGTAAAGACCTTTTGGATCTCTTTGCTCACAAATCTCAATCGGTGTATCGATAAATATCTCTATAAATTCATCTTCTTGTACCATATTTTTAACAAGCTCTCTGTCCTTGATAAAAGGAGATATAAAAGCTGTTATAACAATCATCCCCGCATCTACAAAAAGTTTGCTAACTTCTCCTATACGGCGGATATTCTCTTCTCTCTCCTCTTTTGTAAAACCCAAATCTCTGTTTAGTCCGTAACGGATATTGTCTCCGTCCAAAAGATAGGTACAGGCTTTTAATCCAAACAGTTTTTCTTCAAGAGCATTTGCAATCGTGGATTTTCCGCTTCCGCTAAGTCCGGTAAACCAGAGTATCACCGGTTTTTGGGAAAATCTTTTCATCCTCTCTTCTTTGGTGATTTTATGAGGATGCCAAAGGATGTTTTTACTGTCTGTCACTTAAAAAATTCCTTATATCATCTGTTTACAAAAGTAGAACATTTTAGATAAGCAGATTATAGCATATTCGATATAATTTAAGGTAAAGAAAATTGAAAGCACTATCTTTTTTAAAAGTTTGATATCAAAATGACTTTTTTTATTTATCATGATATGTCGTGATAAATTTAGAAGTGTAAGAATAACGACCTGTACATTGGTATGGGGGTGTTATAGAATATGAAACTGATGTATTGCATTTCATATTTTTCATGCTATAATATGTAATAGACTACATAAAGGCTAACTATGTTGGAAGATTTTTTTACTAAAAGTATTCAATTTATAAAACTAAATAACTTAAAATATAAAAGATATTTTGTAAAACAGTGTCCAAATAGTCCGGCGTGTACATCATTTTCAGGTATTTTGATAGAGATAGCCTTTTTCTTTTGATCTGATAAATATTTTTGTAACTCTTTTTTTCTTGAATCTATCCTGCCTTTACTAATCCATTCATCATTTTCAACACTCTTTACCAAATACCCTTAAATTTCAATATTAGTAGAATATTTTTTTGTTCTGCTATCCAAAAAACTAAAAAACATTTGTGTCCGTTTTGCCCGAAATCTGACGATACAAACCAATAGAGGACAAAATGTCTGGGAGAAGTCATGGTAAATCGGGAGATGCCCTTTATGATCTGGCTATAATTTTGACTTAAACGGCTTTTGATTTGTTATAATAGCAAAATCAATTTTACAGACAGGAAACTATATTTATG
>CAYVDJ010000076.1:0-44872 GCA_964450755.1 uncultured Campylobacterales bacterium
ATAAATTTAAAGGCAGAAGATTTGACTGCGGAAGCGTGGACGGTTTCGTACAGGCAACAAACTTTTTTTATGAACTCGAAGCAGTGGAGGGAGAATAAGGTGAGATAAAACTTTACTTTTATGTGGTATAATTAACCGACATAGATAAATCTGTTGGCATACAGAGAGATAAAAGAGCAAACTCCCGATGCTTGTGTTTTCTTTTTGTATGGCTATGATTTTGAGAAAAGAGGATGATGCTAAAGCATCATTTCCAAAGAAACAGGAAGTGTGACTTCAGTCGTACCAAAAAACATAAGAATCAGGGCTTAAAAAATGAAAAAATTACCAATAGGAATATCAACATTTAAAGATATAAGAGAAGATAACTATGTCTATATAGATAAAACTAAAGAAGCATTAGATCTGATAGAAAGCGGTAAATACTACTTCCTCTCTCGTCCTAGACGATTTGGAAAAAGCCTCTTTCTTGATACCTTGAAAAATATCTTTGAAGGGAAAAAAGAACTTTTTGAAAATCTTTATATTTATGATAAATATGATTTTAAATCCTATCCGGTTATAAAAATCAGTTTTAGCGGAGATATCTTTTCAAAAGAGGATTTGAAACTGACACTTTTTGATCTTTTGAAAGATAATCAAAAAAAATTTCAAATAGAGTGTGAACATACCATAAAAGCGTCTTTGTGCTTTAAAGAACTTATCCAAAAAACCTATGAAAAATATAATAAAAAAGTGGTTATTTTAATAGACGAATACGACAAACCAATCTTAGACAATATCGAAAAACCAGATACCTCTTATGAATTGAGAGAAGAACTCAAAGCCTTTTATACCCAAATCAAAGAAAATGATGCTTATATCCAATTTGCCTTTCTAACCGGAGTCAGTAAATTCGCAAAAGTATCTATTTTCAGCGGATTAAACAATCTCGAAGATATAACCCTAAATAAAAAATACGCCACGATCTGCGGATATACCCATCACGATATAGAGACATCTTTCAAAGAACTTCTTGAAGGAGTTAATCTTGAAAAACTAAAAGAGTGGTATAACGGTTATAACTTCTTAGGAGAGAGCGTCTATAACCCTTTTGATATACTCCTTTTTATCTCAAATGGATTTGTTTTTAAAAATTACTGGTTTGCAAATGCTACTCCCACTTTTTTAATCAAACTTTTAAAAAAGGGAGATTATTTTCTTCCCCAACTTGAAAACCTGATAAGCGATGAGAGTCTGATAGAGAGCTTTGATATAGAAAATTTAAAAATAGAACCGATTTTGTTTCAAAGCGGATATTTGACTATCGATAAAGTAGAGATTGATGAAGAGTTTGAATTTAGAACTTATAAACTGAAACTTCCAAACAAAGAGGTACAAATCTCATTTAACACTATGCTGATATCATATCTGACAAATGATGATAATTATACTCTAAAAAGGAAAAATCTTTTAATGGCTTTGGCAAACAGCAGTTTGGAAGAGTTCAAAGAGACTCTGACATCTCTATACGCTTCCATCCCCTATAACTCCTATGTAAAAAACAATATCTCCTCTTTTGAAGGCTACTACGCAAGTGTCTTTTATGTCTATATATCATCTTTGGGACTAAAGATCATAGCCGAAGATGTAACAAACAGAGGAAGGATAGATTTTACCGTTTTTATCAAAGATAAAATCTATATATTTGAGTTTAAAGTAAATGATGAAGATCCACTATTTCAGATAAAAAAGAAAAAGTATTATGAAAAATATCTAAAAGAGAACAAAGAGATTATACTTGTTGGGATCAATTTTGATGAGAAGGAGAAGAATGTTAAAAAGTTGGTTTGGGAGGGAAAAAGCTAAAACAGATTTATCCCACCAAGCAGTTTTATATAAACTTCCTGTCTGAAAAGTTCGTTTTTTAACGCCGCCAGTTTCGCTTTTGCTTTAGATAAAGATGCTATTGCTCTGCTGAGTTCGTCCGCACTTGAGAGCTGATTTTCAAAACGGCCTTTTGTGAGTCTGTAATACTCTTCTTGTGCTTTGAGTCTCATCTTTGCGCTTTTTATCTTTGCTTTTATCGTTTTTAATCTCAAAAAAGCGTTATCTATCTCTGTTTTTACCAGATTTATATAATCTTGCAATCTCTTTTGCAAAGAGAGTTTTTTCAATCTTGCGGCTTCAACATTACAGCGATCCGAAAAACCGTTGAAAAGATTCCATTTTATCTGTGTGCCTATATAACTTTCATCGGCATTGGTGTAGCCGTCCCCGTTTAGTCTCAAAGAGTCCCCTTTCCTTTTCAAAGCTGCCGAAACGGCGATTGTCGGATAATATCTGCTTTTTGCCAGATCGATATCTGCTTCGTCTGTTTTTAAAACACTCTTTAGAGCCAAAATATCCGCTCTGTTTTTTAAAGCGCTTTTTAGTATCTCCTCTTTGTCAAGTTTCTCTCTTTTGTGCACAAAAGGCTCTATATCTTTTATCTGTTTATTGACAAGAGAGCCAAGATCGTTCAAAAGCTCCTCTTTTTTGCCCTCACTCTCCAAGATCATCGATTCTGTCTCAAATTTATGGGCTTTTATGTTATAAAGATCACTCGGAGGAAGGAGACCGTTTTTATACAGACCTTTGGCTTTTTCCAAAGCTGCAACAGTAGCTTTGAGAGCTTCTTTTTGGGCTTTTATCGTCTCTTTCAGTGATAGGACGGCACTGTAGAGTGTGGTTGCTTTGATATGGAGTTTTCTTTTTAGATCCAAAACTTTCAGCCTTGCTTCCTCTTTTTGCCATTTTGCTTTGTCTATAAGAGAACTTATGGCAAAACCGCTGAAAACAGGATATGAGATACCCATACTTCCCTCATAACGGCTTTTTGTTCCCATCGGCGCTTTTAGAGGATAAGAAGATGTGGGCAGATGAAAGATGACTGTCGGTGTTTCTCTTAGACGAACGGCATTTAAAGAGAGATCAAATTTTGGAAGGTTTGCCCCTTTGGAGCTTTTATAGAGCATATCGGCTGACTCTTGCAGCTTCAAAGCCGACTGCATAGAAAGAGAGTTGTCTATGAGTTTCATCACCTCTTCATAACTCTCCGCCCACAAAAACAGAGGCAGTATCAGTATCATCAACTTTTTCATATCTTCTTCCTTTTTTGATTAAAATTTACAAACAGCAAAACAACAAAGATCGTTCCAAACACTCCCCAGTATCCGGCATGCATGAAAGTATTGTAAAATCCGTAGTTATATCCCATAAACATCTCATAGTTTCCAAATACCGCTTTTACCTGTTGTAACGGAATATTTAACATCTCTTTTATCATATCCAAAAAATAGCCGACATATTCACCGTTTTGTAACTCTTCCATCCTAAGATGGTAAAGATTCTTAAAATACTCCATATTGTTTGTAGCAAGAGCAGTTCCGAAACTCCCTCCCACAAATCTGAAATAATCCATCAAAACGATAGCCAACTCCCCTTTGTCAGAGGGGGCATTTTGCAAAACCATCACGGTAACGGGAGCAAAGAAGAGTCCCATACCTATACCGAAAGGAACGGTCAAAAGTATCGCCTGATGAAGCGGTGTGTAATAGTTTAAAGTAGGTAAAAAGAGTATCGAAGTTATCACATAAAAAAACGAAGCTATCGCCACCGTTTTTTTAGCTCCGATCTTATCTGCCAAAATACCGGCTATCGGTGAAAAAAGTCCTATAAAAACAGCAAATGCAAAAACAGCAATCCCCGCATCCAAAGTGGGAAGCATTTTTATATGTTCATAATAAACCGGTAAAAGATAAAAATACTGATACATGGAAAAACCGAGAATAAAAAAGTAGATCATCATCCCGTTTGCAAAAGCCGAATTTTTAAAAAGAGAAAAATCAACAAGCGGATATTTTGCCCACAGTTCGTTGAGTCCGTAAAGTAAAAAACCGATCACGGCACATAAAAGAAGTATTCCTATCTCGTTTGAATTAAACCATCCAAGCTGCTGCCCTTTGCTCAACATCACAAGAAGAGCCACGGTTGCAAAAGAGATGAGAATAAAACTTACAAAGTTAAATCTCAATTTCTCAAATGCTCTCTCTTTTGGAAGATAGACAAGTCCCGACAAAACCAACAGCAAACCGACCGGAACATTGATAAAAAAGACCATTCTCCAACTGTAATATTCCGTCAGATATCCACCGATAGTAGGTCCTAATGCAGGGGCAAAACTGACTCCAAGACCAAATATCCCCATAGCCAAACCCTGTTTTTGAGGCGGAAAATAGCTAAAGATCATGATATGACTCGTAACCATGATAAGCGCTTCACCAACTCCCTGAATAACTCTAAATACGATAATCTCTTCAAGAGCATCCGATAAACCGCACATCAAAGAAGCAACCGTAAAAAGTGCCACACCGCCTATAAAAACGGCTTTTGCTCCAAATCTTTTGATAAGATACTCCACAATCAAAAGTCCGATAGCCGCTGAAACCATATAACTTGTGATAATCCACTGCACACCGTACATATCACTAGCCAAAGGACCTGTCAGTTTTGGAACGATAACATCAACAACAGTCGTATCCAAAATAGCCATAAAAGCACCCGTCATAACGATAATGCTGAAAACAGCTCTCTCTTTGGAGGTTATGTCCCATGGGGGTTTATTGGTGTATTGGTTATTGGGCATTTTTTAACCTGCTTTGGAAGCGCGACTTCAGTCGCGCCTTGTGTGATGCTGAAGCATCACTTCCATGTTTCTTCCAAAAAAACAAATTTTTAAGGAAATTGATATTGTTCACCCCTCTCCCTTCCCAATAACCAATAACCAATATACTAATACACCAATACACTAATCCCCCCTCTCTATCGCCACACTTGCTCCCATTCCGGTACGAAGAGAGTTTGTATCTTTGAGTTTTATACGCACGATGAATCTTTGATCGAGTTTTGTAAATTCTCCACTTGCTATATCGCGGGGTACGAGGGAAAATGTTGAAGCGGAAGTGGGTGCTATCGACTCCACTTCTCCCTCATAAGTCTTATCCTCTATCGCATCAACGGTTACTTTTACATGATTTCCTTTTTTTACTCCGTGTATCTTCTTTTCCGAAAGCAGTACTTCACAATAGAGTTTTTTGGGATCTACAAGAGCATAGATTGGTGTTCCTTTTTCTACAATCCTTGGCGCTTTGATGAATTTTTTGGCTATTATGCCGTCAAACGGCGCATACAAAGTTGTATATGAGATCTTGTTTTTCATTCCCTCCAATCCGGCTTCCAATGATTTAAGAGAGGCTATTGAGGATTCTATCTCTTTGTCTATCTCAAGTATCTGTTTTTGGGTAACAAGAGAGAGTTGATAGGCTTTTTTTACTTTTTGAAGATTCTCTTTCAATGCTTTTTTCTTTATCCCAAGAGCTTTTATCCTCTCTGAGAGAGCCGTTTTTTGTGTATGAACAGATTCATAGTCGCCTTTGGCTATGAGTCTGTTTTTTAGCATATTTTCATATCTTTTATCATCTTTTTGAAGCTTCAAAAGAGTGGCTTTTGAGGCTTTTATCTCATACTCCAAAGCATCTATCTCTTTTTCTATAACTTTTGTATCGCTTTTGGATATGGAGCTTTGGAGTAAAAGAGAGTTTTTTATCCTCTCTCTTTTTAGTTTCAAAGCCTCTGTTTTTTGTTTTACCGAATTTAGATTTTCCTCTATCCTCTTTTTTGAGGTTATCAGATCAACAGGATCGATACGGGCGATCACTTCACCTTTCCTGACCTCTTCGTTTTCACTCTTTTGCATGGAAACAACTTTACCCTCAACTTTAAAAGAGAGGATTGCAAGACGATCACTCTTGATAAAAGCTGCATTGCTGACGGCATTTGCCTCTCTGAAACTGATATATCGATATCCCATTATAACAAATCCGACGATAAGCAGTATGATAATAAAAGTTGAAATTTTTTTACTCATTTAAGTCCCCTCAAGAAAGCTGATTAGTGAATTATATTCACTTTTTTATTAATATATTCTTACCTTGAGGGGAATTTATGATATCAGGAAGCCTCTATCTGGCTTTTTTGAACACTGTCCAAAACACTTTTTTGGACTTTGTTTTTATGCTTTTTCTTTTTGGAGAAAAAGTGAAGTTCCACTCTTCTGTTTTTCTCTCTTCCGGTTTCTGTTTCATTTGTGGCAACAGGATCATATTCTGCTTTGCCACATGCTGTCATTCTTTTTGGATTTACTCCGTCTTTTATAAGTTCTTTCACAACACTTATCGCTCTGGCACTTGAGAGTTCCCAGTTGTTTTTAAAAGCACTGTTTTTGGAAGGTGCCTGGTTGTCTGTATGACCTATAACATTTAAAGCAAGATTATTGGGAAGTTTGGCTATGATAAGGGCTATTCGTTTTAGAAACAAAACGGCATCATCATTTTCGATTTTTGCGCTTCCTTTTTTAAAAAGCAGTTTTGCGGGAAGTCTTATCATAAAACCGTTTTCACCCTCTTCCAAAACAGCTTCAGGTCCTCCTGAGGTTTTTATCATCTCATTTACCTCTATAACGGTTCTGTTTAGTGTTCTTAGTTTTTGTGATGTCTCTTCCTGCTGTTCCAACGGAGTGGCTATCTGCTGCATCTCTCTGCTTATCTCCGTTTTGGTTCCACCTTCCAAAACACTTAGCGCCCCGGCTAGAGATCCTATCGCTTCTTGAACTTTTTTTGCATCCATTGTGGACATTGAAAGAAGAAGAACGAAAAAACACAACAATAAAGACATCAGATCCCCAAATGCAGCCAACCATTCGGGCATACATTTAGGACAGTCGCAACTTTGTTTTTTTGCCATAATCTACCTTATTTATCAAATTGACTCTCTCTCTCATTCGGTGCCAAAAATGAGAGAAGTTTGCCTTCCAAAGTTCTGGGATTATCCCCTGCCTGTATAGCCATAATCCCTTCCAAAATCAGCGTTTTGGCAAGTGTTTCGTCAGCATCTCTGATAGAGAGGATATTTTCGATAGGTCCTCCGACTATATTTCCAAGCATAGCTCCGTACATCGTCGTCAAAAGAGCAACCGCCATAGAAGGACCGATAGCCGCAGGATCAGCCATATTCAAAAGCATGGCAACAAGACCTATCAGAGTTCCTATCATTCCCATAGCTCCTGCAAATCCTCCAAGCTGACCGAATATCTGGGCATTTCCTTTGTGTCTTTCGCTTGTCTGCTCCATATCTATCTCTAAAAGTTCTCTGATGGTATCAGGTTCGTTTCCGTCAACTGCCATAGAGAGACCTTTTTTCAAAAATTCATTCTCTTCACTGTTGGCACTTGATTCCAAAGCTAAAATTCCGTCTTTTCTGGCAGTTGTTGAATACTCTACCATTTTGGCTATCAACTCTTTTAGATCATATTGTGTCGGTTTTATAGCTACCATAAAAATTTTTACGAAATTTTTCATCTGTTCCATTTTAAAACCGATGAGCAAAACACCTATCGTTCCGCCAAATACAATAAGTACCGAAGGTATATCTATATAAGGACCTATACCCACACCCATTGCCATTGATCCGAAAAGAAGTGCCAATGTCAGTACAAGACCTATAACAGTTCCTAAATCCATCTACTCTTTCCTCTTAAATTTTATTTAAGTTATTCAAAAATAATTTACTATATTGATATATCGTCACTGAATGTTAAAATTTTATACAAAATTGGTAAAATAAATTTTATTTCTATTTTTATCAAGTTTCACAGCAAAATTTCGATATATTAAGAAAATTTTTTACATTACTTTAAAAGCGGAGATATTATGTCATTATCAATAGTTATATTAGCAGCCGGTAAAGGTACCAGAATGAAGTCTGATTTACCCAAAGTTTTACACAAAATTTCGGGTTTTCCTATGCTTTACTTTTCTATAAAAGAGGCAAAAAAACTGACAAATGATATAGAAGTGGTTTTATATCATCAGGCTGATTTGATAAAAAAAGAGATATCAAAATATTATGATGATATCAAATTTGTAGAGCAGGATTTACAAAACTATCCCGGAACCGGCGGAGCGGTTATGAACTGCAAACCAAAAAATGAAAAAGTTTTGATCCTGAATGCGGATATGCCGCTTGTGGAAGCAAAAGAGCTGAAAAATTTTGCTGAGATTGATGCAGATATCGTTATGAGTGTGATAGAGCTAGACAACCCAGGCGGATACGGCAGAGTCGTTATAGAAGATGACAAAGTGGTAAAAATAGTAGAGGAAAAAGATGCCTCCGATGAAGAAAAAAAGATAAAAACGGTAAATGCCGGAGTATATCTGATCAAAAAGAATATCTTAGAGAAATTTTTACCCAGACTTGACAATGACAACATACAAAAAGAGTATTATCTAACCGATATCGTGGAACTTGCAAAAGATGAGGGATACAATATCGCGCCTCTTGTTGTAAAAGAGGATCATTTCAAAGGCGTTAATTCAAAATATGATCTCTCAAATGCCCAGATACTGATGCAAGATAGAATCAAAAAAAATCTGATGCTTCAAGGTGTTATCATGAGACTTCCAGATACCATATATATAGAAGAGGGAGTCTGTTTTGAGGGGGAGTGTATCATAGAAAACGGTGTCAGTATCTATAAAGGCAGTACAATAAAAAACAGCCATATAAAGACAAATACGATTATAGAAGAGAGTGAAATCATAAATTCATCGGTGGGACCTTTGGCAAGAATAAGACCAAATTCAAAAGTTATAGATTCTCATATAGGAAATTTTGTAGAAGTAAAAAAATCCACTCTAAAAGGTGTAAAAGCCGGACATCTAAGCTATCTTGGAGACAGTGATATAGATGAGGGAACAAATATAGGAGCCGGAACAATTACCTGTAACTATGACGGTATAAAAAAATATAAAACAGTTATCGGAAAAAATGTTTTTATAGGAAGTGATACGCAGATAGTGGCACCTGTAAAAATAGAAGATGATGTATTGGTAGCGGCGGGAACTACGGTAAACAAAGATGTTTCAAAAGGCTCTCTGGCTATCAGCAGAACGAGTATGAAAACTGTGGAAAACTTTTTTTATAAGTTTTTTTCTAAAAAAGATTGAGTATAATAATATCTATGACAAATATACTTTATAATAAAAAAATTTTAATCGGTATAACGGCAAGTATCGCCATCTATAAGAGTCTGGAGCTTATAAGACTCTTTATAAAATCCGGCGCCAAAGTCAAAGTCGTTATGAGTGAAGAGGCAAAAAAGTTTATATCTCCTCTTACTTTTGAGGCAATCAGTCAAAACAGAGTTCTTCATCAGGGAAGTGAAGACTGGGGTGGCGATCTAAATCATATAGATACAGGCAAATGGGCAGATCTGTTTGTTATAGCACCGGCAACCGCAAATACGATCAACAAGCTCTCAAACGGAATTGCCGATAATCTTCTTTTGCAGACCGCACTCGCTTATGACAGAGTAAAGATCATAGCTCCTGCCGCAAATACAAGAATGTTTGAAAATCCTATAACCCAAACAAGCCTGAAAATGCTAAAGCTTATAAATTATAAAATCATAGAACCACAAACCAAGCTTTTAGCCTGTAATGATGAGGGAAAAGGCGCACTTGCCGATATAAAAGATATATTTTACATCTGTGCAAGAGAGCTTTTGAAAGAGTCTTTTTGGGAAAACAGAAAAGTTGTGGTAAGCGGAGGGGGAACGGTGGAAAAGATAGATTCCGTAAGATTTATCTCCAACTTTTCAAGCGGTAAAATGGCAAAATCACTCTCTTTGGCTCTATATCTAAAAGGTGCTTCGGTATGTCTTGTAACAACAAAAGTATTTGATGATCTGCCAAATGAGATTCATACTATTGATGTTGAAAATTCGGAAGAGATGCAAGAATATCTCACTGACTGTATCAGATCGGCAAAAAAAGGAGTTTTGACAAAACCTACTTTGATGGACAGTTCAAATCCCGAACTTATCCAAAAAAAGCCCTATCTTTTTATGGCGGCGGCGGTAAGCGACTATCTGCCCAAATTTCCGCAGGAAGGGAAGATAAAAAAAGAGCAGATAGGAGATGAATGGAATCTTGTTTTGAAAAAAAACAGAGACATTCTAAAGAGTCTGGATAAAAGCGGTATCATTTCTGTCGGTTTCAAGGCGGAGACGGATGAAAATGAGGCTATAAAAAATGCCCAAAATATGCTTAAAGAGAAAAAATTGGATGCGGTATGTTTAAATGTTTTGGGAGAAGAAAACGGTTTTGGGAGTGATTTGAACGAGATAGATTTTATAACAGAAAAAGATTTTGTAAAACTCTCTCTTGGCGATAAACTCTCCATCTCTTTTAGGATAACAAAAGAAGCAAAGAGACTTGATGCTAACAGCGATCAATAACATAGCAAAAATCGATAGTATTTTTTCTCAGGTAATTTCAGCCAGATTTAACTCAACTCTTCCGATATCCCTGAAAGTTTTAGAGCAGATAGATCCAAACAGATATCTTTTGACACTCGGAAACAAAACTGTTGAGACAAAAAGTCATACACCTCTTGAAAAAGGGGCAAGTTACTGGGGAGAATTTAGAAATTCAAAAGAGAATATTTTACAAATATCAAATCTTTTGAAAAAACCTGATTTTGAACAGAAAAAGGAGAGTAAAATACTTTTCACTTTCAATCAACTTAATGAAATTTTCTCTAAAGATAAACCCAAAAAGGCTCTAAAAGAGACAATTTTGCAAAAAATGTCCCTGACAGATGACAAAAAAGATTTTATGCAGCTTGGCAATATGCTTTTATCGCTGGAAGAGAATATTTTCTTTATACCTTTTGCCTATGAAAAAAGAAGATATTTTTTCCAATTTAAGAAAAAGCAAAAAAATGATATAGTAAAAAAAGAAAAAGCGATAGAATTTTACGCTTCTTTTAAAAATCTGGGTCCTGTTAAAGGCATTGTAAAAAGTGCCGATAACTTTAAAAAAGTTATTCTTTATCTATATTATGAAAAGAGTAAAAGATTTTTAAAAGAGCAGATGAAATATCTGGATATGCAAAGTGAACTGCATATATCAAAGGATATTGAGCCTCTTTTTGAAAGCTGTGAAAAGCTTTTGGATATCAAAGGTTAAAAAATGAATGAATTAAAACATATAGCAATCATCATGGACGGAAACGGTCGCTGGGCAAAAAAACAGGGGTTTACCAAACGGATAAAAGGTCATGAAGAGGGAGCAAAAAGGGTAAGAGAGATAACTGTTTTTGCTTCTGATTACGGTGTCAAATATTTGACTCTGTATGCTTTCAGTACAGAAAACTGGAAACGCCCACAGTATGAGATCGATTTTTTGATGAAACTTATGGATATATATCTGAAAAACGAACTGAAACTCTTTTTGGAAAATGAGGTTAGATTTGAAACAATAGGTGATCTTTCCAAACTGCCCCAAAAACTGCAAGAGAGAATATCCTATACAAAAGAGCAGACAAAACATTTTGAAGGACTTACTCAGGTTTTGGCTATAAACTACGGCTCAAGAGATGAGATCATAAGGGCAGTTAAAAAAGCAGCATCCAAAAACATAGAACTTACAGAAGAAAATATGAACGATTTTTTGGATACGGCAGATATGCCGGATGTGGATATCATGATACGAACCGGAGGAGAGCAGAGACTTTCCAATTTTCTTTTATGGCAGAGCGCTTACAGCGAACTCTTTTTTACACCTACTTTATGGCCTGAATTTAAACCAAAAGAACTTAAAGAGATCATAGAAAAATATAACAGGATTGAAAGAAGATTTGGCGGTGTAAAGGATGAATGATACTTCAATACTGATCCTTTTTGCCGTTTTGGGACTTGTTGTAGGCTCTTTTTTAAATGTTTTGATCATTCGTATCCCAAAAGGTGAAAATATAGCATATCCATCTTCTCACTGCGTAAAATGCAACAACAAATTGAAATGGTATCACAATATTCCTCTTTTTTCGTGGCTCTTTTTAAAGGGCAGATGCGCCTACTGCCATGAGCCAATTTCGTGGCAATATCCTCTGATAGAGCTGACAACGATGTTTATCTTTATCGTCTCTTTTTTAAGAGTAGAAAATATCACACAATCTGTTATTGTAGCATTGATTTTTTCTCTGCTTCTTGCACTCTCTTTGATAGATTTCAGATTTAAAGAGGTACCTGACAGTCTGAATTTATCGGCTTTGACTCTCTCTGTTTTTGCAACCGGAGATATCATTTTGGGTTTTCAAAATGCCCTGCTTTTTGCCGGAGCTTTTACTCTTCTTAGATTTTATATCTCCTATGCGCTGAAAAAAGAGGCAATGGGAGAAGCCGATATCATGATAGCAGGTACGATAGGAGCGATGCTTGGTATAAATCTCGGACTTTTTGCGATCTTTTTCTCTGCTGTTTTAGCTCTTGTTGCTTTTATGATCGTGCAGAAAAAGGATATAGAGATGCCTTATATACCTTTTTTGGCGGCAGCTTTGTTTATCGTTTTTATTTTTGAGGATTTTTTCTCTGCCCTGATGGAAAGATTGTATGGATAAAATCAACAGGTTTCTTATAAACAATTTCTTTAAAGTTTTTATTCCTCTCTTTTTTACACTTTTTTCTATCGCTTCCATTCTCTTTTTTATCATGATTTCCCGTTTTACATCTTATCTGACTCTTACTTTTTTGGAACTTGGAGAGATTTTTATCTATCTTTTGCCAAGAATTATTATATTTACTCTTCCTGTGAGCTTTTTTGTCTCCCTTGCAATATCGGCTTTTAATATGTCAAAAGAGAGTGAAAATATCGTTCTTTTCTCATTGGGATATCCACCAAAAAAGATAGCCTCTTTGTATTTTGTTTTATCCCTGCTTACTTCTGTTTTTTTGCTTGTCAATGTACTTTTTATCCTACCTACCGCAAAACAGCTTTATAAAAATTTTATAGAGATAAAAAAGGTGGAAGCAAAGATAAATATCAAACCAACAGAGTTTGGACAGAGGTTTTCTGACTGGATGGTTTTTATCAACAAAACGGACAATAACGGATACAAAGATATCATCCTCTATAACCAAAAGAAGAAAAAAGAGACATTTATACTGGCAAATCATGCAAAGATAAATCATGAAAAAGGTCTTTTGAATCTCTCGTTGGATAACGGAAAAACTTTTTATATAACCGACAAAGAGATAAAGCAGATAGATTATGCGAAGATGAATATCAACAATTTTCTAAGAGGTGAAGAGTTACACAATGATACGATGGCAGAGTATTGGAAAAAGGCACTGACAGATCAAAAAAGGGCTAAAGATCTGAGTTTTTTGACACTTACGGCACTTTTCCCGCTGGTTTCATTTCTGTTTGCTTTGGCAATAGCAACACTCAATATAAGGCATGACAGAGTTCATCTGTATCCATTTTTGTTTGCCATGGTGATATCTTATTATATAGTCAGTATCGTTTTTGCCAAAACTTTTCCTTTTGTGGGAATTGTAGCGGTTTCTCTTTTGTATTATATTTTTTCCAAAATCTTTTTTGTCAAAAAGGTTGTAAAAAGATTTTAGATGAGAGTCAAAATCACTCTAAGTTATGACGGAAGCTGTTTTGAAGGATATCAAATCCAAAAAAAAACCCAAAATACAATCGCTTCAAAACTCTACAAAGCTTTTAAAACATTAAATATCAACTCAAAAATAGAAGCCAGTGGCAGAACAGACAGAGGAGTTCACGCAACAAATCAGGTTATCCATACCGATTTGCCCTCTTTTTGGAGTGATCTTGAAAAACTGAAAACCTTTCTCAACAGACAGCTTCTGCCTCATATTTATATAAAAAAGATAGAAAAAACATCTCCCTCTTTTCATGCAAGATATGACGCAAAAAGAAGAGTTTACAGATACATCGTATCTACAAAAGAGCCTTCGGTTTTTTTGACTCCTTATGTAACTTTTGTAAAGGATTTGGACAAAGAGAGATTAAAAGAGGCTGTCAAAATTTTTGAAGGGATTCATGATTTTGAATATTTTAAAAAAAGTGGAAGCGATACGAAAAACTTTGTAAGAAAAATATATAAGACAAAAGTTTATGATTACAGGGATTTTACAATATTTTATTTTGAAGCAAACGGATATCTAAGAAGCCAGATAAGAATGATGGTCGGTTTTCTGCTCAAAATATCAGAAGGAAAACTAAATGCAAATCAACTCAAAAACCAGCTTGACAAAAAAGAGATAACAAGCACCACTCTTGCCCCCGCTAACGGACT
The DNA here is from genome assembly GCA_964450755.1 of uncultured Campylobacterales bacterium. Classification (GTDB taxonomy): domain Bacteria; phylum Campylobacterota; class Campylobacteria; order Campylobacterales; family JAADDG01; genus JAADDG01. Next base: position 14,248 of record CAYVDJ010000076.1, read on the forward strand.
CTATCTTGCAAAAATAAAATATAAAATTTATTAATAATATTAAAAAATAGTTTACCCCAAAATAAAGTTATTGATGATTTTTCTATTTGCTACAACTGTTTTATCTACATAAAATTAAGCATATTAAATATATTCTCTCTTATAAAGTTTATCTTAATTTAAAATGATAAAATAACAATAAAGTTTTAAACATGAGAGGAACTATGAAATTTTATCGTTATATCATTTTATCTGTTTTATTATCGATCCACTCTTTTGCAAATCTGAAAATTGATCAGAATTTTATAGATGAAATCGTATATGAATACAATTTTGACAGGTCATATCTAAATGAACTTTTCTCAAAAGCAAATATCCAAAAAAGAGCTTTAAAGATCTATGCTTTAAAACCAAAGAATACAAAAAAGAGTAAAACAGCAAAAAAAGATCTCTACTGGTCAAAATATAAAAAGATATTTATTACGCCAAAAAAGATAAGAAAAGGAGCTCTTTTTTTAAAAAAACATAAAAAAGCACTAAAAAGAGCCTATGAAGAGTATGGAGTAGATCCAAGTTATATAGCAGCTATCATAGGAATAGAGAGTTATTATGGAAAAAATACCGGAAAATACAGAGTTCTTGATACTCTTTGCACACTTGCATTTATGCCAAACAGAAGAAATGATTTTTTCAAAAAAGAGTTAAAAGAGTTTTTGGTATTTACCCAAAAAACCAATTTTGACCCACTTAAGATAAAAGGTTCTTACGCCGGGGCAATAGGTCTTGGGCAATTTATGCCAAGCAGTTATAACAATTTTGCAGTTGATTTTGACAAAGATGGTATCCCAAACCCATGGAACAGTGAAGATATGATAGGAAGTATAGCAAAATATCTCAAAGACAACGGTTGGGAAAAGAATGGATTGGTAGCTGTCAAAACAAAATATAAAACAAGAAGGTTTACAAAATTGAAAACAGGATATAAAACCAAATATTCCATAAAAAAATTAAAAAGATACAAAATCATTTCCAAAAACATAACAAAAAGTCAAAAAAAGGTTTCTTTAATAAAATTAGAAAATAAAAATTTTGATGAATTATGGATAGGATTTAAAAATTTTTATGTTATAACAAGATACAATCATAGCTCTTACTATGCAATGGCTGTTCATATTTTGGCACAGAAAATAAAAAAATTAGGACTCAAATAGCATCTCAATATAAGAAATTATAATAATCATTTCATCTTTCCCAAAATACAATTTATAAAAATGGAAAATTTGTAACATTTTAATATAAAAGATGTTTCATCTTGTTACTTTTTGTATTTTTTAAATATAAGAGAGATATAATTTAGCCAAATATCAAACTTTAAGGAATTGCTTGATGAGCATACCAATTTTACAATACGATGTAGTGATCGTCGGAGCCGGATTAGCCGGTTGTGCGGCGGCAAGGGAATTAAAAAGAAGAGGGAAAAATGTAGCGGTTATTACAAAACTACACCCTCTCAGAAGTCACTCAGGTGCCGCTCAAGGCGGTATAAATGCCGCTCTTTCCGAAGAAGACAGTATAGAACTTCATATGTTTGATACGGTAAAGGGAAGTGATTATCTAGCAGATCAGGATGCGGTAGAGCTTATGTGTAACAAAGCTCCCGAAACTATCAGATGGGCGGAAAGAATGGGAGCGGTTTTCAGCAGAACCGAAGATGGAAAAATCGCACAAAGACCTTTTGGAGGACAGTCAAAACCAAGAGCCTGTTTTGCAAAAGACAGAACCGGTCTTACTCTGCTTCAAACCATCTATGAACAGGCTCACAGAGACGGAGTAAATTTTCTGGATGAGTGGTATGCGGCAGATATCGTTTACAAAGACGGTGTGGTAAACGGTGTATGCGCATACGAGATCAAATCCACAAAACCGACCATTTTCCAGGCAAAAGCCGTGATGTTTGCAACAGGCGGATATGCAAGAGCTTTTAAAATCAACTCAAATGCCCATGCAAACACCGGAGACGGTCTTTCTATCGTTGCAAGACATGGTTTACCTCTTAGAGATATGGAATTTGTGCAGTTTCATCCAACCGGACTTGCAGGAACGGGAATCTTGATGAGTGAAGCGGCAAGAGGTGAAGGCGGAAAGCTTCTAAACTCCGAAGGTGAGAGGTTTATGAGTAAATATGCGCCTGAAAAGATGGAGTTGGCACCACGGGATCTTGTAAGCCGTTCTATTACAAAAGAGATTTTGGAAGGCAGAGGTGTAGGAGTAAACAAAGATGCCGTATATCTTGATCTGACTCATCTTGGTAAAGAAAAGATAATGGAAAGATTGCCGGAACTTAGGGATCTTGCTCTTACATTTCTCGGAAGAGACATGATAGAAGAACCTATTTTGATAGCGGCAACAGCTCACTACTCTATGGGGGGAATTCCTACCGATATAGACGGTAGAGTTATGAAAAATGCAGATGAGAAAGTAACAGGTTTTTATGCTGCCGGAGAGTGTGCGTGTGTAAGTGTTCACGGCGCAAACAGACTCGGAGCAAACTCGGTTCTTGAAGCCCTCTTTTACGGACGACATACCGGAAATGCGATAGCAGATGATCTTGAAAGCGGTAATCTTGTTTTTGGAAATATGAAAAGAGATGCAGCTGACAGGATGATGGAAGAGATAGAGAGATTGACAACTTCCAACGGAACTGAAAAAGTATCGGCACTCAGAGAAGAACTTCAAGAGAGTATGACGATCAATGCCGGTGTTTTTAGAACTCATGAAACTCTTGAAAAACAGCAAGAAAAGATCAAAGAGTTAAAAGAGAGATTTAAAAATATCAGGATAGATGACAAATCCAAAATTTACAATACTGATCTTCAGGAAGCTATCGAATTTGGACATATGCTCGATTATGCAACATTTATAGTTGACGGAGCAATAGCAAGAAAAGAGAGCCGCGGAGCGCATTTTAGAGAGGATTTTCCAAAAAGGGATGATAAAAACTTTCTAAAACATACATTGGCATATATGGATGAAAAAGGCAATATCAAACTTGAATATACCGATGTAACGCTTGGCATATTTGAACCTCAAGAGAGAACATATTAGGGAGCAAAAATGGAACAATTAGAAAAGAAAATATTAACATTTAAAGTATTTAGATTTAACGCAGAGACTGATTATCTCCCTCATTATGATGAATTTAAAATGGAAGTCTCTCAAAGCGAAGTTGTTTTGGATATCCTCAACAGAATCAAATGGGAGCATGACGGAAGTTTAAGTTACAGAAGAAGCTGTCGTCACGGGATATGCGGAAGCTGTGCGATAAAAGTAAACAACAAACCTGTACTCTCCTGTAAAGAGAGAGTTTTTGACCTTGTTGAAATTTTTGGAACTGAACTTGTTTTGGATCCTCAAGACAAAAAGAGAGCCTATAAAGATTTTGTTATAAACAAAGAAAATTTCTGGAAAAAGTATGATTCTGTCATACCTTATATGATAGCAAATATCAACGAAAATCCGGAATCTGAAAATATAGTTTCTCCAAAAGAGGCAGAAGAACTTGATGAAGCCGATTACTGCATCCAGTGCGGAAACTGCTTTTATGCCTGTCCGGTTGTAGAGGTCAATGAGGAGTATTTCGGACCGGCGGCATTTGTAAAAGCTTTTAGATTTACGGCTGACAAAAGAGACGAATCCAAAAAAGAGAGACTTGAAATCGTAGATAAGATAGGTCAGGGTGTCTGGGATTGTGTCAAATGTTTTGAGTGTGCGGAAGCATGTCCCAAAGAGTTGAATCCTATCACAAAAATAACAAAACTCCATAACCAGATTTTTGATGAGGGTATCGCCGAGAGTAATGTTGCGGTAAGACATGCTGTCGGATTTAAACACTCTATCGAAAAACACGGTATTTTGGATGAAGGAGAACTTGTAAGATATTCTGAGGGAAATATCGGTGTATTAAAACATGTTCCCGAAGCTATTGCAATGTTCAAAAAGGGTAAAATCGTCCTACCTTGGAATATGCCAAAATCCAAAAATCTTGATGAAGTTAAAAAGCTTATCGATTCTTCATCTACAACGAAGTTCTAAAAGGGAGAGACAATGAGTAAATTAAGATATGCACTTTATACAGGATGTACGGCAAGAGAGAGTACTCCCGAACTTCTAAAATCAACTTTAGCGGTTGCGGAGGCATTGGATATAGAGCTTGTTTTGTTAGACGAAGCAACCTGCTGCGGAGCAAGTCATCTACAGGATTTTGATGATTTTTTATCGCTTGTGCTAAATGCAAGAAATATCTGTTATGCAGAGAAGATGGAACTTCCGCTAGTTACCATCTGTAATACATGTCAGTTAAATACCTCTATGACAAAAGAGAGACTTGATCATGATGAAAATCTAAAAGCACAGGTAAATGAAAAATTAAAAGAGGTCGGTTTGGAGTATAAAGGAACAAGTGAAGTAAAACATTTTCTTTATGCCTTGATAGATGATGTTGGAATTGATGAGATAGCAAAGAGGGTTACAAAACCTTTAAAAAATATCAATATGGCAGCATTTTACGGTTGCCACAACATTCGCCCTTCAGAGCTTCAGTCTCAAAACAACGGAGGTGAAAATCCTTATAATCCGACAAGTATAGATGATCTCATCCTCGCTCTTGGCGGACAGAATGTCGAATATGAACACAAAAACAAATGTTGCGGTTTTCATGTAGAGTTACAGGCACCAAATACGGCAAACAAACTTTCAGCCTCTGCATTGACAGATGCGATAGACAATAATGCCGATGCGGTAGTTACCCCCTGCCCTCTTTGTCATCTAAGACTTGATGTTCAACAGCACAATATCTCAAAAGCTGCCGGCAGAGAAGTTCATATACCTATTTTTCACCTTCCTCAGATGATAGGTTTGGCACTTGGTATAGAACCTGAAAAACTTGGCATAAATCACCATGTAACGGAAACAGATCTGGTATAAATTAAAAGATTTAAAATAGGATAAATTTTATCCTATTTTAAACTACAATCAGATATAATATTTCAATGATCAAGATCAAGAGATCATTGAAATATTAAAAAAGGAGACAATATGCCTAAAGTAAATAGATATGTTGATATAGATAGTGTTGAGAGAGAAGCGAGAAAAGATTATATCGATAGACACTCCCCGTTTGTTCACTGTGAAAACAATGCAAAAAAAGGTGAAAAATTCAGCGTAAAAGTAAAAGTCGGAAATGAATATCCACATCCTGATGATTTTGATCACTATATATCTTATGTTCAGTTATGGAATGGTGAAACTCTTTTGGGACAGGCAACATTTACTCCCGGAACTCTTGGAAATATGAAAAGTCATGTTGAAGTTGATTTTCATATCATTCCTACAGCTAACAAATTGAAATTGACTGCTATGAGTTACTGTACAAAACACGGTCTTTGGGAAAGCGATCCTGTAGAGGTAGCCGTCAGCGAATAACCCAACTTAACCGCTCTTTTTTGGAGCGGTCTTTTTAAGGTCTAACTTGCTTCAATACATCTTCTATCTTATTCTTTACGGAACAATCCTTAGCTATCTCGTGCTAGGTTTTATCTTCAGTTTTGAGGCGCTTTTGGCTCTAAACGGTGTAAAAAGCGCAAAAAAATGGATAAGAAGATGGAATACTCCAAAACAGTTCAAAAGAAAACTGATAATCTTTTTGCCGTTTTTACACACAGGATATTTTTTGCTGGAAATTGTTCCCTATTACATGGGAATAGACAAAGATATAAAACCTTTTGATCTTGAAAAGATATACAGGTTTATATACTCATAAAATATTCTCTTCAACAATAATATATCAATATAAATTCGATATAATTATAAGAAATGAGGTGTTACTATGAGAATTGTAATTATCGGGGGAGGAATTTCTGCGGCATATTTGGCCAATCATCTGAAAAATAATGATTCAAGTGTTGATCTGCTTATCGTTTCAGAAGAGACTTTTTTACCCTATGACAGGATACATTTATGCTCTTTGATAGATAGAAGCAAAAGTATAGAAGATATCACTATTCCCATAGAAAAAAGTGTAAAAATAGAATTAAATCAAAAAATTATTAAAATCGATAAAAAATCAAAAAAGATATTTTCCAAAAATGCTGTTTTTAGCTATGACAAACTTATCATAGCTACGGGTTCTATCCCAAAATCTCTTTTTGATATAACAAATATTAAAAATGCTGCTGTTTTCAGGAGTGCGAATGACTCTAAAAAGATAGCCGATGCCATAAAAAACAGAGAAATCGTTATCGTAGGTTCCGGTGCAATAGCACTGGAACTGCTTGAAACTCTAAATAAGATAAAAGAGGTAAAAAAGATCACTCTTTTAATAAGAAGCAGCCATCTTTACGATAAAAACCTCTCTTTTGAAAGTATAAAACTGATCGAAGAATCATATCTGCAAAGTGAAAAAATAACCATATCTTATCATGATGAGATAGTGGCTAAAAAGATTCAAAATGGTGAAATTACGCTTTTAAAAACAAAAAGACTAAATATTAAAAATCCTTTTTTAATTTTTGGTATCGGTATAAAACCAAATATAGACTTTGCAAGGGATTCTTTGGAATGTAACAGAGGTATTTTAACAAACAGAAAAATGCAAACAAGCGATAAAGATATCTATGCTGTTGGAGAAGCGGCAGAGATAAAAGAGTTTGATTTTATAGCCGGACATGTAAAAGAGTGCACACTTGAAGCAGATGCAGCCATATCAAATATTTTAGGTTTAAAAGAGAAAGAGTTCTCACCGGATGTTATGATCGATATGTTAAAAGTCGGAAGTTTTGAGCTTATAGATGCCAGATCGTTTAAATTTTCGCCTGATTTTGAAAAAATTTTGATAACTTCAAAAAAAGATAAAAGAGTTGATGAATATTTTATTGAAAATGACAAACTTGTAAGATTTATCGGGATAAATTCCAATGTTGATATCTCCTATATAGAATCTTTGATAAAAAATGAAGAAAAAATCGACCCCTCATATCTGTATCAAAACAGACTCATAGGGGAAAGAGGGAGACTTGTTTGTAGTTGTGAATATGTTTATTATCAGGATATAGTTGATATAGTAGTTAACTACGGTGTTAGAAATTTTCTGGAATTTGGTAAATTCACTCAAGCGGGTAGAGTTTGCGGCAGATGTAAAGAGATGGTTAAAGATATCATCAAAGAGGCTCAAAATCTTATAGACTCTGATATGCCAAGAAAAACTCCCGAAGAGATTGAAAGAGAAAAGGAGATGGAACTTGCAAAAAAAAGGATAGAAAAATTCAACAAACTTCATCCGCAAAATGAACTTGATTATGAAAATCTCTCATGCTCATTGGATGCTTTTGATATAACAACAAAAGAGATGAATCATTGGATCTCTATGGTTACTGCAACAATGCAACTTCATCCCGAATTTGAAGGTATCGTTGGAGAGGGAATCAAAAACTTAAATAGAGTACCGATTATATGGCTTGAATTATCCGATTGTTCGGGAAATTCAGAAGCATTTATCAAGTCAACCCATCCTTCTGTCGCCGATCTTATATTTGATTATATCTCTCTTGATTATCATGAATTATTGATGAGTGCAAGTGGTGATCAAAGTGAAAATGCTTTGGATGAGGTCATAACAAAACAAAAAGGCAAATATATTCTTATAGTTGAAGGTGCCGTACCTTTGGCAATGGACGGAAAGTATCTTCGTATAGGACCAAAAGGAGAAACAGGAATACAACTGTTAAAAAAATGTGCCAAGAATGCGGCTATGATCATAGCAGTCGGGAGCTGTGCACTTGACGGTGGAGTAGCAGCAGCAAAACCAAATCCAACCGGTGCTGTCGGAGTTTATGAGGCGCTAAAAAGAGAGGACATCATAAACCTTCCCGGCTGTCCTGTCAATCCCGTTAATATCGTAGGTACTCTACTATCGTATCTGATGTTTGAAGAGATGCCTAAGCTTGATAAATATAACCGTCCGTTATGGGCTTATGAGGGAAGAGTACATGATAACTGTGAAAGGAGAGGACATTACGAGCTTGGTGAATTTGTCAAAGAGTGGGGAGATGAAGGAGCAAAAAAAGGATGGTGTCTTTTTGAGATGGGCTGTAAGGGACCATACTCTTTTGTTAACTGTCCTACGATGAAATTTAACAAATCAACAAGTTGGCCGGTACAGGCCGGGCATGGTTGTATGGGCTGTGTAGAAACAGGTTTTTTTGATAAGTATGCCAATGAGAGGAAGATGGATGAAAAAGATAGTAATTGATCCTATAACAAGGATAGAGGGACATTTAAGAGTTGAAGTTGAGATAGATGATCAAAATATTGTACAAGAGGCCTATGTAAGCGGTCAGCTTTTTAGAGGAATCGAGATCATACTAAAAGAGAGAGATCCAAGAGATGCGGGATTGTTGGCAGGAAGAATATGCGGTGTATGCACAAACTCTCATTTTAGAGCGGCAATCAAAGCAGTTGAAGATGCTTATGGTATCAAAGTTGTAAAAAACGGAGAAATCATAAGAGATCTTATGGCAATGGCACTTTTTATACAGGATCATGTAGTACATTTTTATCATCTTCATCTACTGGATTTTGTAGATGTAACAAAGGCTTTACAGGCAGATCCTCTAAAAACAAGCGAAATCGGATATCTCTATACAAAAAGACCCTATGCAAATTCAGAAGCCCACTATATCGGTATCAAAGAGAAACTGCAAAAATTTGTAAACTCAGGAAGATTAGGCCCTTTTAGCCACGGATATTGGGGACATAAAGAGTATAAATTATCTGCGGAAGAGAATCTTCTTTTACTTTCGCATTATCTTGAAGCTTTGAAGTTTCAATCAAATATCGCAAGAGCTATTGCAATATTTGGCGGGAAAACTCCACACCCACAATCCATCGTAGTGGGCGGAATAACAAGTGTTGCCGATATGCTGAATCCTCAAAGACTTAATGATTTTATTTTTATATTAAGAGATTCAAAAGATTTTATAGATAGAGCATATCTACCGGATATGAAACTTTTAGTCAATGCATATAAAGATGAAATAAAAGCGGGAATAGGAAGAAATCAAGGAAACTTTTTTTCGGTTGGAGGATACTGTTTTGATGATAAAAATTTTCTTTTTGAAAGCGGAGTTATCTATTCTCACAATTTTGACAGCATAGAAGAGTTTGATGAAACAAAAATCACCGAAGAGATCGATAGAGCATGGTATAAAAATGATAGACCTTTTTATACCGATCTAAATGATGACGGAACTTTGAAAACGGAAAAAACGGAAGATAAATACAGTTGGGTAAAAGCTCCCAGATATGACGGCAAAACAATGGAATGCGGTCCTCTTGCAAGAGTACTTATCAGCTATAAAAAAGGAAACAAATTTATCAAACCTTTTGTAGAAGAGTTTTTAAAAGAGTGTGATTTGAAACTTTTGGATCTCTCTTCAACTGTCGGAAGAAATGCTGCAAGAGCTATCGAAAGTTCATATATAACAGAGTATATTTTCAATTTGGTTAACAGACTTGTTGAAAATATAAAATATTATGATACAAAAACATGGACAAAGTATGATTTTGACTCTTTAGAAAAAAATGTAAAAGGGAAAGCATTTTTTGAAGTACCAAGAGGAGTTTTAGCCCATTTTGTCAATATAGAAGAAGCAAAGATAAAAAACTATCAAGTTATCGCCCCAACTACATGGAACGCTACCCCAAAGGATCTAAAAAATCAAAGAGGAGCTTATGAAGAGGCATTGATAGGTTTAAAATTGCAAGATCCCTCAAAACCTTTGGAGGTTTTAAAGGTTCTCCACTCTTTTGATCCATGTTTGGCATGTGCGGTACATATCATCGATACAAAGAAAAAAGAGCTTGGAAAATATAAGATAAAAACAATTTAAAATTTAAAACAATGTTACGATAACATCCTGTCTAATCTTCACACACTTTGACAATCTGTGTGATTGCAAAGTGTTTTGATTCATCTATGACTCTGATCTTATGATAACATCCTTTTTGCGCATACTTTTTATCATATATCTTTAAAATTCTATCATTTACAGAACAAACCATTTTCTTACTTCCTATAAATGCCGTTTTTTTATCTGTTAAAAATTCATAAAATGTTTTATATTTTCTTTCATAAATATCAGAAGAGATATCGTGGGATCTGTAAAAAAAAGGGTGCCTTGATATCCAACCGGACAAAAGCAACCTGTTTTTGTCAAAGGAGAGCCATTCATCTTCCCTAAAAAGATGATCCTGTATAACAACCATCGACAATACTCCAAAAGATGTTGGAAAACCGAGTGAAAGTTCATATAAATACGGATGTTTTGCCATTAAATTAACCGCTTCGCTCTTTATACTCTCTTTTGTCTGATGCTTATATATCCGTGTTAAGGAGGATTCCAAAAACAGTACGGCTATCGTAATATATAAAAATTTTATCAGCAGTTCTCTTTTTTTCTTCATATAGAGTTTCAAATATATCAAAAGCATCCATAAAACAGTCAAAGGGTATGCAACTCTTTCCATATCTCTTGCGATGATCAAGGTTATAATTGCCGCCATAAAAAAGATATAAAAAATTTTTCTGAAACTGTTTGTCTCTTTATAGATAATATAAAAGGTTAAAGGGATCAAAAATATCAATAATTTATATTGAAGAAAAATTTTCAATAACTTAAATGGTGTTAAAGCTTTGTAACTGCTTACAATAATATTTACAGATGACGGATTAGCCGCCTTTATAACTTTTTTGGTCGGAAGAAGTTCTTTGTCCTGCGCCCACCATGTATATCCGACAAATTCTTCATCATCTGACAAAATATCTTTATAATCCCTGCCGTGCAGATCCATAAAATAACCCCTTGCTTTGACAAACCGAAGCCAATCGGTATATTCTTTATCCGCATAAGAGGGCATTATAAAGATAAATCCTATCGCAAGGATGATAATTGAAATCGGAAAAATCTGTTTTATACTGACAGATTTTTTGCGAAACAAAAGAAGATATGCAAGAACAAATATAGGTGAAAGTCCTATAACAAGCTCTGTTCTGAGCAGACTTGCCAGTAAAAACAAAAACCAAAACAGAAGCTGATTTGTATAGATAAAAGGAAGAGAAAATGCTATAATCAATATGGTAAGTTCCGTAACCGTAATATTCATCAAAAAATGAATAAGAATCAGTGAAACGCTGATAATAAAAAGAAATTTCAGTTTTCTGTCTTGAAGTTTTGAGATATGATAAGCCGCCAAAAATGCAATAATAGAGGTATAAGTTAAAATAATTACGCTATACCACTGAATATTAGGAAATATCTCATAAAGCTTACATCCCAGAGAAGAGAGCGGATAACTCATGATAAGTGTGATATTTTCACCGTTTTTCAAAAAGCACCATAAAACCCAATCATCATTTTCTCCCAAAAATGAAAAACCGCTACTCACAATAACCAAAACCACTATCATAAAATATAAAAAAAGTTTATACATGAGTACTTCTTTTAAATATAATTTATTATAAATAAAATTATAATCTTTTTTTTGTTAAATATTATTTAACAATATAATTATTATTATCCGTTAAATAATATTTGTAACAAAATTATACTTTTTCTATCCGTGCAATTGTATTAAAAACTGCATTTTCACCCTCATCACTTGATATGGACGGCGTTAAAAAATTGGCTTTTGGATTTGAAGAGTATAAAAGCAGAGTATCCCCTCTCAATCTGTCGCTTATCCTTGCTTCAAAAACCGCGCTTCCGGTTTGGGTCGTAACTTTGACCTTATCAAAATCACTGTAACCCAAAAGGGGCGGCATATAAAGATATTCATCTTTTCCAAACTGACTGTTGAGAGAATTTTTGTGTTTTGCCGTTATCAGAAAAAAATCCTCATCTTCCAGTTCCTCGGCAAAATAATCCTCATAATCATCATCAAGTTCATCTATAAAAACAAATTTTTTGCTATCGGTATAAAATCCTTCTTTATAGGGAATATCTTTATAGGATTTTGATTTGTAAAATCCCTCTTCTTCAAAACTGTTGGATTTTAAAATCTCATCAATATACTCTTTTTCGCTTTTTAACTCTTCAAATCCAAACTTTTTGGATAAAAAACAGGTCAATTCATATTCGCTTATGCCTATATCGACATCTTTCAGCTTTGGCATTAAAGAGATATATTCATGAGAGTAAGAGAGTCTTATATCCTCCTTTTCCAAAAAATTCTTGGCGGGAATTACAAGATCACAAAGGCGTGAAGTCTCATTTTCAAACAGACCAAAATATACACTGAAACCATTTTTTATCCCTTCTCTTGCTCTTTTGCTCTGTGGTGCCTGAACTGCCGGATTTGCTCCCTGAATGAAGATAAAATCATACCTGTTAAAATCAACCTCCGCTTTTGGAACTCTTTTTGCCTCTGTTTCAAAAGGTTTTGCAAATCCATAAGAGCTGTCTCCCAAAAAGCCGACTCCACATCCCTCTTTGCCAAAAAGTCCCAGTGTGGCGGCAAACGAGTCGATAGCTCTTAAAACAGAAGATCCGATGTTATATTTTTGCACTCCTCCTCCAACCAAAATGGAAGTTTTTTTATCTTTTACTCTGTATAAAATATCTCCAAGATGATTTAGATTGATTCCGCACCGATTCATCAGATCTTTCATCAGATATGATCTGAAAAAATCAAAATAATCCTCAAAATTTTCTGTTCTCTCTTCCAAAAATTCCTCATCTTCCATCATTTCCATATGGGCAACTCTTGAAAGCAAAAGAGCCAGATAAAAATCACTTCTTGGTTTTATCTGCACAAAAAGATCGGCTCTTTTTGCTATATCCGTTTTAACCGGATCTATAACGATAAGATATTTGTCTTTTAAAAAGGGCATAAGATGGGAATTTGTTACAGAGATATTTCTACCCCACAAAATTACAGTTTCACTCTTTTTTACAACCGACGGCGAAAGAGCGAGATTTGCCCCCCTGCCCTCTACGATACCGTGATGTCCTGCCGAATCACAAAGTGAACCTTTTGTAAGAAAACTTCCGTATTTTGAGAAAAAGAGATTTGTAACTTCTTGCATTTTTCCGAGATTTCCGCTTCCTCTGTAGAGAATCGAATCTTTTTTTTCGTACTCTTTGAGCTTCTTTTCCAAAATATCCAAAGCCTCATCCATCTCTATCTCTTTTCCCATAAAAAGGGGCTTCTTTATTCTCTCGTATTTTTCATATTTATTTAGAAAAGGACATAAGAATCCTTTTGTTACAGGATGTTTTTGATCCGGTTTTATCTTATTGTTTTCATAGACAATACTGCAACTGTCATAACAGTCCAAAGGACAAGCGGTTTTATTCATCATCACAACCTTATTTGTTTTTGAAATATTGTATCCAATTTATCTAAAAAGAGGATAATATTTAATGGTATCTCCAAAAACCTATACAGTCCATAGCTTTTTGGAGATGCCCTTGTCTTCATAAAAAATGAATTATATTCACTTTTTTACTAATATATTCTTATTTAAGAATTAATAAACTATAATGGTATTTATTGACAAGAGAAAAATGGAGGTGATGCTTCAGCATCACCCAAGGCAGGACTGAAGTCCTGCTTCCAAAAAGCCCTGAATTTAGGCTATTTTAAGAGTAAATTTTGCCTATTGATTTAAAAAGAACTTTTCTAAAGGCTGAAATCTATGAAAAATCTGATAAAAGAAAAAGTGGCTGAAACGAAAAAGAGGTTGATTCTTGAAGCTGTGAGCAGTTATTTTGAAAAGGAGGGATTTGCCAAACCTACGATGCATGATATCGCCAAAAATCTTGGGATATCGATAGGCGCACTTTATAAACTTTTTCCTTCAAAAGACGATCTTTTTTACGGCTACATAGAGTATCAGATTTTGCTTTTTTATAACGATCTCATCAAAGAAACGCAGACAACAAAAGATCCAAAAGAGAGATTGACAACCTATATAACGATGAAATTTAAAGCTTTTGCATCCAAAAGAAAAGCGATTGAGGATCCGGTTATCGGAGATCCTCTCTTTTTTGTCAAGATGAACACAAAAAAAAGCAATCCTGCAAAACCTGTTTTTGAGTTTTTGGCAAACGAGTTTGAAAAACTATCTAAAACTTTTCTCCTAAAAGGTGATGATTATATGAAGATTGCCTATCTTTTTAACGCATTTACGATGGGATATATAGAATACTGGCTGAATTTCGGAGGAGAGCTTGAAAAAGAGGCAGGTAGAGTATTTAACCGGTTTATGGAAGGAGCCAAAGCTTAGATTATGGATAAATTTTTACAAATCATCAAAAAATACTGGCTTGGTTTTATCATATCGGTTTTGGTTTTGATCTCGGCTGTTATGATTTATGACAAACTTCATCCAAAAACACTTGCAAAAAATCTCATAGAAGGAACAGGCAGGATAGATGGAGATCTTATCAATCTAAACACAAAATATCCCGGAAGAGTGGATAAACTGTTTGTAGATGACGGAGTAAAAATCACAAAAAACATGATCATTGCAAAGATCAAAAGCAAAGAGTATGAAGCGCAGCAAAGAGAGACAGAGAGTAAAATAAACGCCTTGCAAAAAGAGTTTGAAGCCAAAAAGATAGAATTTGAGATCGCCAAAAAGAGTATCCCCCTCTCACTCAAAAAAGCAAAATCGGCTCTAAAAAGTTCACAGGAAAGTTTAAACGAACTCCAAAGAGCCATAAACTCACAAAAAAATGTTGTTTTACAGGATAAAAGAGATTACAAAAGAGTTCAAACTCTTTTTGCACAAAAGCTGATCCAAAAACAGCTGCTTGAAAAAAGCAGACTGAAACTGATAACCACTCAGGACAGACTGAAATCTCTAAAAGATAAAAACTCCATACTTCAACACTCAATAGAGATCGCAAGAAGCAATCTTTTGGAAGCAAAAGCCTCTCAGGAGAAGATAAAATCTCTAAGTTTGCAACTTGAAGCATTTAAAGAGAATATAGCCTCTCTTAAAGCTTCAAAAGAGAGGATAGAAGCGATAATTGACGAGATGACGATAAGATCTCCGATAGACGGGTTTGTCGTAGAAAAGATAACCAACGAGGGTGAAGTGATCGGAGCCGGTATGTCCGTAGCTACCCTGATAGATCCCAACTCTTTGTATCTTAAAATGTTCATAGACACGATAAAAAACGGCAAAATAAAAACAGGCGACAAAGCCGTGATATTTTTGGATGCGTATCCTGACAGACCGATAAAAGCAAAAGTGGTAAATATCGCCCAAAAAGCGGAATTTACACCAAAAGAGGTCAGTATCAGAAGCGACAGAATCCAAAGAGTTTATGCAGTCCACATCAAACCTTTGAAAACAGAACCTCTTTTGAAACTCGGAATTCCCGCCATCGGAGTTATCTCCACAGACGGTAAAAATCTCCCAAAATCACTGGATGAAATACCGCCGTTATGAAAAATATAGATAAAAATATAGTGATGCTTGGAATGGTCAGTTTTTTTACCGATATGGCATCTGCTATGATAAATCCCATTCTTCCCATCTTTGTTGTCAGTATCTTGCAGGAGGGAATGGACAAGCTTGGGATTATCGTTGCCGCAGCCACCTTTGTCTCCTATGCGCTCAGGCTGATATCGGGTTATATCTCCGATAAATACGGTATCGTAAAGCCTCTTGTTGTAAGCGGTTATGCTCTTTCTGCCATCAGCAAACCGCTTGTCGGTTTTTCCGGCGGATACAAAAGCGTTGCCGCATTAAGAGCTTTTGAGAGACTTGGAAAAGCCCTGCGTTCTGCGCCGAAAGATTTGATAATAGCAAATTACAGCGTCAAAAAACATTCAGGAAGAACATTCGGTTTTCATAAAACTCTCGATATCGCCGGAGAACTTGGCGGAACACTTCTGCTTTTTGGGATACTGTTTCTTTACGGAGGGGGTGAAGAGGTCATCAGAAATGTTTTTTATCTGACTCTTATTCCGGGACTCATCGGGCTTTTTATCGTTGCTTTTTTTGTCAAAGATGTTAAAAAAGATGTTAAAAAAAGTGTAAAATTCAACTTCACAAAAAGAGATATCAAAACTGTAAAATCTCTCTTTTTCTACTTCTTTTTTATCTTTTTTGTGTTCAATGAAGCCTTTTTTACGATACAGGCAAAAAGCATAGGAATCGCCACTGCCGTTATCCCTCTTTTGTTTGTCGTCTCTACCGGTATTCAGACTCTTACAAGTTATACTCTTGGAATATGGATCGATAAAATCGGTACGGAAAAAATCATGCTTTTTGCATATCTCAGCGCTGTTTTGGCTTTGTTGTTTTTATATCTCAAAGAGCCTCTTTTTACATGGATGGCATACGGATTTTTAGGACTTTTTAGTGTCTCATCCCTAAATGCGAACCGATCTCTTATCGCCACAAGAAGCGATAACAAAGGGAGTGTTTACGGAATCTTTTATGCCGGTGTGGCACTGTTTGGAGCTTTGGGAGCCTATGTATGCGGTCTTGTCTGGGAGTATTTTGATCTAAACGGGGCGCTTTTGTTTTCGATAGGCGGAAGTGTTTTTGTTTTGATACTGTTTTTGATAAAAAATTTTCGTTATGGCTGATTTGGAAGTTAAAAACATAACCGTCTCATATAAAAAAAAGATAGCCTTGAAAAATGCCTCTTTTAGTGCCGACAAAGGCGAGATAGTGGGATTTATAGGGGCGGACGGAGCGGGAAAAAGCTCTTTGATGCACGCAATAGCCGGAGTTATCTCTTTTGAGGGAGAAGTGGCTTATGAAAACTTTTCGTACCGATCTCCCAAAGAGGCGGAAAATATAAAGTCTGATATCGGTTTGATGCCTCAGGGGATAGGACTTGTTTTGTATGATACTTTGACGGTGAGCGAACATCTTGATTTTTTTGCAAATATAAGAAACATAAAACAAGATAAAGATTTTAAAATATATAGAGAAAAACTTCTGCATATGGCAGGACTTTCTGCTTTTACAAAAAGAGCCGCCAAAAATCTAAGCGGAGGGATGATGCAAAAACTCTCTCTTATCTGCACTCTTTTACACCGTCCCGGACTTTTGATACTTGATGAGCCTACAACGGGGGTTGATCCTCTAAGCAGACTTGAACTTTGGCAGATACTCGATGAGATAAGAAAAAAACAAAATACGGTATCTCTCATAAGTACCGCTTACATGGAGGAAGCGGCGAAAATGGATAAAATCCTTCTTTTTGATGAGGGAGAGATCATAGCAAGAGGAGAGAGTAAAGAGCTTGTAAAAGAGGCTGAAAAATATACCTACAAAGAGAGTGAATGTGAAGAGTGTCTCACTTTTGATAAAAAAACCTACAGCCTGAAACCTTTGAAAAGTGAACATGCAAAACCATCTTTGGAATCTCTCTTTTTTATCAATACTCTCAAGAAAAACAGAACTTTACCCAAAATAGAGATCAAAAAAAGAGAGAGCAAAACCAAAATCCCTTCCGTTGTGATGGAAGCTAAAGGTTTGACGAAATATTTTGGCTCTTTTGTTGCAAATGATCATATCGATACGGTTTTAAAAGGCGGCGAGATCGTGGGACTTTTGGGAGCAAACGGAGCGGGAAAGACCACTTTTATAAAGATGCTTTTGGGACTTTATCCCATCGACGAGGGAGAACTTTATCTGCTTGGCAGAAGGATAAAAAGCGGAAAAGACCGGCGTGATCTAAAGGCAAAGATAGGTTATGTAAGCCAACATTTTGCTCTTTACAAAGATATGACGATCAGAGAAAATCTTTTGTATTTTGCAAATATGCACCGCCTTGAGATGACAACGGCTCTTGAGAGGATAAAACGATATGCCGTTGAACTTGGATTTAAAGAGTATATGGAGTATTTTCCAAACGAACTGCCTCTTGGGATAAATCAACGCTTTTCGGTTGCTGCCGCACTTTTGCATGAGCCGGTGGTTTTGTTTCTGGATGAGCCGACATCGGGAGTTGATACGATAGCAAGGGCGCAGTTTTGGCAGATACTTCAAAACCTGAAAGAAAAATGGGGTATCTCCATCCTCATCACAACCCACTATATGAGCGAGGCGGAGTATTGCGACAGAGTTGTTCTTCTAAAAGACGGCAAAAAGATAGCTGATGATTTTGTAAAAAACCTTTACAAAACTCATCCCGAAGCCAAAAATTTTGAGGAGATATTTTTGAGCTTTTACAGGAGTAACGGATGAACAAAGGAGTCGTAAAAGCATACATCATAAAAGAGCTGACGGAGCTTTTTAGAACAAAACTTATCATTATGGTTTATCTGATGCCAAGTATGATATTGATACTCTTTGGATACGGAATCAAAATGGATGTAACTCATGCAAGGGTGATCATTATAGACAATGATCAAAGCAGATATTCAAAACTTTTGATTTCCAAATTTGAACACTCAAAATATTTTGACACTCAGGTTAAAAATATCAGTGAAGCGGAAGCTTTGCACAGGATAAAAGAGGCAAAAACCGATATCTTGCTTATCATACCCTCATCCTTTGAAAAAAGACTCCTGCACTCTCAAAAAAGCGAGATAGGAGTTTTCAGTGATGCCGCATTTCCTTCAAGAGGTTCTACAATGCAAAGTTATGTGGAGGGAGTCATCATGGATGCCGCTTTAGAGGCAACAAAAAATCACAATAAACCAAAAGGAGTGATAACAATCAATAACCGAAATCTTTTCAATCAGGCAATGAGAGATGAAGATGCCATAGTTCCGGGACTTATCGGACTTGTGCTTTTGGTGGCTCCTGCTATTTTGGCAGCACTTTTGATCGTAAAAGAGAAAGAAAACGGAACGATTTTCAACTTTTACTCTTCACCCGTAAAAAAATCGGAATTTTTATCGGCAAAGCTGATACCGGTTTTTATACTGCACTCTTTAAATATTTTCATCCTCTTTTTGGTAGCAACCTCTTTGTTTGGTGTTCCTTTCAGGGGAAGTTTTATGCTTTATTGGCTCTCAAGCGAGATATATATACTCATCAGCCTCTCTGTCGGTATGCTGATATCCGTTATCACAAAAAGGCAGATTGTAGCGGTGGTTTTGACCATTATCATCACTATAATTCCGGGTTTTTTATATTCTGGAATATTGATGCCCATCTCTTCGATGGAGGGAGAATCCTATATAGAGGCACATATATTTCCTGTTATGTATTACAATCATATAGTCTATGATACTTTTTTGATAGGTCAGGGAATGGCATCCTACAAAACAAAACTCTATCTTGGAATCCTTGTCTGTTATGCTCTTTTTCTGCTTTTTTTAGGCACTCTTTTTTTGAAAAAGGAGTTGAAGTGAGGGAATCACAGGTTTTTTTCGATTTGACGGATATTCAAATAGTCAGACTTTAAAGCTATTTACTACAAATCTTCAGTCTTATACAAACCATATCCTTCATAAAAATAGCTTATATCTATTCCTCTCATAAACAAATCTCTATCATCTATTTTATCGGTTAGGGCATTTTTTAGCAGATATTTTATCTCTATATCTTTAACAACGCTTCTTTCCATCGCCATAAGATAATCGTTTTTATCTATCTTACTCCAGTCAACTACTTTTTTTAACTCTTTTTTAAAGATTAAATCAAGCCATATTCTTGTAGCTCTGCCGTTTCCCTCACGAAACGGGTGAGCGATATTCATCTCTACATATTTTTCCACTATCTCATCAAAATTGCTTTGAGGCATACTGTCTATATGTTTTAAAGATTGCTCTAAATAGATCACGGGAGCAAATCTAAAGTTACCTTTACTTATATTTACATCTCTAATTTTCCCTGCAAATTCATAAATATCTTCAAACAAATAGCGATGAATATATGAAAGCCCTGCAAATGTTCCAACCTTTACTTCTTCTATATCTTTGCTATCAAAAAGTTTTTTTGCCTTTTGTTTGGTTATCTTTTCTTCTATTTTTGCCAATTTAACCTGGTCGGTTATACCCAATTTATTTGGTAAAGTCATCAGTTTGTCCCTTCAATCTGTGCAACGATATCATCATAATCTACAAGTTTTGAAAAATGTTTTATATTCATCTTCTAAAAAATTATATCCTAATTCTTCTACGAAACTTTTAAATTTTTCGGGTTTATGATTAATACTTCTGTTTTGGAGAATGCCTCTGTTTTTGATATATAATTTTTATAAGCTTGAATATGGTATCTTATATCTGTTACACTCTTTTTTTGAAAAAGGAGTTAAAGTGAGTCGTATATTTTTTATCGTTTTCAGTAAGGAGATCATCGGTTTTTTGCGATCGGTGGGTCTTGTGGCGGCACTTGTTTATTCATTTACCGCCGATATTTATATAGCCGGAGAGGGGATACGGATAGAACCGCACAATGTCAAAGTGGGATTTGTCGATGAAAGCGGTGGCGGAATCAGTCAAAAGATTCTCTCACATCTCCACAAACCGGAATTTGTAGAGCCTGAACGATTTGAGAGTGAAGAAAAATTAAGAGATCTTATATTTAACAAAGAGATTCTTGTAGGGATTGTTTTTGACAGTGATTTTGAGAAAAACTACCGTTTGGGAAAAAAGGCGCAACTAAATATCTTGCTTGATGCAACTGCCGCAACCCAAAGTTTTACAACTCTTGTTTATCTGCAAAATATCATACTTGATTTTTGTAAAACAGATCTGCCCATAGAGATAAAATCGCACAAGCTTTTCAATCAAAATGCAGACAACAGATCTTTTATGGCTTTGACGGAGATGCTATCGGTTATAACTTTGCTGATTGTTATCCTGACTGCGGTTGTTTTTGTCAAGGAGAAAGAAGAGGGAACATGGGATATCATGCTTCTTATGCCGGTTAATCCAAAACTCATCATTTTGGCAAAGGCTCTTTCACAGGTGGTTATCGTTATGGCAGGAGTTGTTTTGGCGGTTGGATTTGTTCTTTTTGGAGCTTTTGATACACCCATGAACGGCTCTTTTTGGTCGTTTATCCTGCTGACTCTCTTTTACTCCTTTTCAAGTGCGGGGATAGGACTCTTTATAGCATCCGTTTCCAAAAGTGTCATGCAGGTAGCCCAACTCTCTATCGTTATCATGATGCCTCTGATTTTCCTAAGCGGTGCATGGACTCCCATCTATGCAATGAACCCGATCTTGCAAAAACTCTCCCTTCTTTCTCCTCTTAGATATTATATAGAAGGAAGTGAGAGTATATTTTACAGAGGAACGCAGTTTCTTGATCTGTTGCCCTATTTTGCAGGGGTGGCAGTGCTTGGAAGTCTGCTTTTTTTGTATGGTTTTAGGAAAATCGGGAAGCTTTTTTGAGTTTTTGGATATTTTATCATCGGAATGAAAAAAATATTGGGGAGTTGAAAAACATTTTTCACATGAAAAAGTTTTATGAAGCGGAGGAATATCATCAAAACTATTTGCAAAAACATCCAAACGGATATTGTCCAAATCATTCTACCGGAGTAAAATTTGCAAAAGAGATTTATATCGAGAAATAAAAAATGAAAAATCTTATACTCTTTATCATATTTTTATCCTCTCTTTATGCCGTTACACCGTTTACGGCTGCCTTTTACCAAAACGGATTTTTTTATACGGCAAAAAAAGATGAACTTTCAAAAAGAGATCTCTCAAAAGAGATTTTAAAGGTAAAATTGAAAGATACCTTCATAAGGGATATCAAAGCAAAAGATGAAAATATTTTCCTCTCAGCCGATAAAAACGGTATTTTGTCTTTTGTCAAGATGGATAAAAATCTAAATGTTGTCTTCTCCAAAGAGATAACAAAAGAGGGAATCTCTTTTGCATTTTCGTTTGATTTGGATGATGATGGCTATATCTATCTCACAGGCGGAACAACCGCAGATATCAGAAATATTAATGCAGGAGCAACCGATATATTTATCATGAAGCTTGACAAGGAAGCAAACAGGATATGGACAAAACAATTTGGAGGAGAGAACGATGAATGGGGCAAAAAACTCATCTTAAAGGAAAAATATATCTATATGGCTTTGGAGATTGGAGAGAGTCTTCATGGAGGGGATTTCAAAGGCATCAGAGATATCGCTTTTATGAAAATAGACAGGAGTGGGGAAACTGTTTTCATAAAAGAGTTTGGAACCAAAAAAGAGGATATCGCAAAAGATATCAAAATGGATAAAAACGGCAATATTTATATTTTGGGCGAAACATGGGGAAAATTTGCAAACAGGGAAAATCATGGATTCAGTGATCTTTTTCTGGCAAAATTTGATAAAAACGGCAATCTGCTTTGGATAAAAGAGTATGGCTCCCCTACTCCCGATACGGCTTTGAATATGCAAATTACAGATAATTTTATCTATATCGGAGTCAAAAGCACTCTCTTTTTTGATTATGTTCTAAGCAATACCAAAGCCTTTTTGATAAAAAATACTCTTGATGGCAAAAAAATATGGACACAGCCTTTTAATGTGGATAATCTTATAAAAATCTCCCTTGATAAAGACAGACTCTATCTTATCGGTGATAAGATAGAAGAACAAAAGATGGAATTTTTGGATAGGAGAGCCTTGATAACAAGACTCTACTCTGTTTTGTACCAAAGAGAGCCAAAGGAGCATGAGATCGCTTTTTGGGAAAAGAAAATGAAAGATATCAAAAGTATAAGAGCATCTGCAAAGTATTTTTTCAATTCCGAAGAATTTTCCCAAAGATACGGGGAACTTTCAAAAATTGATTTTATAAAATACTCCTACAGATCCCTTCTTAACCGGGAACCGGATCACAAAGGTTTGAGATATTGGCAAAAATATCAAAAAGATGAAATTGCAAGAGGAATTCTTTATTCAAAAGAGTTCCTGGATATGCAAAAAGGGAGCGTTTTGTAGATCACTTTTTGCAACACCCCTCTTTTTTCAACTCCTTTATCAGATTTTTAACCGTTATGTTATCAACTCTCAACATTTTTATTATCATTATATCATCTGTATCTACACCATATTTTTTATCAAGATATTTGATAAGAAGAGTTTTAAATCTCTCTTTTCCTTTTGAAGTCATCAGATCTTCAAAGAAAAAACTTCCTATAACGATATTTAAAGCATCAAATATTTTATTTCGGTTTGCTTTCATGTCTCTGCCGTCAAAGATCAAAGTAACCTCTACTTTTTGCAGTTCGCTTGTAGCCTTTGAATAGAGATCACTCCTAAAATCTCTCACTTCCAAAGTATCCGCACACAAAAAAGCGATCAATGATAAAAATAGAATCAGTTTTCTCATCTTATATCCCTTCAAACAGTGATTTTGTCTGATACTCTTTAAGTTTGAGTATCTTGGATTTTCGGTAAAAATCGCGTACGCTCTCATTTACACTTATGATCTTTTTCAGATAACTTTCAAAATTGCCTCTGTTATAAACAACATTCAGTGATTTTGGATCGGTTGCCCGACTTATCGCCACATAAAACTGACTTTTTTCAAAAATATTGTTTACATTGCATATCAGTTTATCGATACTCATTCCCTGTGATTTGTGAATAGTGATACCGTAAGCACTCTTTAGAGGATATTGGCTGAAAACTGCCAAAACTTCCTCTATCAGGTCATCTTCTTTCTCATCATAATAGATCATACTTAGTTTATAGTCGTTTCTCTCCACATTCACATAACTGCCGTTATCCTTTTCAACAACCACAAAATCACCCTCAACAGCCACAACTCTGCCTCTCTCACCGTTATAAAAACTCTCTCTTTTGTTTGCCCTAAACAGTACTTTTGAATCAATCTTCAATTTAAGCTCAACATCAACCGGAAGATTTCTGATCCATGTCTGAAGCTTTTGGTTGTTTAACTTCTCATCAAAAACCTCCATTTGGGCTTTTAAGATATGCAAAGGTGTTTTGAGCCTCGCAAGATTGGCTTCATTATAGGCATCAGCTTCTCTGTTTGTGCCAAAAAGCACCGTTGCATCCAAATCTTTGAAATTGTCTTTTATCAAAATACTTTGTAAAAACTCTGTTACCTCTTCATCACACTCTCCGATTCTTATCTTTTTTAGAATTTTTACAAAGTCATAATCTTTGGCTCTTTTTGGAACCATCAATTCCACAGTCAAAAGATTTAAAAACCCCCATGCACTGCTCTCAAAAGCATAAACAAACTCATCAAAAAGAGTATTTTCATCTCTTTTTTTGATAACAGGGGGAAGCTGAAAAAAATCACCGACAAGCAAAACCCTGCCTCTGAATTTTGACTCTCTGAGTCTGTATAAAATCATCTCAAGAAGATTTGCAGATACCATACTGATCTCATCTATGACAAGCAGATCGCATTTTTTCAGTATCCCGTAAACCTCTTTCAGTTTTCTTCTTATTTTTCTATCAAATTTTTTCAGTTCGTTAAAATCACTGCAAATACCAAATCCCAAAAAACTGTGGATGGTATAACCGCCGACATTTACAGCCGCTATACCGGTACTCCCCAAAGTTATGACATTTTTGCCCTCATCTTTGTAATACTCTATAATCTCTTTTGTGAGATAGCTTTTACCGACACCGGCTCCTCCGGTCAAAAAAACATTCTTCTTTTTCAGCTTTTGCAAAACAACACTCAATTCACTCAAAAGTAACCTTTAACTTTTATATTGTATAATCAGAATATATAAATTTAAATTTATTTTAAAATATGGAACCACTTATGAAAAAATATATTTTAATTATATCTTTTTTTACGATATATTTGCTATCGGCAACTGTTGATAAAAACCTTTTTGAGGGAAAAAATTTAGATACCTATTACGATAAGTTGCTTACAAATCTGAAAGAGAGCAATAATTCCGCCCAAAATGCAATCATTCAAAGTGAAAAAGAGCTTATATACAAAATAAAAAATTTCCAAAAATTGCCGCCTTTGAAATATCAGCTAAATACCGTAGTCGATAAAAAACATCTTTCCGAGAAATATTTTCTTACCCTTCTTTACAATTTTGGCAAATTGAAAGCATTGACGGACAAAATAAAAAAAGATATGGCAACAAATCGCCTTCGACTCTCATTTTACCGAAACAAAATAGAAAATATCATAGAAGATGAAAAGGACAAACTGCTTTTATATCAGCTTCAATATGCTTTTTACAAACTAAATCAAAACTATCTGCAAAAAGAGTTAAATATCTACAAAGAGCATCTAAAAAATGATCTGCCTGTGCTTTATGAGGTTTTCAACAAAATCTCATTTCAAGACAGAAAGAAAGATATCGAAAATACAGAGCATAAAATATCCTCTTTGCAAAATGAACTCTCTATGCTGAATATCAAACTGCAAACCTCCCAAATGCAAAAATCTTCTCTCCAAAAAAGACTGCAAAAAAAGCAAAAAAAACTCAAAGAAAATTTAGATACTCTTTTGGAACAGAGAATGAAAGATGAGTTTGCACAAACTTTGTATTACATACAGAACATGAACAAGGATCTCTTTTTTACAATCATAAACAAGATAAACGAAGATATGGAACAACTGCCCCAAAAAATCAAAAAAAATTATATTTTCCAAAAAAGAGTGATTTATGATCTGGCAAAAAAGAGATTTGGTACAACAACCATTGCCATATCAAATACAAAAGAGACACTGAAAGATACGGTTGTTTATCTGTTCAATCTTGTAAACAAACCTCTTTTTGTATATAACGAACAGCCGTTTTCAATCATCTCTATTCTTAAAATAGTTTTTGTTCTATTTATAGGATTTTTGATAGGCAAGATTTTTCAAAGCAAAATCAAAAAATTTGAGCAAAAAAGATCATTGATAAACCGCTCCTCTTTGAAACTGATAGGCAATATCGGATACTATATCATCATCCTCATTACCTTCCTGATAGCTCTAAATACAATAGGACTGAATCTCTCCTCCATCTCTTTGATAGCAGGAGCCTTGTCAGTCGGTATAGGTTTTGGTCTGCAAACAGTCGTGTCAAATCTCGCCGCCGGAATTATATTGATGGTGGAAAGGAGTATCAGGATAGGAGACTTTATCGAACTGAGTGAAAACCTAAGAGGCAGAGTCGAAGATATCAAAATGAGATCAACAGTTATAACAACCAATGACAATATCAATGTAATCGTTCCAAATTCAACTTTCATCCAAAACAATGTCATAAACTGGACACTGGAAAACGATATAAAAAGGATTCATATCCCTTTTGGCGTAACTTACGGAACGAAAGTCGAAGATGTTACAAAAGCCGTCCTGGGAGAACTCTCAAACAGCCATCTGCCCTATTTCAAACATGACAGAGTTAAAAAACCGGAAATCTGGATGATAGAAATGGGTGACAGCAGTGTAAATTATGAACTGATAGTATGGGTATATGGAGAAGCAACAAAACACCCACGAGCTACCCGTTCGGAGTTTTTGAAAATGATCTATTCCGCTTTGTATAAACATAACATAGAGATACCGTTTCCGCAAATGGATCTGCATATCAAAGATATAGCAGACAAAAGAGTGTAGATATACTTTGTTTTCAAAAAATATTATGATCACTGCCAACTTTACCGGATATTGACAATTTACATCTTTTGGGATACAATAATTCGCATTTAGCTAAATAACGGAGAGGCAAAAATGGGTTTCCAAATGAGGACTACACTTTTTGGATATGGGAAAACAACAAAAGCGATTGCAAAAACAATCGGAAATTGTGTTATATTTGATGACAAGATAAAGATAGAGACTTTTGACGAATATGAAAACAAATTGCTTCCGGCTGATAAATTTGATCCAAAAAAAAGCGATTTGGAGATAACAAGTCCCGGTATTCCTCCTTCTCATCCTCTTATAAAAAAAGCTCGGAATCTTATAAGCGAATATGATTTTTTCAGCGATATGATGCCTTTTTCCGTCTGGATAAGCGGTACAAACGGCAAAACAACAACAACAGCTATGACAGGTCATCTTCTGGAAAACAAAAAAGCACAAACAGGAGGAAATATCGGCACTCCGTTAGCAGACATGGATCCAAACTCTCCTCTTTGGATACTTGAAACAAGCTCTTTTACTCTGCATTACACAAAAAAAGCAGTTCCAAATCTCTATCTTCTTCTACCGATAAAACCGGATCATATAAGTTGGCATGAAAGTTTTAGAGAGTATGAAAAAGCAAAGCTGAAACCTCTTTTGAATATGAAAGAGGGTGAAGCAGCGATTATCCCGGCAAAATATGCCGACTTTCCAACCGATGCTTTTAAAATCACTTATGAAAACAGCTCTGATCTTGCCGATTTCCTGGATATAGATATAAACAGGATAAATTTCAAAGAGCCGTTTTTACTTGACGCGGTTATGGCTCTTGGAGTTACAAAAATACTTTTTGATGAGATAGATTATGAGAAGATAAACTCTTTTGTTATAGCTCCCCACAAACTTGAAGAGTTTTATGATCACAAAAACAGACTCTGGATAAATGACTCAAAAGCCACAAATATAGATGCTGCGATAGAGGCTCTTAAAAGATACAGGGATAAAAAAATCTATCTGATACTCGGAGGTGATGACAAAGGTGTTGATCTGACAAGGTTGTTTGAATTTCTAAAACCTGTTGATGTTGAAATCTTTGCGATAGGAAGCAATGCCAAAAAGATAGAGAGATTATCAAAAGAGATAGACAAAAAAATCCACCTCTGCCATCATCTGCAAACAGCGGTAAAAGAGATAGACAAACTGCTAAAACCAGATCATATAGCACTTTTATCACCTGCTGCCGCAAGTTTGGATCAATTTGCCTCTTATGCAAAAAGAGGAGAAGTTTTTTTGCAAACCATCAAAGATTTAAGCCAGTCTTCAACTTAAAAAAGTATAATTTCAACTCAAAATTACTTGCAGAGGGTCAGATAGCTCAGTCGGTAGAGCAGGAGACTGAAAATCTCCGTGTCGGCGGTTCGATTCCGTCTCTGACCACCACTCCTCCTTTTTTGCCTTAGTAAAACAGTTTTATTAACCAAACAATTTTTTATAATATCAAAAGCGTCATTTCCCATAGGGGAATAGACGCTTTTTTTTGTCTGTTCTTTATCACTTCAAACTGTCGAGTGATATTTTTTACAAAAAACCTTTATAGAGTCGGCATAAAGTTTCCTAAATTTTAAAATTTATGGTACAATTTCATCTGAAAAAAAACAACAAAAAGGAGAAACCCATGTCAAAACATCATTTTGAAACGGAAGTTACACAGCTTCTAAATCTTATGATCCATTCACTCTATTCAAATAAAGAGATTTTTTTAAGAGAACTCATCTCAAACGGATCTGATGCTCTTGATAAACTGAATTATCTGACTTTGACGGATGACAACTTCAAAAATTTAAAATATGAACCAAAAATTGATATAAAAATCGATAAAGATAAAAAAACTCTGACTGTAAGTGATACCGGTATCGGTATGAATGAAGAGGATTTGGTGGAAAACCTCGGAACAATAGCAAGAAGCGGAACAAAATCATTTTTGGAAAAACTAAGCGGTGATGCCAAAAAAGACTCCTCTTTGATAGGACAGTTTGGTGTAGGATTTTATTCGGCTTTTATGGTTGCCAAAAAGATAGAGGTTTTAACCAAAAAAGCAGGGGAAGAAAAAGCATATCTCTGGATAAGCGAAGGCGGCGAAAACTATGAGATCAAAGAAGCGCAAAAAGAGAACTACGGAACTTCCATAACTCTTTATCTAAAAGATGAGGAAGAGGAGTTTTTGGAACCTTTCAGGATAGAATCAATAGTCAAAAAGTATTCAAATCATATTCCTTTCCCTATATATCTTGAAAAAGAAGAGGAAGAAGATGGTAAAAAAACAACCAAAACAGAGCAGATAAACAAAGCTTCTGCACTTTGGAGAATGAATAAAAACGAAATAAGCGATGAAGAGTACAAAGACTTTTACAAACAGATCTCTCATGACAGTAATGATCCTTTTCTTTGGATTCACACAAAAGCAGAAGGAACCATCGAATATACAACACTATTTTACATTCCGAGTGAACCACCGTTTGATCTTTTTAGAGTCGATTATCAATCGGGTGTAAAACTTTATGTCAAAAGAGTTTTTATAACAGATGATGATAAAGAGTTGTTGCCTACTTATCTCAGATTTGTAAGAGGTATCATCGATGTCGAGGATATCCCTCTAAATATCAGCCGTGAGATTTTACAGCAAAATGCGATCCTTTCAAAAGTCAAAAAAGCCTCTGTCAAAAAGATACTAACCGAGCTTAAAAAGCTGAAAAACAAAGACAGAGAAAAATATACAGAATTTTATAATAAATTTGGTAAAGTATTAAAAGAGGGGCTTTACAGCGATTTTGAAAACAGAGATCTTATACTTGACCTTCTTTTGTTTAAATCTTCAAAAAGAGAGGGTTTGATCGATCTTGGCGAATACAAAGAGGCGATGCAAAAAGACCAAAAAGCGATCTACTACATCACCGGAGAAAACGAATCTCTGCTTAGAAACTCACCTCTTATAGAACAGTTCAAATCAAAAGATATCGAAGTTTTGCTTTTGGACGAAGAAGTAGATACCATCGTTATCCCTGCTGTTCCAAGCTACAAAGATACACCGTTTAAGTCAGTAACCACAACAGAAGCGGATGAAGATCTAAAAAGTGAAATAGATACAAATGAAGAGAAAAAATATAAAGAACTTCTTGTCAAAATGAAAGAGATACTAAAAGATGAGGTAAAAGATGTAAAAATCTCAAACAGATTGAACGAATCACCTTCATGTCTGGTATTTGACAAAAACGATCCCGATTTTCAAATGCAAATGATGCTAAAACAGATGGGACAGACAGAAATGCCAAAAGTAAAACCGATACTGGAAATTAATCCAAAACATGATATTTTCAACAAAATCATTCTAAAAAATGATTTTGCGGCACTTTATGACATAGCTCCCGTAATCTTGGATCAGGCAAAGCTGAGTGAAGGGATGAAAATAGACGATATAGCAGAATTTAGCAAAAGACTAAACAAACTTATCTCAAAAGCGATCTAAAAAAGGAGGGAGAAATTCCCTCCTTTTTGATGACAAACCTCTCCATTTGAATTTTTTAAAAATCATATAAACAAACAAGCTAACATTCAGTTAACAAACTTCGGCTACAATAGGAAAAAAAAGAGGATGATTTATGCCTAAAATTCTTTTGATGGAAGATGATGAGATCTTTTTTCAGACTCTAAAAGAGTTTTTGGAAGATGAAGGTTTTGAAATAGTCGGAGCAAAGGACGGAGAAGAGGCGCTGGATCTCACTTACGAACAAAAATTTGATCTCTATCTTTTGGATGTAAATGTTCCTTTCTTGAACGGTTTTGATTTTTTAAAATCTCTAAGAGATTCAGGAGACAAAACACCCGCTTTTTTCATCACTGCTCTAAGAGATGTCAATTCTCTTTCCAAAGGTTTTGACAGCGGAGCGGATGATTTTATCAAAAAACCTTTTGACCCCGATGAGCTTGTCATAAGGATCAAAGCCGCTTTAAAAAAACAGTACGATATTCTAAAATACCGGGATATAGAGTATGATCCGATATCAAAAATCATCAAAAAAAACGG
>CAYVDJ010000077.1:0-10157 GCA_964450755.1 uncultured Campylobacterales bacterium
GCCAAAGTGGCGGGAAAAGTTGATGATCGCCTTGGAGCAGTTGACGCAGGGGCTGTCGGGTCTCGAAATAACCTCCCGCCAAAGTGGCGGGGAAACTATTTGAGAACTGCTTTATCAAACAGGACTTACAAATTCGTCTCGAAATAACCTCCCGCCAAAGTGGCGGGAAAACAGTAGAATTTTCGGGCTTTTGCTTAATCTCTGTTATTTTCAAAAAGCTTTGACAATAGCGAAATTAAGGAACTTTTGCCCGTTTTTGGCAAATCTACTCAAAACAGAGATATTTTAACAAATTCTTTCTGAAATTTTCCCAAAAAACAGGGATTTTACATCGTGGTATCATCTGAAAACAGAGAGGTTTTCAAACAAAACTTTTTATAAAAATTTTTAACTCTCAAAGATACAGGTTGAAAAAGTTATTTTGTATTGTGGAGTGAGAAAAGTTTTAAAAAAAGTAAACTCCCTCCCTCTCGAAAGGTTGAGGATTTTTGCATAATTCTTGGGATTTGTTCAAACAGTTATCACAGATGTTATAAATCCTGAGAGAGTCCGTCTTGAGATTCAGTTTGGCTGTAAGTTGTTTTATCAAAATATCCTTTTTTTGTATCTTTTTCAATTCACATTCAAATACCGATTCGTTTACTCTTTTTCCGTATCCTTCCAATATGGAACTTATCCTGTTTCGTCGTTTGTCATCTCTTATATCGTATGTTATCAGTAATCTTAGCATCAGTACTCTCCTATAAAAGGCTGATAATTGCCGTTTTCTTTGATGGCTCTTGAGAGTTTGTATGCCTGTTTTGAGATTGCGGTATCTATTTTGACAGAGGCGTTTTTTGTTTTTACAGGAGAGTTTATACGCTCTATGACACTTTTTGCTATAAGCCTTCTGCTCTCTTTGTCAAGTCTGTTTTGTTTGTTGAGATTTAGCTTTTTCCCTCTGTTTATGAGAGATATGACAGTTTTATCTACAACAAATACTCTAAACTCTTCTATCAGGTCAAAAACCAAAGTGGGTTTGTTTTCATTCAGTGAATGTAAAAAGGAGATATGCAAAGCAAGTGAAGCTCTTATCGCATGATATTTGATCCTGCCGTATAAGATGGCATAACCGTAATTTAGTGCGGCATTTAAGGGATCAGATGCTTTTTGGGTGATACGACCGGGAAAATCTGTCTTTTCTTTTACCACCTCCTGTATAGCCGACCAGTAGGCTACGGAGATCATACCCTCAAATCCCATCAGTTCATTTTCATTTTTTGCATTTTTATCCATCTTTATATACAGATCTTCACACTGGCTGATAAATGGTGTAAGGGTTTTTCGGTATTTGTTCAACCGTTTCAGATATGCTGTTTGATTTTTGACTTTTCCTGTTACAAAAGCTTTGGCAAATTCAAATTTTTTGGGTGAATTTAATATCTCCAACTGTTTAAGAAAACTTTTTGCATAGGCAAATTTTGTCCCGTAAAGTGAAGCGTAGGGCATAGAAAGTCTCTCTTTTGCACACTCTATAAAATCGATTCCTATTCCGTTGTTTGCACAAAGATAGATGAGATCTGAGCTTATGTTTACCCCCTTTGAAGCTATAATGATCCTGTCACAGAGAGTTTTGGGAGTGGAAAAGAGTTTGTTTCCCTCTTTTTTGACGATAATTTTACCTTTTGAAGTACCAAGAGAGATACCAAATCCCTCGATATGCAAAGTAGATGGAGTATCAAGCTGTTTTTTTGAGGATAGCACTGTTTTACCTTTAGTTCTTTGGTGTGGCTTTTCAAATTATACTAATTTAATATTTAAAATATTCTTTTATATCTTAAATTTTCTTTCTTTCAACAATATAATTTAACTTCTTCAATTGACAATATGATTTCAGCCATACCAAAATGAAAAACAGAAATGGAAATTGAAGTTTGAAGCTATCTATCGGTTATAGTTACTCCCAAGCAGTGCCTGGGAGTAAAAAAGGATTATCTTCTTTCTGCCATCTCTTCAAGATGTTTGAAATATTTATCCATATCAAGATCAGTTATTCTCGCTACGCCATCTTCGATAGCCGCTTTTGCAACCGCACTTGCAACATAGGGAAGAACTCTTTTATCAAAAGGAGAAGGGATGATATAATCTGGTCCGAAAGTCATATCATCACCTCTTCCGTGAGCTTTTTTAACATAGTCAGGCACCGGCTCTTTTGCCAATTTGGCAAGAGCTCTGGAAGCTGCCATTTTCATACCCTCTGTTATCTTAGTGGCTCTTACATCAAGCGCACCTCTGAAGATTTGAGGGAAACCCAAAACATTGTTTACCTGATTTGGAAAATCACTTCTTCCTGTTCCTACGATAACATCGCTTCTTGCTTCTTTTGCCAAAGGAGGCATGATTTCCGGGATAGGATTTGCACATGCAAAGATGATAGGATTGTCAGCCATTGATTTTACCATATCCTGACTAACCAAATCAGGTCCGCTGAGTCCCAAAATCATATCGGCATCTTTTGCCGCATCTTCCAAAGTTCTGTCTGGTGTATCAAATGCAAATGCCTGTTTATATTTGTTTAGGTCATCTCTTCCGCTGTGGATAACACCTTTTGAATCAAGCATTGTAATATTTTTTACACCAAGAGCTTTATACATATTTGCACATGCGATACCACTAGCTCCGGCACCAACAACAACAACTTTTAGATTTTCAACAGGTTTTCCTGTCATTTCAAGCACATTGATAAGTCCTGCCGTTGTAATAACCGCAGTTCCGTGCTGATCATCATGAAATACCGGAACATTACAGATCTCTTTGAGTCTGTCCTCTATCTCAAAACATTTTGGGGCTTTTATATCTTCGAGATTGATACCACCGAAACTGTCTGCTATCCTCGCTACTGTTTCGATGATCTCTTCGGTATCTTTTGTATTTACTTCGATATCTACGGCATCAACTCCGGCAAATTTTTTGAAAAGCACACATTTGCCTTCCATAACCGGCTTTCCTGCCAAATGTCCTATATCTCCAAGACCAAGCACGGCTGTACCGTCACTGACAACTGCAACAAGGTTTCCCTTGTTTGTATAGTCATAAGCGGTATCTATATCTTTTTCTATCTCCAAGCACGGATATGCAACACCGGGGCTATATGCCATAGCCAACTCTTTTTCCGTATCACAGGGCTTTGTTATCAAAGTTCCTGTTTTTCCGTTTGTATCAAACTCACCTTTTGCTTTGTGATAATCAAGACTCTCTTGTTTGAAATCGTTCTCTGCCATTTAATTTCCTCCTATAATTGATTTAAAAATTTTTCTATTCTAAAAACTATACCCTCTTTGCCTACGACACTTAAAAGGTCATAGATAGATGGGCTTACCGTATCTCCCACAAGCGCTATTCTAAGAGGCTGTGCAAGATTTTTCAGTTTTAGACTGTTTGTTTGCATAAAATTTTTTACAAACTCCTCATAATCTACCGGTAGATGTAGATTATCAGCATTTTGTAAAGCCTTTACAAATTTGTTTAAAACCTCTATGCTTTCATCTTTGATAAATTTTTTAACAGCTTTTTCATCATAGGATGAGGGTTCTTTTAACATTTTGTCTGCCGACTTTGCCATCTCATCCAAAGTTTTGGCTCTCTCTCTCAAAGAGTCTATCAAAATCTCTTTTTTATCATGATCTTTAACTGATACACCAAAAAATTCAAGCTCTTTTATCAATCTCTCATAAGAACTGTTTTTTATATAGTGGGCATTCAGCCAAAGAAGTTTTTCGGCATTGTATGCGGATGCTGATTTGTTGATATTATGAGGATCAAAAAGCTCCAACATCTCATCCATCGAAAATATCTCCTGATCCCCATGACTCCAGCCAAGACGGATTAGGAAATTGAGCAAAGCTTCGGGCAGATAGCCCATCTTTTTATACTCCATCACATCGGTTGCGCCGTCTCTTTTGGAGAGCTTTTTGCCTTGCGGATTCAAAATCATAGGAACATGATAAAAATTTGGAACTTTAAAGCCCAAAGCCTTGTAAACAACTATCTGTTTTGGAGTATTTGAGAGGTGATCATCCCCTCTTATGATATCACTCATTCCCATCAAAGCATCATCTATCGCTACGACAAAATTGTATGTAGGAGTTCCGTCGCTTCTTGCTATGATAAAATCATCCATAACATCATCAACTTTTACGCTGATTTTGCCCTTTACTCCGTCTTCAAACTCTATACTCTCCCCGACAGGAGTTTTTATACGGACAACCGGTTTTACATCTGTCGGCGGAGTGCCTTTGAAATCGCGATATCTGCCGTCATATCTCGGTCTCTCTTTGTTTGCCGTCTGTTTTGCTCTCAAAGCATCAAGTTCCTCTTTGCTCATATAGCAATAGTAGGCTTTGTTTTCGTCAAGCAGTTTTTGAATGTATTTTTTATAAAGATCAAATCTTGCAGATTGATAAATTATCTCTCCGTCATGAGAGAGTCCCGTCCACGAAAAAGCCTCTTCTATGGCTTTTGCAGCCTCTTTGGAGTTTCTTTTCAGATCGGTATCTTCTATACGAAGCAGAAATTTACCCTGATTCTTCCTTGCCCACAAATAGTTATAAAGCGCGGTTCTCAACCCACCTATATGAAGATATCCTGTAGGACTTGGAGCGAATCTTGTTACAATCATTTAAACCCTTTTATTAGTTTGAAGTCGATTTTATCATAAACTTTGTTAAATGTGTTATAATTATCTACATTTTAAAGAAGGGAAGAATATAAATGGGAAAAATAAACTCAAAATTTTATAAAATAATTTGTCTGGCAGCATTTTTTATGGTTACGGCTGAAGCCAAAATGATAGACGGCGTATCGTTAATCATCAACAACGAACCGATTACGATTTATGAGATACATAAATATAGTAAAGCATTTAATATTTCTACAAGTAAAGCTATAGATATTTTGATCCAAAAGAAAGTTGAAGACAGGGAGATCAAACTAAGCGATATCAAAGTGGACAGCTACGATGTAGAGGAAGAGATGAAGAAGATAGCCAAAAGAAACCGCTTAAGTATAGACGAGTTCAAAGAGGCTTTAAAAGACAAAGGAATAGACATAGATGAGTACAAAGAGGATCTAAAAGATAAAATAAAAAAAGAAAAACTCTACAAAAAAATAGCCTCCTCCAAGATAAGAAAGGCTACCGAAGATGATCTAAAAAGGTACTATAAAAACAATATAAACGAATTTTCCATCCCGTCAAAAATAGAGATAGCAGAATACTCCTCCGCCGATAAAAACGAACTTTTAAAGCTGATAAACCAACCTATGTATCACAGTGAAAGCATCACTGTAACAGATAAAGAGATATCAGCAAGAGAGCTTCACCCCAAACTTCTTTATATCCTTTCACAAACCAATGAGGGACAGTTTACTCCGATCTTGAAAGCCGGAGAAAATTTTGTAACACTATATATAAAGAAGAAAAAAGATATAAAAGCCCTCCCCTTTGAGCAGGTAAAAGATGCGGTTTTTGCAAAAGTGATGAAAGAGAGAGAAAGGGATGTGATAAGAGAGTATTTTGAAAAAATAAAAGCCGAAGCAAAAATAATAGTACTTAGAAAACCATGAAGCTTTGATGTAAAATAAAGGAATTTCTATGCTCTCAAAAGAGTCGATTTTATCATATCTAAAAGAGATAAAACCCAAACTTGCAAAAAACGGGATAGAAAAAATAGGTCTTTTTGGTTCATTTGCAAAGGACAAAGCCGATCTTTTCAGTGATGTGGATATCGTTATCAAAACTACCGATATTTTTATTCAAAAGCATAAAGGTATAAAAGGTTTTATATATCTTGAAGAGTTAAGAAACGAGATAAAAAATAATCTCCATCGAAAAATCGATATATGCGATGAAAGCGGTTTAAAAAATAAAAATATTTTAGAAGAAGTGATTTATGCCTAAAAAAAATTTTTTCAAAGATCTGCAAACTCTTTATGACAAAATAGAGGAAAATGAAGCTTATCTAAACGGATATTACAGGCTTTTGACAAAAGGGCATAAAGAGGCTGATGAGGTCGTAAGTGCTTTTTTGGAAGAGTTGAAACTGCCAAAAAACAGTGAGACGATCATGGCGGCACTTACTAGAATCGTAAATCTCAAAGAGGACGCACTTGAGCAGATTTTACAAAAAGAGAAGCTGGGTGAAGAGGAGATCATCGATAAAAAAGAGGCGGCATATCTTTTTGTCAGCCGTTTTCATCTAAAAAGACATCATGAGTTTATAAAATGGATAGAACAAAACGCTCTTTTGACACCCTTTTACCGCAAAATCATCAAAGGAGTCCACAAAGTCGGAGAGGCTGTGAGCGGTTGGCAGAGTTCATGGACTTCTCATGTTATTCACGGCATAAACAGGGAACTTTTCAGACTTTTTAACGGCGATGAGGAAAAAATCCATGAGATGCTTTTTGAAAAAAATCTTTTGGATTTAGGACACAATAAAAAAACAGGAGACAGATGTTACAGCGTTTTACATAAAAACGAAAAAGGGGAGTATGAGAGTGTTCCTTATGCAAAAGCATTTGAAAGCGAAGTAAAAGAGACGGTTGAAGCACTCAAAGATTTCCTTCTCTCTTTGGAAAGTGAAGAAGATGAGATATTTGGCAAAAAAAGAGAGTGGATAGAGTATCTAAATGCTATAAAAGAGGCTTTTTTACACGACAAAAAAGATGAGCTTATATCCTATTGGGCAAATGTTGACAGAAAATGGATGGCTATCGATACCCCGCTTCAGATAGGACATCCGCTGGAATATTATGAAGATCACTACAAAAAAGCGGTGGCACTTGAATGGGATCTTAGAATCATAAATCCAAAACTGCAAAAGAGTGTAAAAGTAAGAGAAGATATAAAAAGTTTTGCAAAAGAGTGGATCAAAAATTTTTCAGAAGATGACAAAAAAATTTTAGACAAAAATATCAGACAGATAGACTCCACCCAACTCTATATCGGTCGTCCCATGCTCTATTACGGCGCAGAATTTAACGGTCTCTTTTCCGCACAGGTCGTTCCAAATGATGAAGAGGTTTCCGCCAAACTCGGCAAAAAGATTTTTGCCTATGCCGACTTTGTCAGAGAATCCAAAATGGCAAAACCTGTTATGAGACTTTCGGTAGAGATAATGGGGGAGGAGTTTGTCAAAAAACAGAGAGATATCCTGAAAAACAGACCAAAACTCTGGTACAAAATCTATGAAATCTCCACGATAGGACATGAGTTTGGGCATATTTTATGGATAGACAGTGATACCGAAACGAGGATGAACACAACCGGGCAGTTTAAAAACATAGAGGAGTTCAAAGCCACAACCGGCGGACTGGAAGCCTTTTTTCATAATGAAAAAGAGGAGTTAAAAGAGCATATCATAGATGATTTGATCGCCCGTGGAGTATCTTTGATGGGCTGGAGAGAGGTCGGTGAGGTTCTGCCCTACTACTGTGAAGGTCTTATTCATCTGGATCTGCTTTTTGGCAGCGGCATTATCTCTTTTGATAAAAAGATAGAGATAGATTATTCAAAATATAATATTTTAAAGGAGTTATATAAAGAATCGTATAAAAATCTTACAAAAACATATCTTCAAAAAAGAGATGCTTTCAGTTTTTTAAAAGAGTATGTCATAAAAGAAAAGGATATCTATCTTCCTGTTAAAAAAGAGATAAAAGAGTTTGTAGAGTTTTACTACAAAAGATACAGGGAGATAGGACAGCAAATAGTTTGACTTTTTTCCTTCTGCTTGACTTTTAAAGTGATAAGGTTAAGTAAAATAAATGTTCTATTAAGGTATTATAATATAATAGAACTTTTAAAAGGAGGAGATAATGAAAAAGTTTTTAGTCGCGATTTTGATCGGAGTCAGTTTGCTTTTTGGTGTGGAAGGAGTAGATGACAATAAAACCGCTGTTGATGAAAATCAAACCGTATCACCACAGCCCGTTATTGTCAAACATACGATAACTTATCTGAATATGGATGAACAGTACAAAACATTTATCAAAATATTTAACAAAAGTGAGTGTGAAATCGTACCGAAAGTAATAGTTTACGGAGACAACTCAGAACACAATGACAAATACTCCATGTTTCCTATATCAACATCTATCAAACCTATGCATTCCAAAATAATTTTTGCAAAAGATATTCGATCTATTGCAGAAAATATAGGTATCTATCTTCCAGACTCGTTTGGAATGGAAGTTATATACACATGCAAGGGAGGCAAAGCTTTTCAAAGAGAGAAGGCGTTTCCTATCGTACTTCAAAAATCACCCGAAGGTCAGAGGGTAATTCCGGTAGATAGAAATTTTGACGAGGTAAATCCTGTCGGAAAAGGCATCATCGTAATACCTCATCTATTTCATGAAGATGAACAAAGTACCATAGGCGGTTTTACTGCATTTTTGAAATTTTTAAATACCTCCGATGAAGATGTGATCATCACCATCAAAGCCTATCCCGATTCAACAGGAAAAGAGCATGTAACACACTGGCTTATCGACAAGAAAAAAGCCACCCCTATAATGAGCAAAGATCTCTATGAAGCATTGAATATCCCTTTTGATACCTCTATCGCTCTTGTTATAGAGGTTCCAAAACATATAGAAAAAATATATCCCATAGCAATACAAAAAACTTACGACGGACCGCGTGTCCTGACGATATACAAAGCAAAAGAGTAAAGGAAAAGATGAAAGAGATACTTATAACAAATGATGACGGTTTCGAGAGTGAGGGACTTAGAGCCTTAAAAGAGGCTCTGACTCCTCTTGGCAGAGTTACGATCGTAGCTCCTACACTGAACAAATCAGCCTGTGGTCACAGTCTGACTCTTTCAAGACCTCTTAGATTTATAGAGATAGAGGATGACTTTTTTAAACTGGATGACGGAACACCTAGTGATTGTATCTATCTCGCCCTCCATGCGCTTTATGATGAGAACAGAAAACCAGACCTTATAGTAAGCGGCATCAACAAAGGCTCAAATATGGGAGAGGACATCACTTACAGCGGAACGGCGGCAGGTGCCATGGAAGCTGTTATCCACAAAGTACCTTCCTTTTCCATCTCTCAGGTTTGTAAAAACAAATGTCAAAATATAGACGAGCTTGGTTTTGAACTTGCCAAAAAAACAGCTTACGATATAGCCAAAAGAATTTTGGAAGAGAGATTTCCTTTGGGAGATAGAAAGTTTTTGAACATAAACATACCTCCTCTCTCCTTAAAAGAGTGCAAAGGATATAAAATCACAAGAACCGGATACAGAGTCTATGGAAATGATGCCCACTTACACAGAAATCCGAGAGGAGAAGAGTACTATTGGCTTGGGCTTCATCCTCTTGAGTGGATTCCGCAAAAAGAGAGAATATGTGATCTTGAAGCAGTACATCAAGGATATATCTCTGTAACTCCGATACATCTTGATCTAACCTCTCATCAGGATATAGAAAATCTGCAAGAGTGGCTTAGATGAGATATTCAAGATGCAGAATGCTTTTTGGGGAGGATTTTGAGAAGATCCAAAAAGCAAAAGTGCTTCTTCTGGGAGTCGGAGGAGTCGGAGGTTTCTGTCTGGACTGCCTTTATCGAAGCGGAATAGAAGATATAACGATAGTGGATTTTGACACTTTTGACATCACAAACCAAAACAGACAGATAGGAAGTGAAAATATCGGTGCCAAAAAGGTAGAACATCTAAAAAAACTCTACAAAGGTATAAAAGCTCTCGATGTCAAAGTAACAAAAGAGTGGTGTGAAAAGTTTGATTTTTCTGTTTATGATATCGTTATAGATGCGATAGATGATATAGAGGCAAAAACAGCACTGGCATTTAAAGTTCATGACAAACTTGTAAGCTCTTTGGGAAGCGCCAAAAAGATAGATCCTACAAAGATAGAAAGTGAATCCATCTGGAAAACAAAAGTCGATCCTCTCGCCAAAAAAT
Organism: uncultured Campylobacterales bacterium; assembly: GCA_964450755.1. Classification (GTDB taxonomy): domain Bacteria; phylum Campylobacterota; class Campylobacteria; order Campylobacterales; family JAADDG01; genus JAADDG01. Next base: position 9,975 of record CAYVDJ010000077.1, read on the forward strand.
TCAGATACGAACTGAAAAAGCAGGGATTTACAAAGGACTTTACAGCCGTTTACTCTACAGAAGAGTCAAAATGCAAAGAACTCGGAAGTTTCGTAGCAGTTACCGGAACATTCGGACTGACCCTCTGCTTCGTTGCGATAGAAAAACTTACAACCAAACTTTGTTCTTGATATAAAAAATTAT
>CAYVDJ010000078.1:0-15163 GCA_964450755.1 uncultured Campylobacterales bacterium
TATGGAAAGATGTTTTTGGTTATGAATATCCTACAAATGAATCTTTTGAGATGGATATGAAACTAAATTATCTAAGAAAGATATCTAACAGAAAAAAAGTATCAGCTCACACTGTTTAAAAATAAGGGCACCTCTAAAAACCTATACAGTCCATAGAAGGCAAAGAAGGCATAAGATTTCGCAAGAGAAATTTGCAGGACTACCCAAAGGTAATTCAAAAATTTATTGCCCATAATTAAAATCACTAAAAACCATACAAAAAACATGAGATAATCCGATATAAAACTATAAATAATTTTATTGAGGAGTATTGTGTGAGTATTAGACAGAAGCTTATGCTGTTGGTTGTTATTCCGCTTATTGGGTTGCTCTATTTGACGAGTATAAAGATTTACGAGAAAATAGAGCTGAATAAAAAAATGTCTATGACCTCAAATTTGGTAAAAATGTCTTCACTTGCCAGCTCTTTTGTTCATGAGACACAAAAAGAGAGAGGTGCAACAGCCGGTTATATAGGAAGTAGAGGAGAAAAATTCAGAGATAAACTCTCCTCCCAAAGGCTTAACAGTGATAAAATGATGAAATCATTTAAAACTTTTGTCTCTTCTACAATAGATGAAAGTTATAACAGTGAAATCAAAGAGAATATATCCAAAATAAATCAAAAACTCTCTCGTTTAAAGAGTATAAGAAAAAGAGTTGATAAATTCTCTATTCCCCTAAAAGATGCCATAAATTATTATACAGATTTAAACAAAGAGCTTTTGAATATTATCTCCCTTGCTGCAAAGTACAGTCCTCAAAACAGGATTACAAAAGATCTTGTTGCATATAATTCATTTTTGAAGGCAAAAGAGAGAACCGGTATAGAAAGAGCTGTACTTTCAGGTGCTTTTGCAGAAGATCGCTTTGATGAAGGAGTATTTAAAAAAGCTGTCTGGCTTGTTGCGCAACAGGATGCCTATATGGATGATTTTTTACAAAATGCGAATGATGAGATAAAAAAGATTTATTATAAAAATATCAAAGATTCATCTTTCCAAAAAGTAAAAGAGAAAGAGGATATTGCCTTTTTAAAAGCCAATGAGGGTGGATTTGGTGTTGATCCGGTAGTTTGGTTTGATGTTATGACAAAAAAGATAAATGTTTTAAAAAAGATAGATGATTCAATCTCAAATATCATTGTAAAAGATATAGAATACAGTTCCAAAAATTTTATGTTGGCAATGATCACATCCATACTTACTATTTTAATCTCAATTGTATTTTCCTATTTCATCAGTCAAAATATAAAAACAAGAATTTTAAGTCTCAGGGATATGATCTCAAATATTGCAAAAACAAAAGATTTCAGGATAAAACCGCAAGATATTAAAAAAGATGAGATAGGAGAGATTCAAGAAGCATTTATCAACCTTTTGGAGAGTATTTCCAAAACATTAAATGAAGCAAAAATGAGTGCGGAAGAAAACAGAAGAGACGCCAAAGAGATAAAAGAGATTTTGCAAAAGATTTTTACAAATATCAAAAAAGAGGTTGATATCGTAATAAACAGTGTAAAAGAGGCTGATTTTATCAAAAATGATCTGAAAAATTCTGTTCAAAATTCTATTGATAGTAAAGAGGATATGCAAAGTGCTTATGAGAATCTTAAAAAAACGGAAAAACAGATTTTTGAAATGATTGAAAAAATCAATTCCAATGCCGAGATAGAAGTCTCTCTCGCCGCAAGACTAAAACAGTTAAGTACCGATGCCGAACAGATTCAGGATGTTTTAAATGTCATAAGCGATATAGCCGAACAGACAAATCTTTTGGCGCTAAATGCCGCTATTGAAGCTGCAAGAGCAGGAGAACAGGGTAGAGGATTTGCTGTTGTTGCCGATGAGGTAAGACAGTTGGCGGAAAAAACCCAAAAATCATTGATTGAGATAAATGCCACGGTAAATGTTATCGTTCAAGCCATTGTTGAAGCAAGTGAAAGTATGAATAACAATATTGAAAATATAGAAGAACTCTCTTCAAGATCTTCAGGGGTTCAAGATGAGATAGAAAAAGTCAATGAAACTACAAAAGTAACGGCTTTGGCTCTCAATGAAACGGCAAAAAGTGTAGATGATACTGCCAAAAAAGTGGAAGATTTTATAAACAAAGTAAATGTAATAAAAGATATTTCGGATAAAAATGAGATTTCCATTCAGATAGCAGACAAAGCGGCAGAAGATCTGAATGCTTCAGCCGATAAACTTGAGCAATCTTTGGAGCAGTTTAAAATATAATTTTCTCTCTCCCGCTGTTTAAGAAAGTAAAAAACAGTGGGAGTTTTTTTAAAAAAAGAGTTTACAATTGCCTTTTTTAGTTAAATATCACTCTTTATTGGATATACTCTTCTTTGCAAATGTTGGAAGGAAAATCTATGAAAATTTTCAAAATTGTCAAAGAAAGTCCGGATCGTTTTATAACCGGTGGAGTGTTGATAGCTGTTGTGGCAACAGTTGCTTTAATAAATAATTTTTTTATAACATGGCTTTTTTTGGGCGTTTCTTTTATATTTGCTTTTTATGAAGCCATGTCTCTTTTTGATATAAAGAACAATTCTCTTTTTTTTTATGCTCTTTTTCTCTGGATAGTTGCCTTTTTTTATCCAAATCCCGATGATTTGATTTTTGTTATTTTGATACTGTTTGCCTCCTATGGAGCTTATAAAAAGTTTAAAGATCTAAAAATTATTTTGCCGTTTTTATATGTGGGAAGTTCATATCTGTTTATTTTGGCTCTTTATAAAGATTTTGGCATAGAGGCTCTTGTATGGCTTGTTCTTGTCGTGGCACCGGCGGATATCGGAGCATATTTTTTCGGTAAGCTTTTTGGTAAAACCTTTTTTTCTCCGACATCACCGAATAAAACTTTGGAAGGAGTTATAGGGGGAATATCTCTTGCAACAGTTATCGGTACGATATACGGAGTCAATTTCGTAGAGATTCCTCTCTCTTTTTTTATCTCTTTAAGTACCTCAATGGCTGCGGTTTTTGGTGATTTGTATGAGAGCTATATAAAAAGGGCGGCAGATGTAAAAGACAGCGGAGACCTTTTCCCCGGACACGGCGGAATGCTTGACCGGGTGGACGGTTATCTCTTTGCCGCTGTTATAATGGTGATACTTCTAAGAGGTTTGGCATGATAGTTTTAGGATCAACCGGATCAATCGGAGTAAATACTTTAGAAATAGCAAAAAGATTTGGTATCGATATAGAGGTTTTGGTTGCGGGAAACAACATAGAGCTTTTAAATGTCCAAATCAAAGAATTTCAACCCAAAATTGTTGTTATTGCAAACAAAAATGATCTTCATAATGTAAATCACCCTTTTGTTCTTTATTCTCAAGAAGGTATAATCGAAGCTTTAAACAGAGCAAAAAGTGAACTTGTGGTCAATGCGCTTGTGGGATTTTTCGGTTTCAGACCTACTATCGAAGCGATAAGACTCGGTAAAAGGGTTGCTCTTGCAAACAAAGAGAGTTTGGTTGTTGCCGGAGCATTTATAGATAGAAGCAGACTTGTTCCGATAGACAGTGAGCATTTTGGTTTGTGGTATCTTTTGTCGGATAAAAAGACAAAGAGGATGATTATTACCGCAAGTGGGGGAGCATTCAGGGATACTCCTCTAAAAGATTTGGAGAAAATGACTCCAAAAGAGGCTTTGGATCATCCAAACTGGAAAATGGGGCAAAAGATAACGATAGACAGTGCGACGATGACAAATAAACTTTTTGAACTTTTGGAGGCAAGATGGCTTTTTGGAGATATAGAATTTGATGCGATTATCGAGACAAAATCGATCATTCACGCGCTTATCGATTTTGCAGACGGAAGCACGACTGCACATATAGCAAATGCCGATATGAAACTTCCAATCGCCTATGCACTCAGAGGCAGGGTTGATGAGAAGATTTTAAAGCCTGTTGATCTTGTTAAAATCGGCTCTTTGGAATTTAGAAAGATAGATGAAAAAAGATATCCGATATGGAGCATAAAAGATGAGATTTTATCAAATCCCAAAAAAGGGGTAATTATAAATGCTGCCAATGAAGTCGGTGTAGGCAAATTTTTGTCAAATGAGATAGGATTTATGGATATCGCAAAAACAACTCTAAAAGCATATGATAAATTTTTTGATATTAAAATCAATAAACTTGAAGATATTTATGAGATTGATAAAGAAGTTAGAAGATTTTGCAATAGTAAAATAATATAAAATATTTACTTTATGGAGGTATTGTTAACTTATATAAAAATATGACGATTTTAGCCTAATACAGGTCAGGAGAATTAAATGTTTCAAAATCGTCATACAGTTTATAAAAAAGAAACGATAATATCTTTATTATTATTACTGCTTTATACTATATTATCAATTTTATCCTCTTTTTTAAAATACAACCATATTTTGGATTTTATTCCTGTAAATTTTTCTGCCGGTGTCGGGGTTGCTTTGTTGATGCTTTATGGTATAAGGATGATAGTTCCGATTTCGGTTTTGACATTTTTATCATATTTTGCTTTTACTTCTTTGAATGAGAGTCTGGATAATGCTCTTGTTTATACCATAGCGTTTCTTGCAGGGAGTGTTATTTATAAACAGTATGAACAATATCCAAATATTTTTACAAGAACTCATAAATCTGTAACATTTATAATTTCTGTTGCGATTACGGCTCTTATGGTTCAGGTAGGCAATGTTGCATTGTCTTTGCTTTACAGTTCAAAATTTTATTTTGATAATTCTAACTATTTGAATTTTTTATCGGATATGCTTGGTATGATGCTTGGAGCATCTATGGTGCTTTCGATGGTTTTTCACTTTAGCAAAGAAAAAATCAGATTTGATTTGAAGATTATTTCACCTCTTGTTTTTTCTCTTGTTCTGGGAATTTTCTTTTATCTTCCCGATTTTTCTTTATATCTTAAAACCTATCATCTGGAATATCTGTTTTTGATACCTCCTTTGTTTTTGATTCTCAGATTTAAGCCGATAGTTTTAACTTCTGTGCTTTTTATCAATACTGTTGTAACAACGAGCTGGGCTGTTAAAGAGGGAAATCCTGATATTTTGATGCAGATAGAGCTGTTTAATACTCTTTTTTGTGCTGTTTTTTTGATCGCTTTGAGCATTGCTCCTCGTAAAAAGAAGGAGTCAAAAGAGTTCATAGATATCAAAAAACTTCAGGATATGATTGATATTATCCCTTCTCCCATATTCTTTAAAGATGAAAAGAGAAATTATATAGGAAGCAACAAGGCTTTTGATCTTTTTACAGGGCATAACAGAAGGAAATCTCTTACACAGCTTATAAAATATTCTCAAAATTCCATACAAAAAGAGTATGAGATAAGTATCATTGCCGATAATGACAAAGAAAAATACATTATCGTATATATATCCGAACTTTATAATGAAAATGGTAAAAAAATCGGTGTTTTGGGTATCGTTTTTGATATTTCCGAACAGATAGAGGCTAAAAAAACTCTTCAGATATGGAAAGATCGTTATAAAATGGCACTTGACGGAGCCAATGACGGTTTATGGGACTGGGATTTGGAAAAAGATGAAGTTACCTATTCTGCCAGATGGAAAAAGATTATGGAGTACGGAGACAGAGAAATACCAAAAAGTATATACTCCTGGCTTAATCTAATAGTTGAAGAGGATAAGACAAGAGTCGTCTCTGAACTTGACAGACATCTAAACGGGGAGAGTGAGAATTTTCAGGTTCAGCACAGAATCAGAACAACAGAAGGAAATTACAAATGGGTGGAGGTAAAAGCAAAGGCTTTTTTCAACACCAAAGCGAAAGCTTTTAGAATGGCAGGTTTTACTACCGATATAACCGAACTTAAACAGACAGAGATCCAGTTAAAAGAGAGTGAAGCTTTGTTTAGACTCTTTATGGATAATCTTCCCGGCAGTGCTTTTATCAAAGATGAGAGTGGAAAATTTGTTTTTGTAAATGAACATATGTATAAATTTTTCGGGTACAGAGATCTGATAGGAAAGAGTTTGGGAGATTTCTTATCCAAAAAACTTGCCAAAGAGAAAGAGTTAAAAGAGAAGATGATTTTGACACAGCAGGAATCATCCACAGATGAAGAGAAATTTATAGACCAATCCAAAAAGATATATGTTTTTAAAACATATCGTTTTCCTATCATCCAAAATGACAGAAAACTTTTGGGGGGAATTTCATTGGATATTACCAAACAGAAAGATTTTGAAACAAAACTTAATTTCTTAGCCCATTATGACACCCTTACCTCTTTGCCAAACAGGATTTTATTTCAAGACAGGCTAAAACATGCTATCTCCACTTCAAAAAGATACAGGAAAAAGATAGCGTTGATGTTTTTGGATCTTGATAATTTTAAAACGGTAAATGATACTTTGGGACATGATTACGGAGATATGCTTTTGATAGAGATATCCAAAAGACTTAAAAACTCTCTTAGAGAGCAAGATACGGTATCAAGACTCGGAGGGGATGAGTTTACCGTGATTTTGGAAGATATAAAAGATGATACATACACTTCGGTTGTTGCCCAAAAGATTATCGATACGGTATCAAATCCAGTGAAGCTGAAAGATAAAACCGTTTATGTGGGAGCAAGTATCGGTATCAGTATCTATCCCGACGACGGAGACTCAATGGAAGAGCTTATCAAAAATGCCGATATGGCGATGTATCAGGCAAAAGAGAGCGGAAGAAACAATTATAAATACTATACAGAAGATATGAATATCGAATCATACAGAAAACTTGTTATAACAAATGATCTTAGAAATGCCATAAAAAACAATGAACTGTATGTTTTGTATCAACCCAAAGTTGATATCAAAAATCATAAAATAAGCGGTGTGGAAGCGCTTATCAGATGGACACACAAAGAGCTTGGCAATATTCCTACTCCACAGTTTATAGAGATTGCCGAAGAGAGCCAGGTTATATTGGAACTTGGCGAATGGGTATTGAGAGAAGCTTGTATTCAAGCCAGGAAATGGCATACAAAAGGTTTTAGAGATCTTAAAATTGCCGTAAATTTTTCTATTAAACAGCTTTCCCAATACAGTATAGTAGATACTGTTAAAAAGATACTGTTAGAGACCAAAATAGATCCATCTATGCTGGAGATAGAGATAGTGGAAAATGTATTGATGGAAAATGTTCAAAAAGTGGAAAGAACACTGAACAGTCTAAGGAAATTCGGTATCACTGTTGCGATAGATGATTTTGGTACGGGATACTCTTCTCTTAGTTATCTTAAAAAACTTCCTATTCATACTCTTAAGATTGATAAATCATTTGTTCAGGATGTACCTCGTAAAAAAGATGATATGCAGATAGTCAGTACGATTATTTCCATGGGAAGGCAGCTTGGTTTGGAGGTTATAGCAGAAGGAGTGGAAACAAAAGAACAGGTAGAGTTTTTAAAATCCCAAAAATGTTTTTTGATGCAGGGGTATTATTTTAGTGAACCTATAGCCGCCAAAGAGTTTGAAGAGATATTGGAAAAATATAATACCACTTTTGCTATTACCAATAATGAGATAAAAAGGGTTGTTACCTGAAGAAACATCTTCTATAAATCTACATTATATTTATTATCATATATTATAATATAATATAATTAATTTCTATTTTTTACCAATAAGAAGGTTTTTATAAGCATTCCTTTTGTAAAATATAACCAAAGCTAATAAATAGGAGTTATTTACTCCGAGTTAATAAGGCTTAATATTCAAGTAGGAGGCTGTTCAATGAGAGTTGAAGTTTCTAGAAGGAGATTCCTCCAAGGTGCTGTTGCTTTGACAGTAATAGGGGGAACTTCTGTTAGTACTACAAATCTTTTTTCCAAAGAGGAAGAAGAGGGGAATTTAGAAGTTACAACAAAGACGGGAACCGGTAAGGCGGAATTTGTTCCTACGCTTTGCGAAATGTGCGTTAATAAATGTGCTGCTATTGCAAGAGTTGAAAACGGCGTAGTTACAAAGCTGAATCCAAATCCGATGTTTCCAAAATCAAGAAATATGCTTTGTCCAAGGGGTAATGCAGGGCTTCAGGCTCTTTATGATCCTGATCGTCTAAAGTATCCTATGATAAGAGACGGTGAAAAAGGAAGCGGTAAATTTAAAAGAGTTACATGGGATGAGGCAAATGAGTATATAAAAGAAAAAATGGTGAAAATACTTGATGAAGAGAAAGACAACAGATCATCTTTTCTTTTTTGTGCAGGAGAGGGTATGGCTGAACATACCTTTAAGACATTTTATCAAGCCTTTGGTTCTTCAAACTGGTTAAACCATGCTTCTTTATGTTTGCAAACGGTGGTTTCTGGTTACGGTGTTACGATAGGAGGGTATGCAACTGCTGATCTTGAAAATGCCGAATATATTATTATGGCAGGGGCAAACAGAGCTGAAGCTATTGTAACTCCTGATACTATGGACTTTTTCAAAAGAACAAAAAGAAGAGGTGCAAAACTTATCTGTATTGATCCTAGATTTACAAATACGGCTGCAAAAAGTGATAAATGGTTTGCTATAAATCCCGGAACTGATCTGGCATTTGTTTTGGCAATGACTCATGTTGTAATAACTGAAGGTTTATATAACAAAAAATATGTTGAGGAGAATTTCAACGGTTTTGAAGAGTATAAAAATCATGTTATAAAAAACAACTATACACCTGAGTGGGCGGAAAAGATAACCGGTATAAGTGCAAAAGATATCAAAGAGACAGCAAGAGAATTTATGGCTCATGCTCCAAAGTCTGTATATTATCCAGGAAGAAGAAGTACTTTTGCTTCAAATGATTTTCAGCTTCGCCGTGCAATGGCGATCTTCCAAGGTTTAGGCGGAGGTATAGATACAAAAGGCGGATTGATATTTGGTAAAAAACTGAAACTAAAAGCTCATGAAGGATTGGAGCCTTTATATGCAAGAGCAGAAGCAAGAGCTGTCGCAAAAAAAGATCATCCAAAACCGGGAGAACCTGGATATGAAGATTGTGCTATCGTCTCTGGAGGCGGTTCATGGATAGGATGGAGAAACAGATTTTTAAATGGTAAAATGCCTTATAATGTAAGAGGAATGTTTATATATAAACATAATCCTGTTATGAATATGCCAAACAGAGAAAAAACAATACAGATGCTTAAAAAGATGGAATTGGTAGTGGCAATAGATACTATGCCAAGCGATACGGTGATGTATGCTGATGTCGTACTTCCGGAGTGTACTTATCTTGAGAGAACTGATCCCGTTAAGACTTTTGGAGGAGTAGAGCCGTCTATTGCTCAAAGAAACAAAGTAATAGAGCCTATGTATGAGAGTAAACCCGTTATTGAAATAATGAGAGGGTTGACTGAAAAAATATCCAAACCTTTATTTGAAATAACAAAAAAATATGATGAAGATGTTCAAGATGAAATCAAAGATTCAAGTGAAGAGGAGGTTTATGCCGAATTTGATTTGACAAAACCTTTTGAACATTCACAAGAAGAGATAAATGAGCATATGGTTTCAGGTTATGAGGGAGCTGCTGAAGCTTTGAAAAAGCATGGAGTATTTTATCCCAATATAGATAAATATTTTAAACAGATATCTGTCAATGAACATCAGTATTATCCTGAAAGTGAAAAAGCTTACAGTGTTAGAGGCGGTAAACCCAAAACAAAATCCGGCAAAGTAGAATGTAATATAGAAAATCTGGCTAAAAAAGGTGTTGATCCTATGCCGACATGGAAAGATGAGTATAACTTTACGGTACCGGAGGGTAAATTCAGACTATTAACCGGAAGACATGCCCAGTTTACCCAAAGTGGAACAGCTAACAATATTATGCTAAGAGATTTGATTCCTGAAAATTATATTTGGATAAATAAAAGAATAGCTAAAAAGCATGGTATCAAATTTGGAGATATGGTAGAAGTTTCGAGTAAAACAGGTAAGATAAAAATAAAAGCTTATCCTACGGAGAAAGTAGCTCCAAATAGTGTTTTTCTATCTCATGGTTTTGGAGAAGAGAGTGAAGCATTGACATGGGCATATAGAAGTGGCGGAAATGATAATGCAATAATAGAAGACAAAATAGAGCCTGTTTATGGTGCCGCCGCTATGCATGAAACAAATGTTGAGATAAGGAAGGTGTGAAATGGCAAGATATGGAATGGCATTAGATTATAAAAATTGTATCAATTGTAAAGCTTGTGAAGTTGCATGTAAAGAGGAAAATGGTGTTTTGCTCGGAGCCGACAAACACAGGATATGGGTAGGAGTAAAAGAGATAGAAGGTGAGTGGCCAAATCTCAGCATAGAATCTCAAACTTTTTTACCAAGCCAGTGTCAGCACTGTGATAATGCGCCGTGTCAAGAGGTATGTCCTACTCATGCGACATATTATGATGAAAATCATGTTGTAAGAGTTAACAGTGACAAATGCATACTGTGCAGCTACTGTATGAATGCGTGTCCTTATGATGCAAGATATGTAGATGACAGAACAGTAACGGTTGATAAATGTACTTTTTGTTCAGATACGAGATTGGCAAGGGGCGAAACTACCACTGCATGTCAAAATACATGTCCTACAAAAGTAAGAACTTTTGGTGACCTTGATGATCCAAACAGTGAAATCAGTGAATTGTTAAGAACAAGAGAGCATTTTAGTTTAAAAACTCATCTTGGTACTAAACCAAAACTTTTCTATTTGACATAAGGGGTATAAAATGAGTATCAAAGAATTTATAACAACAATTCCTTATAATAAGGTATCTATAAAAGAGCTGTTTACTTTTGAAAAAACTTCCGGCAATATGTTTGCAGCATTTGTAACGGTAGCTCTATTGGCGGCTTTTGGTATAGGAGTTATTACATATTTAGTACATGGTCACCATGCTTACGGTGTAACAAGAGAGCATCCGTGGGGTCTGTTGATTGCAATGTATATATTTTTCGTTGTATCAAGTACAGGACTTTGTATAGTCGGATCTTTGGGAGATGTGTTTGGTTTTAAAGATTTTGAACCTATTGCAAAAAGAGCGATTTTGGGTTCTATCGTAACTATACTTTCCGGTTTTGCCGTAATTGCATTTGAGATAGGTCATCCTGTCAGAATGATGATTTACAATGTCCTTTCTCCCGGTCTTACAAGTGCTATCTGGTGGATGGGTACTCTTTATGGTATTTATCTTGTTTTTATGATAGTGGAATTTGTATTTCTTTTAAAACATGATATGAAAAGTGCAAAACTTTTTGGATTGTTGGGACTTTTGGCAGGTCTTGCCGCTCACTCCAACCTTGGAAGTGTATTTGGATTTTTAAATGCCAGACCTATTGTTAATGGTCCTTTTTATCCTATATATTTTATTTTGACAGCATTTATCACAGGTGGGTATCTTCTCTTTTTGATGTACGGATGGAGATATAAGATGAATTTTCCTGAAGAGATCAAAAAAACTCTAACTTCTATGGCTAAAATATTGGGTCTGTTGATAGCTATCTTGATGTTTATAGAGATTTGGAAAATGCTAACAGGTATTTATGGCGGTATGCCGTATCGTGCGGATGTTGTTGAACATATTTTAAATGATCCAAATTTTGTTTTTGGTGAAGTATTATGTGGTATGGTAATACCTTTTATTATTATTCTTAAAAGTAAAGGAAGAAATGTAAAAGGTATGGTATGGGGGTCTCTTATAGGTATGATCGGTATCTATTTTATGAGATATGATTTGGTGCATGATGCTCAGGTTGCTCCTCTTCAAAAAATGATGACAAGAGTATATCAGGAAGTTCCGACATGGGTTCACTACTCTCCAAGTGCGGCAGAAATAGCCATAGGTTTTGGCGGTATAGGAATATGTCTGTTCTTATATTATATTGCAGGTAAATTTTTTAATCTTGATTATGAAAGTGAGCATACTGAAACTTCTGAAGCGAAAGCTTAAAAACTAAATTTTGTCGGCAGAGTTTTCTGCCGACAAATTCTCTTCTTTAATTCCCCCTCTTTTTAAAATATAAATGTTATAATTATTCAATTTAAAACAGTAAATTTCAGGAGAAATAATGCAAAAAGAACCTATAAGTGAATACGGATATCAAAAATTAAGCAAAGAATTAAATGATTTAATAACAGTTCAAAGACCTCAAACCGTAAAAGAGATAGATATAGCAAGACAGCATGGAGATCTAAAAGAGAATGCCGAATATCATGCTGCCAAAGAGAAGTTGGCTTTTATAGAGGCAAGAACGGCGGAGCTTAATGACCTTGCTTCAAGAGTTCAGGTTGTTGATCCCTCAACATTGAAACATGACAGGGTAATGTTCGGATCAACGGTTGTTTTGGAAGAACTTGATACGGAAGAGGAGATCGAATATACGATAGTAGGAGCTTATGAGAGTTCTCCAGAACACGGACTTATCTCTTTTAACTCTCCAATGGCAAGAGCTTTGATGGGAAAAGAGGAAGGAGATGAAGTAACGATAAAACTTCCGGGGAAAGAAGAGACTTTTGAAGTTGTAAAAGTATATTACAAAGGAGAGGATGTTGCAAAATGATAAAATCCCTGTTGCAATCATAGGAGCGAGTGGTTATACCGGACTTGAACTGATAAAGATTTTGCTAAATCATCCTCACTTTTTTGTTACTGTTATTGCCGCAAGTGAAGAGGGTGGAACGGTGGATGAGATACATCCTTCTTTAAATGCTCTTTGTGATATAAAAGTTACAAAAGCAGATGCAAAAGAGATAGCCAAAAATGCAAAACTTGCTTTTTTGGCTCTGCCTCATAAAACCGCTATGGGTTTTGCAAAAGAACTTTTAGATCTTGGAGTCAAAGTCGTTGATCTTTCGGCTGATTATCGTTTGGAACTTGAAACTTATGAGAAATTTTACTGTCTTCATGAAGATAAAGATCATCTAAAAGAGGCTGTTTACGGACTTCCCGAATTTTATAAAAAAGATATCAAAAAGAGTTCTCTTGTGGCAAATCCGGGTTGCTATCCTACCGCTTCACTTCTTGGACTTTTGCCTTTTGGAGATTTTATAGATGAGAATTATCCTGTTTTTATAGATGCAAAAAGCGGAGTCAGCGGGGCAGGAAAGAAATGCAGCCAAAATACCCATTTTGTAACTATTAATGAAAATATTTTCTCTTACAATCCTCTTTTGCACAGGCACTCTCCCGAAATTGCCGAAAAACTTTTAAAAATCATCAAAAAAGATTTTGAGATCAATTTTGTTCCCCATCTTTTGCCGGTAAGCAGAGGAATGTTGGTGAGTGTTTATTGTGTTTTAAAGGAAGAGATTGAACCTTTGAAATATCTGGAAGATTTTTACAAAGATGAGAAATTTATCAGAATCAGAAAAAATCCGGTGGATATAAAAAGCACTGCGGGAACGAATTTTTGTGATATTTTTGCAAAAAGAAACAAAAAATCTCTCTTCATTTCAAGCAGTATAGACAATCTTTTAAGGGGGGCATCTTCACAGGCGGTTGTCAATGCAAATCTGATGTGCGGATTTGAAGAAGAGGTGGGCATACCAGTTTTGGCATATGTTCCTTAAGATAAAAGAGGGCGCTGTTTTTCTCTCCGATGCCCATGAAAACAGTCAAAGAGAAGGTTTTTATCTTTTTTTGAAAAGTCTGCAAAAGGGGGATATAAAAACTTCTCAACTCTTTTTAATGGGCGATATGTTTGATCTGTTGGTCGGGGAAGTTGATCATACAAAAAGAGTCTATAAAAAATATATAAAACTTTTAAATGAACTCTCCAAAGATATGGAGATTTATTATTTTGAGGGAAATCATGACTATAATCTCTCCTCTTTGTTTGAAAATATCAAAATTTTTCCTCTGTCCAAACAACCTGTGATATTTGGATATAAAGATAAAAAGATAGCCCTTTTGCACGGGGATATTTATGCAGGTTTATCTTATAAAATATATTCGACTATTATAAGAAATTCTTTTATACTTAAAATTTTAAACAAAATTGATCTCTTTTTGGATAATTTTATCTCCAAAAAAATACTCAAAAATCAAAAAAACAAAAATATATGCACTAAGATCAAAAATTTTGAAGATTTTATTCTAAAAAGAGTAAAATTTTATAAAATAGAATCGATAGACAAAATATGCGAAGGGCATTATCATCAAGACAGAAGGTTTAAATTTGATGAGATAGAATATATCAACTTTCCCTCTTTTGCGTGTAAAGGGGATTATTATCAAATTTTGGGGGGAGAGATGAAAAGATGCGAAGGAAAAAGATGACAATAAAAACTCCATATTTAACGGTTGATGGTATCGTAAAGATATTTGACAAAACGGGCTGTTTTCAGGGAATAGTTTTGATAGAAAGGAAAAATCCTCCGTTGGGTATGGCACTGCCGGGCGGTTTTGTGGATATAGGAGAGGATGTAAAAAGTGCTTTAAAAAGAGAGATGAAAGAGGAGATATCTCTTGATGTGGAGATAGTGAGACTTTTTGATCTCTATTCCGATCCCAAAAGGGATCCCCGTTTTCATACGGTATCTTGTGTATTTGAATGTAACGCTTACGGTAAACCAAAAGGAGCAGATGATGCCAAAGAGGCAAATATCTATAAACTCGAAGAGATTCCTTTTGAAAAGCTTGTGTTTGATCATGCGATAATTTTGAAAGATTTTCTGTTGAACAAAAGGAGTTAAAAAAATCACTTTTTAAGCTTTTATGTTATAATTTATAAAAAACAGGCAGAGGCAAAAAATGAAAAAATTACCTATCGGAATATCAACATTCAAAGATATAAGAAGTGATAACTATATCTATATAGATAAAACAAAAGAGGCACTTAAGTTGATAGAGAGCGGTAAATACTACTTCCTCTCCCGCCCTCGACGATTTGGAAAAAGCCTCTTTCTTGATACCTTGAAAAATATCTTTGAAGGAAAAAAAGAACTTTTTGAAAATCTTTATATTTATGATAAATATGACTTTGAACCTCATCCGGTTATAAAACTAAATATGGGGGGAGTTAGAAATCAAGAAGAACTTGTAAAAGTATTGTTTGATAACCTAAGAAAAAACCGAGAAAACCTTAAAATAGAGTGCCAAAGTGATGATTATGC
>CAYVDJ010000079.1:0-15916 GCA_964450755.1 uncultured Campylobacterales bacterium
ACTAGACCGTTTATTTACGGTCTTATATCTAAGATCGACCTTAAAAAAGATTTTTTAATTCAAATAGGTAAAAAAAAAGAGAAAAGTATAAAAATTTTGATAAAGAGAAACAGTTTCACTGTCTCTCTATGATTAAGAACTGACCTTACGCAATATATCGTATCCATAGCGGTTTTAGTGACATTTGAGTACGAGGCACTTTTATGAGTCATAGCCAAAGCTATGGCGACTTAAAAGTAACGAAGTAATCAAGTGTCAATAAAACCGTCCTTCGGATAAAGAGATAAAGTACCTACTGCTTCGTTGGTTGTCTTTCACCATAGCTTTGGCTATGCTAAAAAACAACCACCTTGGATTAGATACTTTCTCTCTTTACTATGGATACGATATAGTATGTAAGGTCAGATTTGTATCTTTAATAGAAATTATGAAAATTATTTTGATATCGGCATAAGGGAGAAAAAATTTAGAAATAGATCAAATATTAGAAGAGTCGTATCGTATCAGTTTGTAAAAATTTGTAATCTCTTTGGATGTCGGAGAGACAAATCTTTCCAAAAATTCAAAATCACTCTCTCTTTGTCTGAAAACCTCTTCGCACAAAGGATAGTGATAAACAAGATAGAGTTCGTTTTCAAAATCATTTTTAACTGATATGATATTTTCTAAAACCTTATTGAAAACAGTTTCATTAAAAGGGTTGTGAAAAAATATCACTCTCGTATTTTTCGGCGGTATAAACAAAGAGGCATCAAGATGGATGGTTTTTGCATTTTTGATAGAGAGTTTTTTTAGATTGTTTTTGCTTATATGAGAAAGTTTTTCTGCAAATTCTATCCCTGTAACCTCTTTAAAACCAAACTGTGAAGCTTTTAAAAGAGTAAATCCTTTCCCGCTTCCGTAATCTGTAAAAGCTCCGTTTAAAATCAGAGGATCATACTCTTTTAGCTTTTTCAATATCTCATCAAAACTTTTTTCCAAAATATGATTGCAGGTACTTGCGTTTTTTTTGTCTCCCTTTACCTCAAGATCATACAGATTTTCGGGAGAAAAATCCACACCTTTGTATCTGTAAAAGATCTGTTTTTTTATCTTCTTGGAGAGGCTTAAAAGCCCCTCCCTTTTTAAAATCCTAAAAGCACTCTCAAAAACAAAACTTCTCTTTTTGGCGTGTGAAACATCTACAAAAAAATCTTTTTCCATTACCTTTGCGGTTCCATAACATAAAAAGTTACATCTTTTGACTCTTCTTTCTTTTTCAGTCTCATAAGTTCGTTGATTCTCTCCTGTTTGAAAAGAGGATCTTTGTTAAAATCAACGATAATTACGGTTTTGTATTTTGAGAAAAACTTATTCAGCTTATCTTTGTTTTTAACATAATTTTTAAAATAGTAAAGCATTTCATCCTCTTTACTCTTTAAAAACTCCTCTTTGTTTTTATTTTTCAAAAAGAGTCTAAGAACCGGAATAACAAGTTCATACTGCTTTTTCCAATCGGTTTTTGGATCCCATACCTGATGAATCCACTTTTCGTCTTTTCCCGTAAGATAATAGTAAATTGCCTGTCTTATCTTGTGGGGATCTCTATTTTTCTCTTTGGAAGAGAGAAAATGAGCATCGGCATGATAGAGTATCTCGCTCTCACAAACCAGAGAAAAACTGATAGGAGAGATGAGTGAAGGGACAAAAGAGGGGGTAACGATCAAAGTATCTTTGTTACATCCTATATTTTTGATTCCCTGATATATCTCATGATTTATATAATTTTCCGCATAATATCTTTTATAGTGAGATTGGGATGCCAAAGCTCCCTGTATCAGCATCAAAATAATTGCAAGATAACCGATAACCTTTTTGTAACTCTCTTTTAGTTTCAAATATTCCTCAAGCTGAATTAGAAGATAAAATATCTCTATTGCAAAAATTACGGTGGCAAAGTAGTAGATATGATTTTCTATCTGTAAAGCCGGTGAGAAAACAGCATGAGAGAGAGTCAAAACTATATAACTGATACCCAAAGACAAAACGGTAATCTTTGAAGCGTAAGAGCTTTTTGGTTTGATAAAAGCTATCAGTGCGGCAAAAAGTATGGCAAGAATCATAGATCCTTTGAAAAAGTATCCCAGTCTTGAGAAGTCTATATCTATGATGGAGACTTTCATTCCCGCACTTTCCGTACTTCCCGTCAGGATAAGATATCCAAGATCCAATGCCCCGCAAAGAAGAGCGTATAAAAGTATATGGGAAAATTTCAGCTTTTCTCTGTTGCTGAAGAGATAAAAAACAACAGCCAAAAAGGTAGTGAATGCAACTATCATCAAAAGATAGGGAAATGTTTTCAATGCCAAAAACTGAACAACAGTCAAAATCAGCCACTTGTCCAATGAACTTTTTTCCAAAGCCTTTATCAAAAAGATCATATACAAAAAGAGAAAAACAATCGAAGCCTGAGGAAAAAATGCTCTGCTAAAAGCCAAATCAACCTTTAAAGTATCACTGATTGAGGGAAGATGAAGCCACAGTTTTATGATATTTGCGATTTCTGGAACTCTCATCAAAAACAAAAACAAGAGTCCAAAAACAATCAAAAGCTTTTTGTCATATCCTGCCATCATCCTAAAAAGCCACAGTGCGGCGATATAGATCACACTTACCCAAAAAAGAGTCCACACTATCATCGTCAGCGTCCATGAACCGCCGCATATCGCAGCAATAGTTCTAAAGATGATAAAAGAGAGATCAAATTTTCTGTATGCCCATGTGGAAGCATTTATCGTATCACCGTACCACGGACTTGTAATAGTTCCCTCAGGTGAGATATGAACATTTGCAAAATTCATATAAAGATACAGATCAGAATCAAAAAGAGGGGGAATCTCCCCGTATCCTATCGAAGAGAAAGTGGCGATATAGGGATAGAGATAAAACAGAGCTGTTAAAAGCCAAACTCCCGTATAGGTCAAAACTTCATTTTTTTTCATTCATCAGCCTTTAAAAAATTTTTCGATGCTCTCACATACCTTTAATACTTCATCCTCTTTTAAACCGTAATACATAGGAAGTCTCAAAAGTCTCTCACTCTCTTTTGTCGTATATTTATCCTCTCCTCTGAATTCTCCGTACTTTTTTCCGGCAGGTGCGCTGTGCAAAGGGATATAGTGAAAAACAGACAGTATGTTCTCATTGCCAAGATGAGATATAAGTTTGGTTCTTGTTTTTATATCTTTTACTTTTATATAAAACATATGGGCGTTGTGCTTACAATGTGACGGTACGAAAGGAAGCTCTATAACTTCTTTGTTTTTTAACTCCTGCAATCTCTCAAAATAGATATTCCAGCTTTTTAATCTGTCGTCATTAATCTTTTTGGCGCTTTTTAGCTGTGCATACAAAAAGGCGGCGTTTAGTTCGCTCGGAAGGTAGCTTGAACCGATATCGACCCATGTATATTTATCAACCTGTCCTCTTAAAAATTTGGATCTGTTTGTTCCTTTTTCTCTGATAATTTCGCTTCTTTCGATAAAATTTTCATTGTTGATTAAGATCGCTCCGCCTTCTCCGCACTGATAATTCTTGGTTTCGTGAAAACTGTAACATCCTATATCTCCGATAGTTCCGAGTGCCTTGTTTTTATATCTGCTCATAACTCCCTGCGCGGCATCTTCAACCACAAAAAGATTATGTTTTTTTGCGATTTCATTTATCCTGTCCATCTCGCATGATACTCCGGCATAGTGAACAGGAACTATCGCTTTTGTTTTGTCTGTTATGGCATCTTCTATCAGATTTTCATCCATATTCATTGTATCTTTTCTGATGTCTGTAAAGACTATTTTGGCTCCCCTCAGGGCAAAAGCGTTGGCGGTGGATACGAAAGTGTAACTTGGCATGATGACTTCATCACCCTCTTTGATATCACATAAAATAGCTGCCATCTCCAAAGCATGGGTACAGGATGTAGTCAAAAGAGCTTTTTTACATTCAAACTCCTTTTCAAACCAAAAGTTGCATTTTTTTGTAAATTCTCCGTCACCCGAAAATTTGTGTATGCCAAAAAGTTCATCAAGATATTTTTTCTCATCACCCGTTACAGGCGGTATATTGAATGTGATCATATCACTCCTTTAAGCTGATCTGCTTGAGATATAGATACCTGTAACGATCAAAACAAGACCTGCTATTTTATAGATGGTTACCGGCTCTTTAAACAAAAACGCTGCAAATAAAAATACCAAAACAAATGAAAGGCTCATAAAAGGATAGGCATAGCTGACATCAAATTTTGTCATTGCCGCCATCCAAAACAAAGAGGCGATAAAAGCCGAAGCAAAACCCGAAAAGATAAAAGGATCAAAAAGAAGTTTCAGTAAAAAAACGATCTTATCCATTGTTGCTTCGGGCAGTTCTCCAAAACCGCTGATTCTCCATTTTAAGACAAGCTGTCCATAAACCGTAAAAAATATTGTTCCGAAAATATAAAAAAATCCCATTTTAAATCCTGTTTTGAACTGTCATATCTTTGTGAGGATAGAGTCTATCCTCTTCTATCCATGTGGTTTCATCTATGATATAAAGAGGTCTGTTTTTTGTCTCATTAAAGACTTTTCCTATATAGATACCAAGTATTCCAAGGTTTGCAAACAGTAATCCCCCTATAAAATAGATAGAAACGATAACACTCGTCCATCCCTGAACAGGCACTCCCCAAGCATAAAATTTGACAACCTGCCAAATACCGTAAATCATAGAAAAAAGAGCCAATACAAATCCAAAACCGATAGAGAGCCTAAGAGGTTTGTTTGACTGGGAAATGATACTGTCAAATGCCAGATAAAAGAGTCTGTAAAGATTGTAACTTGATTTGCCTTCGGGTCTTTTTGCATGTTCTATATCTATTTCAGCCGTTTTAAATCCGACCCATCTTATAAAAAGAGGAAAAGTTCTGTTGTGTTCTCTCATCCGTTTATAATTTTCTATAACTTTTTTGGAGAAAATTCCAAAATTTGCCGTTCCTGATCTGTTTGTCGTATCAGTAAAATAGTCATAAACCATATAAAAAAGTTTAGAACCAAGTTTTTTAAAATAACCGTCTTTTCTTTCGCTTCTTTTGCCAAAAACCACATCATAGCCCTCTTTGGCTTTTTTATAGAGTTTTTCTATCTCTTTTGGCTGATCCTGCAAATCGCAATCCATCACAACTATCCAATCACCCTTTACAAAATCAAGCCCCGCTGTTATGGCAAAATGCTGACCGAAATTTTTTGAGAGGTTGATACCTTTTACTCTCTTGTCCTTCATGGCAAGTTGGGTAATCATATTCCATGCATCATCTGGACTTTTGTCATTTACCATAATGATCTCAAAATCATCCGTAATTTTGCCAAGAGTCTTTACAAGCTCCTCATAGAGCTTCTCAAGCATCCTGCTGCATCCGTAAACCGGTGTAACCACCGAAATATGAGTTTTATTTTCCATCGTACTTCTCTTTATACCATTTGACGGTTTTTACAATACCGCTTTCAAAATTCTCATCGGCTTTCCAGCCAAGCTCATTTTCTATCTTTGTAGCATCTATTGCATAGCGTCTGTCGTGTCCGGGTCTGTCTTTGACAAAAGTGATGAGCTCTTTGTAACTTCTGCCTTCAAGCGGTTTTAGATCATCTAATATTTCACAGATTTTTCCGGCTATATAGAGGTTGTCTCTTTCATTTCTGCCACCTATATTGTAAGTCTCTCCGCTTATACCTTTGTGATAAGCCAAATCTATCCCTTTGCAGTGATCAAGCACAAAAAGCCAATCCCTTATATTTTTACCGTCTCCGTATATGGGTATTGGATTTTCTTTTAAAGCATTGCGGATGATTGTCGGTATCAGCTTTTCGTCATGCTGTTTGGGACCGTAGTTGTTAGAGCAGTTTGTAACGACGGTATTCATTCCGTAAGTGTGATGATAGCTTCTGACAATCATATCCGAGGAGGCTTTTGAGGCACTGTAAGGGCTGTTTGGCGCATAGGGAGTATCTTCTTTGAAAAGTCCCTCTTTGCCAAGTGTTCCGTAAACCTCATCCGTAGAGATATGATGAAATCGCGGTTTTTTCTCTTTGTATCTCTCTTTGTAAACAAAAGGTTCTTTCATCCACTTTTTATATGCAACATCTATCAGAGTAAAAGTACCGTTTACATTTGTTTCTACAAAAACGGAAGGATTTGAGATGGAGTTATCCACATGCGATTCCGCCGCAAAATGTATAACTCCTTTTATATCATATTTTTCAAACAGATATTCCACAAGTTCGCGGTTACAGATATCTCCTTTTACAAATTCGTATCTTTTGTCTTTTTCAATCTCTTTAAGATTTTCAAGATTACCCGCATAGGTTAAAAGATCTAGATTGATAATCCTGTAATCTTTATACTTTTCCAAAAAATAGGGTACAAAATTGCTCCCTATAAATCCCGCACCACCTGTTATCAATATACTTGTCATAATTCATCCACCAAATCTATAAGATATTGACCGTATCCGGTCTTTTTTAGAGGTTTTGCCAGTTTTAAAAGCTCCTCTTCACTGATCCAGCCGTTATAATAGGCAATCTCCTCGATACAGGCTACTTTATAGCCCTGTCTGAACTCTATCGTCTGAACAAAACGACTTGCATCGAGCAAACTGTCATGTGTTCCAGTATCCAACCATGCAAAACCCCTTCCTAGCATTTCTACATAAAGTTCATCTTTTTCAAGATAAGCTTTGTTTACATCCGTTATCTCAAGTTCCCCTCTTGGTGAAGGTTTAATACTCTTTGCTATCTCAACCACGGAGTTATCGTAAAAATAGAGTCCCGTAACCGCCCAGTTTGATTTTGGATTTGACGGTTTCTCTTCCAGATGATATGCTTTTTGATTTTCGTCAAATGCAACGACTCCAAATCTTTCGGGATCTTTTACTTTATAGGCAAAAACACTTGCTCCCTTTTTTCTTGCCGCCGCTCTTTGCAAAACAGGAGTAAAACCCTGACCGTAAAAGATATTGTCTCCCAATATAAGGCAGACGCTGTCATCTTTTATAAAATCTTCCCCCAGTATAAAAGCCTGTGCCAAACCTTCCGGTTTTTCTTGCACAACATAACTAAAAGACATCCCAAGATTTTTGCCGTCTCCCAAAAGCTCTTCATATCGTGGAAGATCTTCGGGAGTGGAGATGATAAGCACCTCCTTTATTCCTGCCAACATCAAAACAGATAGAGGATAATAGATCATCGGTTTGTCATAGACCGGTAAAAGCTGTTTTGAAGTGCATTTTGTGATCGGATAAAGTCTTGTTCCCGATCCTCCGGCAAGAATAATTCCCTTCATCTTACAATCTCCCGTCGCTCTCTTTTAAAATACTTTTTAGATCATAAACTACCTGATGATCACTGCTTTTTATATCCATATTTTTAAATTCATCATGGGCTACCGCCAAAACAACGGCATCATATTCGTTCAATTTTAGTTTGTCATCTTTTGTTAAAAGGTCAATCCCATACTCTCTTTTAACCTCTTCTTTGTCCGCCCATGGGTCATATACATCGACATTGCATCCGAAATCTTTTAGCTCGTTTATAACATCGATCACTCTTGAGTTTCTGATATCGGGGCAGTTTTCTTTAAAGGTTATTCCCATTACGAGTATTTTTGAACCCTCTATTGTTTTGCCTTTTCTGATCATCAGTTTAATTACCTGATTTGCTACGAAAATTCCCATATTGTCATTGAGTCTTCTACCTGCCAAGATGATTTCTGGATTGTATCCCATCTGTTGTGCTTTGTGTGTGAGATAGTAGGGATCTACTCCTATACAGTGTCCTCCGACGAGTCCCGGACGAAACGGCAGGAAGTTCCATTTTGTTCCGGCAGCTTCCAAAACGGCATTGGTATCGATACCCATTTTGTTAAAGATCATAGCAAGTTCGTTTACAAAAGCGATATTGATATCCCTTTGAGAATTTTCTATAACTTTAGCCGCTTCTGCCACTTTGATAGTAGGTGCAAGATGAGTTCCGGCTTCTATGATGGAGTTGTAAAGCTCATCTACTATCTTTCCGATTTGGGGTGTGCTTCCTGAAGTTACCTTTTTGATCTTTGTTACTGTATGTTCTTTGTCTCCGGGATTGATTCTCTCCGGTGAATAACCGCAGAAAAAGTCTTCATTGAATTTCAAAGAACTGAATTTTTCCAAAACAGGAACGCAGTCCTCTTCAGTGGCTCCGGGATAAACTGTTGATTCGTAAATAACTATATCTCCTTTACCCAAAACTTTTCCTACCGTTTCACTCGCTTTTATCAAAGGTGTAAGGTCGGGTCTTTTGAAAGAGTCTATCGGGGTTGGAACGGTTACGATATAGATATTTGCATCTTTGATACCTTCCAAATCAGCCGTATATCTTAGTTTGTCGGCACTTTTTAGTTTTTCCTCTTCAACTTCCAAAGTCCTGTCATAACCGTTTTCAAGCTCTTTTAATCTCTCTTTGTTGATATCAAATCCTATCGTCTCAAATTTCTTTCCAAATTCCACAGCCAGAGGAAGACCGACATATCCGAGTCCTATGACCGCTATCTTTTTATCGTTCAAATTCACTTCTTCTCCTTATCGTTTTTAACATAAAAATCCATATACCAATCTATAAAATCAGAAATTCCCTTTTTCAAAGGTGTGTTTGGTTTGTATCCAAGATCAGCTATCAAATCACTTACATCGGCGTAGGTGCTTTTTACATCACCCATTTGCATAGGCATCATATTTTTTTCGGCTTTTTTGCCGAGTTTGTTCTCTATCTCTTCTATAAAATCCATCAAACTGACAGGTGAGTTGTTTCCTATGTTATAGATTTTATAGGGTGCTTTGCTTGATGAGGGATCGGGGTTTTTGCCGCTCCACTCTTCATTGCCTTTTGGAGGATTGTCGATTACTCTAATCACTCCTTCAACGATATCATCTATATAGGTAAAATCTCTTTGCATATCTCCGTTATTGAAAACATCTATCGCTCTGTTTTCCAAAATAGCTTTTGTAAACAAAAACAGAGCCATATCGGGTCTTCCCCATGGACCGTAAACGGTAAAAAATCTCAGTCCGGTTGTGGGAAGGTTGAAAAGATGGCTGTAAGTGTGTGCCATCAGTTCGTTTGATTTTTTACTTGCGGCATAAAGACTTATCGGATGATCTACATTGTCATGAGTTGAAAAAGGCTGAGATTCGTTCAGTCCGTAAACACTTGAACTGCTTGCGTAAGCTAAATGTTTTATTCTGTTATGACGGCAACATTCAAGAATATTGATAAATCCGACTATATTGGCATCGATATAGGCGTAAGGGTTGGTTAGAGAGTACCTTACTCCCGCCTGTGCGGCAAGATTGCAGACTTTGTCAAATCTCTCATTTTTAAAAAGCTGTTGCAGATTTTCCCTGTCTTCCAAATCAAGCTGAATAAATCTGTAGTTTGAATGTTTTTTTGATTTTACAATTTCATTGTAGATAACGCTTTGTCTTTCTATCCCTGTTTCCTGCAATCTGCCGTATTTTAGATTGACATCATAATAATCATTGATACTGTCAAGTCCTACTACCTCATCTCCTCTTTCAATCAACCTTTTTGCCAAATGAAATCCGATAAATCCGGCAGTTCCTGTAACTAATATTTTCAAGCTTTTACTCCTATCTGATGATACTCAAATCCGCATTCGTTTAATCTCTTTTTGTCATACTGATTTCTTCCGTCAAAAATGATCGGATTTTTCAATCTCAGTTTGATCTCTTCAAAATCGGGACTTCTAAACTCTTTCCACTCCGTAACAAGTATCATGGCATCCGCATCATCCAAAGCGTCATATTTTCTTTTACTGTACTCTATATCTTTGATATCTTTTAGATAAAAATCTCTTGCCTGTTCAAGAGCTTTTGGATCATAAGCTTTTATCTTTGCCCCTTTTGAGACAAGGTCTTTTATGATCGTTATAGAACTTGCCTCTCTCATATCATCTGTTTCGGGTTTAAAGGCATATCCCCATATAGCAAATGTTTTTCCCTTTAGATTCTCTCCGAATCTCTCTATGACTTTATTTGCCATAACATGTTTTTGTCTGTAATTGACCTCTTCAACGGCTTCCAAAACTTTTGGTTCATAACCGTACTCTTTGCTTGTTCTTATAAGTGCCTGAACATCTTTTGGAAAACAGCTTCCGCCGTATCCGCATCCGGGATAGATAAAACTGTATCCTATTCTTTTGTCGCTTCCTATACCGACTCTTACTTTATTGATATCGGCACCCACTCTTTCACATATATTTGCTATATCGTTCATAAAAGATATCTTTGTAGCAAGCATTGCGTTTGCCGTATATTTTGTCATCTCGGCAGATCTTATATCCATGGCGATAAATCTCTCATGGCTTCTTGTAAAAGGAGCATAAAGCTCTTTCATAACATCCATCGCTTTGGCATTATCTGCTCCTATAACAACGCGGTCTGGTTTCATGAAGTCATTTACAGCCGCACCCTCTTTTAAAAATTCGGGATTGCTGATAACATCAAATGTAAGATCGCTTTTTCTGTTGTCAAGCTCTTTTTGGACAGTAACTCTCACTTTGTCGGCAGTTCCTACCGGAACGGTTGATTTGTCTATGATATACATATGTTTATTCATATATTTTCCGATAGATTTGGCTACCTCCAAAACATAACGAAGGTCTGCGCTTCCATCTTCTCCCATAGGAGTACCTACGGCTATGAAACAGATATTTGTTTTTTCAAGAGCCTTTTTGATCTCAGTGGTAAAATCAAGATTTCCTCTCTCATAACTCTCTTTTACTATCTTCTCCAATCCCGGTTCATATATCGGAATAATTCCCTTTTTTAATCTCTCTATCTTGCTTTCATCAACATCAACACAGGTAACATCATTTCCCATCACAGAAAAACAGGCTCCCGCCACCAAACCGACATAGCCGGTTCCTATAATGCTCAGTTTCATTTTTTTCTTACTCCTTTAAAAAACCATAAATAGAATGATATAAAATTTTTATTTATTTAAACATAAAATTTTTATTTATTGAAAAGGTATTTTTTAATTTTAATTTTTACATAAGTACACTTTACAAAAAAATAATTTTGTTAATTTTAACCAAAATTATTTTATATTATGTTTTTTTTGACTTTATATCACTTTTTTTAAGCTGAAAAATATCTTTTTTGCTCTTTCATCTCTTTAATTTAGTATAAAATCGGTTTTTTAATAAACATTTTAACTTTCATTTATTACAATAGAACACAATATAAAAATAAAAGGTCATTTCAATGTATAATCTCTTTAATAAATTAATAATTTATATATTTATACTATTTTTTACATATAATTTAAGCTGTGCTAAAGATTTGATAATCAATCACATATCCAAAGTCGGTATTGATTTTGCCGTAGGATTTGATACCTTAAGTGAAGAGGTTAGAAAAAGTGCTGTTCAAACGCCATCTGTGCAGACGAATCAGGGAAATCAGGAAGTAAGTTTTAAAATCAGCCTGATTCCAAACAGCAGGGTTTTGGCAAAAGAATTGGGATTTTTAAACGGAGGTTCTACGATATTCAATGAAACACAAAAAGCATCTTTTATTCGGGAAAACAAAATCAACGACTATTCTTTGACCTATCTTCTTTATGTGAAAGTGAAAAATTCATCCAGCTCTTTGAAAAATCCGGTTGAACTCTCTCAGGAAGCAAAAGATATTCTTCTTGCAAAAGGAAAAAAAGCTGATAAAATTAAAAAATTCAGAGATTTGTACGGAGACTCTTTTATAAAAGAGATAATATACGGCGGAGATTTCATCGGTTTGATACAGATAAGTACAAAATCAAAATATGATTATAAAAATATAAAAGATGAGATAAATTTTATAGGTCTGAAATGGAACAAAAAAGATGCTCTGTTAAAAGCATTTAAAGACATAGCAAAAACCCATGAGGTAAATATCAAAAACATTGTCTTGTCTGATCTGAATATCATACCTGCCGATAATCTGGATGAGCTTTTTAAAAATGCCGAACTGTTTCCGGGTAAAATTTACAATCACGGCATACCGATAGAAGATATTATAACTCCTTATACGGTTTTTGATGAATATAAAACTCTTTATAAAGAGGACAATACGACAAAAGATACGCTTTTGAATATCAGAAAAATATTTCTTGATCATCTGACACTGAAAAATAATTTGTCTTTTATTATGAAAAATAACAAAGAGTTTAGATTTGATCCTGTTAAGAAAAAAGAAAATATGGTAAATTATAATAAAATAGCGGATAAAAATGATAAGAATTCTATTTTAATAGAATTAAATTTTAAGAGATTTAAGAAAAAAGAGATAAAAGCAAAAGATATTCTAAAAGATATAGAGCCTATAAAAAACTATCTTTCCGATTTAAATATTCCCAAAAGATATAGAGCTTTTTTGATATCCGAGCCTTTGAATATTCCTGAGAAAAAGGTTTTTGCAGTTAAAAAGAGGGACAGAAAAGATCTAAATGTTACCTTTTTGGATAAAAAAGCTCCATGGATAGCATTAAAAACCCTCTTTCATATAGAAAAGCAGGGGAAAATTATATTTTTAACATCTGATATAATTGCAAAAAAAGATGAAAAAACATTTCTAAAAAGAGATAATAATGAGATCTTATTTGATACCTATGTTGATTATCCGGGACTCAGATTCAAACAGATAAAAAACAAAACGGGAGAGCTTTTTACAGATACTGTCAAAGAGAATCAAAACTGGTTGAGGTTTGAGGGCAAAGGAGTGATAAAATCGGCATACTGCGGTTACGATATAGACGGAAACGAAGAGAGCAGTATGGGGTGTGTGAAGATATCGTTTGATCAGTTAAAAGTCAAATTTGAACATGAAGAGGATTATCTAAAAGAGCCTTATGTCTATCAAAAAGCTATAAATGTATTCTCTTTTTCAACTGTTAAGCCGGTTTTGGTTCCCTAAAATCAGATTTTAATTCAAAAATAACTCTTAACTGCCAAGTCCGGCTTCTTTCAGAAAGGGGGAAGGCAGATAATCTATCTTTTTTATCCTGTCATAAGAGGCGTAAGAGAGATAAAGGATATCTTTGGCTCTTGTTACGGCCACATAAAAAAGCCTTCTCTCCTCTTCCATATCGCCACCTCTGCTTATAAGTTTTCTGTTTGGAAATCTGCCGTCCATCAGATCGATGATATAGACCTCTTTGTACTCCAAACCTTTACTTGCATGGACGCTTAGAAGATTTACTCCCTCTCCCTCGCTCATCTCCTTGCTTCCAAGCAGCATTGCATTTAAAAATCTTCTGCTGTCGCTGTAAGATGATGAGAGATCATATAAAAGGGCGGCTTTTGTTTTTATGCGATCTTTTGCCTCTTTTTCGATAGAGTTATCGATACTTCCGTCTTTTAGAGTAGCTCTTTTTTTGGCGAGAGTTGAGAGGATATGATCAAAAACGGCGGATCTTGAGATGGATGAAACGATACTTTTTGGCAGAGAGAGATTTTTTGCTTCTTTGATAAAAAGATAAAAGGCATAAAGAAATTTCACGGAATCATCATTAAATTTTGAATGCTTTAAAATCGGATTTGAATAAAATCTCTCTTCAAATTTAAATTTCCTAAATCTCCCCACACTCCCAAACTCCTCAAAATCATCAAACAATCCAAGCTGATGATTTTTGACTTTTACCCTTTTGAAAGGATTTTTTATATCTTTTGGAGATAAAAGTCCTTTTACGATATTTCCTTCTCCCAAAAGATAAAGAGCATCAAAAAGCTCTTTGGCAAAGGCTCCTCCTATACCTTTTGCATATTCAAGTATATGGATAAAAGCCATCATATCTTTTGGATTTATAACAACACTGTAAAGATCCAACATTGCCTTTACCTCTTTTGTATCAAAAAAACTTATTCCTCCTCTTCTCTTGCATCCGACTCCTATCTCTCTTAGACTTGCTTCTATACCGTCGGCACTTGAGTTGTTGCGAAATAAAACGGCTATCTCCTCCTTTGGTGTAGAAGAGAGTCTGATCTTGTCGGCGATACCGTGATACTGCTCGAAAAGTTCACTGTAAACCAGAAGTTTCGGGGATTCAAAATCTCCATCTCTTGTAACTTCAAGCTTTTTTGGAAAAATGCGGGGATTGTGGTTGATAACCTTATTTGCAAGAGAGAGGATCTGTTTGGAAGAGCGGTAATTTTTATCAAGAACAAAAATATTTCCTTTTTTGTATCTCTCTTTAAAAGAGGCGATGATATTGATATCGGCTCCGTTGAAGGCATAGATACTCTGATCATAATCCCCGACACAAAAAAGTGAATCAGAGTTGAAAGAGTCTATCAAAGAGCCTTGAAGCCGGTTTGTATCCTGATACTCATCCACAAGTATCTCTTTGAAAGGCAATCTCTCTTTTTTTAAAAAATCTTTCATTTTTATCAGAAGATCATTAAAATCAACATATCCGAATTTCTCTTTTAGTTCTTTGAACTCCTCTATGATATCTTCATAAATAAGTACAAAAGGTTCATGCTCCTCGTTTTTCTCCTCTATCCATTTTCCAAAAGAGAGAGATGGCTCTTTGTTTTGATAAAGAGAGAAAAGATCATACAGATATGGTGCGCCGTAGGGTTTGACACTTGCCTCTATGTGATGAAAAACTCTTTTTTCATAGATTGTTTTTAGAAGCACTTTAAGTTCTGAAGGCTGTTTTAGGATGATATTGTTTCCGTATTTTTTTAAAAGTCTGTAACTGACTGCGTGGAAAGTACCCGACTCTATCTTTTTGGCAATTTTCTCATCAAAATAACGCCCAACTCTCTCCACCATTTCGGCTGCCGCTTTGTTTGTAAAAGTAAGCAGCAAAATATCCTGCGGATTGATTCCTTTTTTCAGAAGATAACCGATTCTTGCCACAATAGTAGATGTTTTACCGGTTCCCGCCGAAGCGATGATGAGATTTTGTCCAAAAGGTGCGGTGGCAGCTTCAAACTGTTCCTCATTTAATGATCTAAGAGGCATACTACTCCTAAAAATTTTTATCGGAAAGTATAGCACACTTTTATTATCCGTTCAATAAAGTAAAATTTTGTTATAATAAAAAAGACAACATTAAATCAGGAGGATTTTAAAATGAAATTATTTATAAAAACTAGTTTGATAGCAGCTTCGGCGGCATTGATATTTACAGGATGTGCGCCCGTACAGGGACCGGGTGCCGAAGGACAGACTATGACCAATGCCCAAAAAGGAGCACTTCTTGGTGCGGCCATCGGCGCACTTGCGGGAGGAGTAACAAAAGGTCATCACAAAGGTAAAAGAGCGGCTATCGGTGCAGCAGCAGGTGCGGCTATCGGCGGTTTGGTCGGATACAGTATGGATAAACAGGCAAAAGAGGTTGCGCACTCTTTGCATACAAATGTCAGTGATTCACCGGATGCGGAACTTGACAGAAGCAAAGATATCATCATCACAAAGAATGACAAATATGTCAAGATCACTTTCAGAGACAAGATGATGTTTCCTACCGATTCTGCCCAATTGACACCGAGTGCAAGGCAGAAGATAAACAGTCTCATTCCCGTTTTAAAACAGTATCCTCAAACCATCATACAGATCGTAGGACATACAGATTCAAGAGGGACATGGGAATACAATAAAAACCTGTCTGACAAAAGAGCTTCGGTTGTAGGAAATATACTCTATAACAGCGCTTTGCCAAATCAGATATTTGCAAAAGGATGCTCTTTTAACAAACCTTTGGTTCCTAACAACTCTCCTGCAAATATGGCATTAAACAGAAGAGTTGAGATATATCTGTATCCAAATCAGGAGTCTGTTACAGATCCTTGCAGATAATCT
>CAYVDJ010000080.1:0-3141 GCA_964450755.1 uncultured Campylobacterales bacterium
TAATTTTGAATATTTCTCTAAAAAGTTAAAAAACATTTGTGTCCGTTTTGCCCGAAATCTGACGATATCAGGACATTTTGTTCCCCTATTTGACGATACAAGGCAATAGAGGACAAAATGTCCTGTTTTGTTTTTTGGAGAGAATCATGATAAGAAAAAATCTTTTAGGTTACAACCCAATTTTTACTAAAAAAATGCAGTTTATAATCCAAAAAGTTGTCTATAAACGATATAATAAAGGATTAGGAAAGACAACTTGTATTTTACAATATCTCAAAGTATATGTTTATAGTTTTAGGGGTTTTAGATAACTCTTTGTTGGAGATTGCCAAATTGTGTAAAACACCATGCGATTAATCATACAACTTTTTACAATTTTAACACTGCTTCTTAACCTCTCCTTTGCTTCTGATAAACAGGTAGAATCCTTCATAAAAAGACTCTACCAAAATATCTATGAAAGACAAGCCGATGCAGGTGGTTTATCTTACTGGAAACAGATGTTAAAAGATGATATGACAGCTCTTGATGTAGCTTTGTTTTTTTATAAAAGCGATGAGATGAAAAAACTCTCTTTGAGTGATGAAGAGTTTTTAAAAAGAGTATATCTTACCTTTTTTGATAGAAATCCGGATAATGAAGGATTTGCCTACTGGCTTGATGAGATAAAAAACAAAGGTAAAAGAAGAGAAGAGATATTTTACTCGTTTGCCCTCTCTTTGGAATTTGAATCCCTTTGCAAAAGCTACGGCATCAAAGCCTATAAAGATGAAGATAAAATAAGAGCTTTTATAGTTAGATTTTATAACCTGATAATGCAGAGAGATTCTGATAAAGAGGGTGTTGATTATTGGGTTTTGAAGCTAAAAAGCGGTGAAAAAAAGCCTTCCGATATCGCTTACTCTTTTTTCTTTTCAAAAGAATTTAGAGACAAAAAGTTAAATGATAAAGATTTTATCACTATATGTTATAGAACTCTTCTAAACAGAGAACCGGATAAAGAGGGACTTGCATTTTGGAGTAAAAGATTAAAATCAAAAACAAAAGAAAAAATTGTAAATGATTTTCTTGATTCAAAAGAGTTCTTGGATCTTACAAATAAAATGCTTTATAAAAAGACAGAAGCTTTAGTACTTCTTGGAAATTTGGCAAATGCAAAAGTTAGGATATATAAACTTGAAGATAATGGAGCATTAAAACTTCTATGGCAAGAGAGTACAAGTGATGGAAAAAGTTTAGATGAGATAGGGAGGTTTGATTCTCATGCCGATAGTTTGGAAGATGAGAGTTTTTATCTTTATGATGTAAGAGGAGGAGAAGATTGGGATAGTGATGATAACGGTATCATAGACAGTTTCTATACACCAAACAAAGGAGTGATAAGAGCTATCGCAAAAGGAAAAGATATAAAAGAGTTAAAAGATGATTTTGTCATCAGCTATATGAGCGAACTTTTATATCAAAAAATCAGTCCAATGATGGGAAAGAGTATCGATAAAACAAGATTATATGACTCTTTACAGGAGTATTCCAAAGAACTGTTCAAAGATGATATTTATATAGACGGAAAGATTGATTATAAAGAAGCACTTGTCTATAAACCCTCAAAAGATAAAGACAAAACAACATTAAGCTATAAAAAGCTCTCTTATATTATAGATACTATCCATAAAGGAGGAGAGATAGATATCACTCCTCCTGAGATATTTATCAAAGATGACACTCTTATAAAGATAAAGGAGGGAGAGAGTTATATAGACTTAGGAGCGATAGCAAAAGATAATAAAGACGGAGATGTAGTCGTAACGATCAGCGGAGTTGTAAATACAAAAGTGCCGGGTACTTATACCATCACTTACACAGCTACCGATAAAGCGGGAAATACAACAACTATTACAAAAACCGTTGTTGTACTTCCTTCACCATCTAAGCCAAAGCCAAAACCAACTCCTCCAGACACAGGGGGAGGAGGTCATGTTATATCAAACAGACCTCCGACAGTGGATGCGGGAGTTGATATAAGTATCACAGAAGGAGAGAGTGTTACTTTGAATGCAACTGCTTCTGACCCTGACGGAAGGATTGTAAGTTATGAGTGGAGGGAGGGTAGTACGATTTTGAGTCAAAGTGCCTCATTTAGCAAAGATGATTTTAGTGTGGGAGAACATCTGTTGACTTTAACTGTAAAAGATAACAGTGGCGCAACAAGCAAAGATGAGATCAAAGTAACAATAAAACCGCTACTGGAAAATGTTACTCTCCCTCCGATACCTTCAAACGATATAAACAACTATCTGACTTCAACCGATTCTTTAAGGATATACGATACTTTAAAGATAGAAGACCTGCTAAAAGAAAATCCTCTCTTTGATAACAGCAGTTGCGATCTATCAGCGGTTTTGGACGGTGACAGAGTCAAAATCGGAGGAGATATTTTAAACGATAACGGAGATAACGAATGCAAAGTGAGGGTGATAAACGACGGCTCTTTTGAATTTTTGACAAAAACAACAAACAATATCCATAAAAAAGTTCAAGGCTCTCCCGCATGGGCCCAATTTAGATTTTTGATCCCACAAGGTTATATTGCCGATAAGTTCAGTTATGAGATCTCATGGTATAGACTCTTTGGTTCTTATCCAGATCATTGTGCCGATAGTGAAAAAAATGCTACCGGAGAGTGTCAATATAATGTAGATGACAATTGGCAAGATGATATAGACGCAGGAGTTTTTATCTTGTGGGCGGCAAAAGGAGACAGTGTTTATACGACCATAAAATCGGATGAAGTTGCCCAAAAACTTGGTTACTCCTCTACTAAAACGATCACTTTAAATGTTCCAAAAAAGTATAGAGATGAACACGATCTAACCGTAACGATATTTATCTATAACCAATATCCGGGAGGTTGTGATAAAGATAATCAATCCCAATGTAAAGCGGCATCTTATAGAAACCTCTCTTTAAAATCAGTTTCACTAGAAAGTTATAAACCTTTTGAAAAGAAAAAAAAACCTCCCCTCTTGCATCCAAGAATTTTGGGAGATAATCAAGAGTGGTTAGAATATATGAAACCTCTTGATGATATGAGCTGTTTTTCGACAAATAATAACAAAGATACTGATTGGGGAGGAGTAACGA
>CAYVDJ010000081.1:0-12734 GCA_964450755.1 uncultured Campylobacterales bacterium
ATTTTTTTGTCCTGCTATTGGAAAAAATTAGCAAAATAGTTTAATTTTGAATATTTCTCTAAAAAGTTAAAAAATATTTGTGTCCTTTTTACCCGAAATCTGGCAATATCAGGACATTTTGTTCCCCTATTTGACGATATAGGGCAATAGAGGACAAAATGTCCTGTTTTGTTTTTTGGGAGAAATTCATGGTAAAAAAGAAATTATTGAAAATATATCTCTTTTATCATTCAGATTGATTATATAGGCATACATAGGAGCATAAACAGGTATCAGAAGAGAGATCATCCTACTGCTCTGTCATAATTTTTCCAATAACTCTTTTTAGATCTGCCCTTTTGTCAAATTCGATCTTTCAACCGGCAAAACTCAGGATATCCGGCAGTTGTGTTGTTAATTTATTAAAATTTGAGTATAATCCACCCTATATTTAAACAGCTTGGGAGAAAAATGGATTATCAGAGTATAAGAGAGTGGATTTTTAAACTTGATCCGGAAAATGCGCACAATATTGTCGAATTTATTTCAAAAAGCACAGGTGATATCTCCTTCTTTCAAGACTATCTCAAAAAACATTTTGTTATAGATGATCAAAGACTTAAACAAAAACTTTTTGATACAGAGTTTCCAAATCCGGTTGGACTCGGAGCGGGATTTGACAAAAATGCTCTAATGATCAAGTCTCTTGAATCTTTGGGATTTGGATTTGTAGAGGTTGGTACCGTTACACCCGTAGCGCAGGTCGGCAATCCAAAACCGAGACTCTTTAGATATCCAAAATATGAGAGTGTTCAAAATGCGATGGGATTTAACAATGACGGATCAAAAAAGATAAAAGAGAGAGTCAAAAAGCTCTATCCCTGTAAAATTCCGATAGCCGTAAATATAGGCAAAAACAAAACAACACCCGAAGACGAGGCGATAGAGGACTATAAATCTTTGATGAATACTTTTAAGGATATCTGTGATTTTATGGTGATAAATATCTCCTCTCCAAACACTCCGGGACTTAGAGATCTTCAAAATGAAAATTTTATCAAAGAGCTTTTTAAAGAGGCAAAAGAGATAACTTCCAAACCCATTTTGCTCAAAATCGCCCCCGATATGCAAAAAGACAAAGCTCTAATGCTTTGTGAAAGTGCCGTCCAAAACGGTGCAAACGGCATAATCGCAACAAATACGACTATGGATTATTCGCTGATAAAAGAGGCAAAAGACTTTGGCGGTCTCAGCGGAAAAGTATTGAAAGAGAAAAGTTTTGAACTTTTTGAACATTTGGCAAAAAATCTCTACGGCAAAACAACTCTTATCAGTGTAGGGGGGATAGATGATGCAAACGAAGCTTTTAAAAGACTAAAAGCCGGAGCCTCTTTGGTAGAGATTTATACGGCTCTTATCTTTAAAGGTCCCTCTTTGGCAAAAGAGATAAATGAAGGTATTTTAAAACTGATGGAAAAAGAGGGATTCAAAGATATAAAAGAGGTCATCGGATCAGACAGAGTTTAAAGGAAAGAAATTGAAAAGAGTACTATTTTTATTTATTTTTTTAACAGGAGTATTAATGAGCAGCAGCGCACTACCCAAATATTACACGAAAACTTTAAAAAACGGATTGCAGGTTGTAGTTATCCCTATGCAAAACGAAAGCGGAGTCATAACAACGGATATCTTTTACAAAGTAGGAAGCAGAAACGAGGTGATGGGTAAAAGCGGTATCGCGCACATGCTCGAACACATGAATTTCAAATCAACCAAACATCTAAAAGCGGGAGAATTTGACGAGATAGTCAAAGGATTTGGCGGAATCAACAACGCTTCAACCGGATTTGACTATACACACTATTTTATCAAAAGCGCCTCCTCAAATCTCGGAGAATCTTTGAAACTTTTTGCCGAACTGATGGAAAATCTCAATCTGAAAGAGGAAGAGTATAAAACCGAACACAATGTCGTTACGGAAGAGAGAAGATGGAGAACGGATAACTCTCCGATGGGATATCTCTATTTCAGGCTTTTTAACAACGCATATCTCTATCATCCCTATCACTGGACGCCGATAGGATTTATGAGAGATATAAAAAACTGGACAATTGAAGATATAAGAAATTTTCATAAAACCTATTATCAGCCCAAAAATGCCGTAATCGTCGTAGCCGGAGATATAAAGCCGGAAAATGTTTTCAAAGAGAGCGAAAAATATTTCAAAGATATAAAAAACTGTTGTGATATTCCAAAAGTTCATCAGGTCGAGCCAAAGCAAGACGGAGAAAAAAGGGTGATAATCCACAAAGAGAGTGAAGTGGAATTTATAGCAATCGTCTTTCATATACCCAATTTTCAGGACAAAGATCAGGTAAAACTCTCAGCTTTGAGCGAACTTTTAAGCAGCGGAAAAAGCAGTAGGCTAAATGAAGATCTCATCGACAAAAAGCGACTTGCAAATCAGATATACGCTTACAATATGGAAAACAAAGATCCCTCTTTATTTCTGTTTTTAGCCATTTGCAATCCGAAAGTCAAAGCCGAAACGGTGGAAAAAGAGTTTTGGCAACAGATAGAGAAGATAAAAAAAGAGGGTATAAAACAAGAGGAGCTTGATAAAGTCAAGATCAACACAAAAGCCGATTTTATATTCGGTATGCAAAACTCAAGCAATCTTGCAGACCTTTTTGGAAGCTATTTTGCAAAAGGCGATATAAAACCGCTTTTGGAATATGAGGATAATATCAATAAACTCAAAACTGATGATATCGTAGAAGTTGCTAAAAAATATTTTACAAAAGATAATTCAACAACTATAATTTTAAGAAAGGAAGAAAAATGAACGCTCTAACGGGAGCAATGACGGCTCTGATAACTCCATTTAAATATGGAAAACTGGATCTGAACTCTTATGAAAAACTGATAGAAAGACAGATAGAAAACGGTATCGATGTGGTTGTACCGGTAGGAACGACGGGAGAGAGCGCAACACTCACCCATGAAGAGCATCAAACCTGTATCAAAGCGGCGGTTGAAGTGTGCAGAGGAACAAAAACCAAAGTTTTGGCAGGTGCGGGAAGCAATTCAACAAGAGAAGCGATGAGTCTGGCACAGTTTGCCGAATCAAACGGCGCAGACGGTATCCTCTCCGTAACTCCCTACTACAACAAACCTACGCAGGAGGGACTTTATCAGCATTTTGCATCCATCGCAAAATCCATAAATATCCCGATACTTCTATACAATGTACCCGGAAGAACCGCAGCCGATCTTCTCCCCTCAACGGTAGAGAGACTTTTTAGGGATTTTGATAACATTTACGGCATCAAAGAGGCTACCGGTTCCATGGCAAGAACAGTGGAGCTTTTGGCAAGAATGCCTGAACTTGCTGTTATCAGCGGAGATGATATGATCAACTATCCGATTTTGGCTAACGGAGGAAAAGGCGTTATCTCCGTTACTTCAAATATATTGCCAAATGAGATATCCGCTCTTGTTCACCATGCTATGAACGGCGAATTGGAAAAAGCCAAAGCTTTGAATGATCATCTTTTTGAGATAAACAGAGATCTTTTTTGCGAAAGCAATCCAATCCCCATAAAAGCGGCAATGTATATGGCATCTCTTATAGAATCTTTGGAGTATCGTCTGCCTCTTGTTCCTCCAAGCGGTGAGAATATGAAGAAGATAGAAGAGACGCTGAAAAAATATGCTGTTAAAGGTTTTTGATGAAGGGTAAAACTTTAGTTATCAGTGGCGGAACGAGGGGAATAGGCAAAGCTATCGTTTATGAATTTGCCAAAAACGGTGTAAATGTGGCTTTTACATACAATTCAAACGAAGAAGAGGCAAAAAAGATAAAAGATGATCTTGAAAAAAACCATAACATCAAGGCAGGATATTATAAGTTAAATATTTTGGAACCTGATGAGTACAAAGATGTTTTTAAAAAGATCGATGAAGATTTTGACAGAGTCGATTTTTTTATCTCAAATGCGATCATTTCAGGTCGTGCGGTTGTAGGCGGATACGGAAAATTTATGCGGCTTAAACCAAGAGGTTTGGGAAATATCTATACCGCTACGGTTACGGCGTTTGTGATCGGTGCACAGGAAGCGGCAAAAAGGATGGACAAAGTTGGCAAAGGTGTGATACTCTCTATGTCATCCACCGGAAATCTGGTCTATATAGAAAACTATGCCGGACACGGAACTAACAAAGCCGCCGTTGAAACAATGGTCAAATATGCCGCTCAGGAGCTCGGAGAGAAAAATATAAGAGTAAATGCCGTAAGCGGAGGACCTATCGAAACAGATGCTTTGAGAGCTTTTACAAATTATGAAGAGGTAAAAGAGGCAACGATAGAGCGCTCTCCTCTAAACAGAATGGGAACACCAAAGGATATAGCCGGAGCATGTCTGTTTTTGTGCAGTGACAAAGCCTCCTGGATAACGGGACAGACTTTGATCGTAGATGGGGGAACATCTTTTAGATGATCTTAAATCTTCCGAATATCCTAGCTTTTATCAGGATATTGATGGCGCCTTTGATGTATCTTTTTTTGGTAGAGAGAGATTTGGGTATCTTTGAAGGTATCCACCCCTCCTGGCTTGACTACTCTGCCGCTTTGCTTTTTGTAGTTGCAAGTATAACCGATTTTTTTGACGGCTATATAGCAAGGAAATGGGATCAGATGACAAAAGTCGGAGCCATTCTTGACCCTCTTGCCGATAAAATGCTTACTCTTGCGGCATTTTTGGGGCTTATGTATATAGACAGAGCAAATCCGTGGGCTATCTATCTTATCATGACAAGAGAGTTTTTTGTAACCGGTCTTAGAGTTGCGGCAATCGGAGAGGGTATAAGCGTAGCTGCATCCTTCAGCGGTAAACTAAAAACAGTAGCACAGATGTTTGCCATCGGCTTTTTGATCATGAACTGGCAGGGCGGAGAACTCCTTTTGTGGGCTGCCGTTTTGATAACGCTTTATTCGGGATTTGAGTATATTTTAGGTTATGCAAAAGGAGTTAAATAGTGGGTTTAATCGTATCGTTAATTATACTCTCTTTTTTGATATTTTTTCATGAGTTGGGTCATTTTACTGTTGCAAGGCTTTTTGGCGTAAAAGTCGAAACTTTCAGTATAGGATTTGGGAAAAAGCTTTTTTGCAAAAAAAAGGGAGAAACCACCTACTGCCTGAGTGCCATCCCTCTTGGAGGATATGTGCAGATGAAAGGGCAAGATGATCTAAACCCTCTAAAAGCAAATCATGACAAAGACAGTTACAATTCAAAAAAACCGTGGCAGAGGATAGCCATCCTTTTGGCAGGACCTTTTGCAAATTTCCTCTTAGCCTATATCCTATATCTTCTCATAGCTTTTATGGGAGTAAACGAATTAGCTCCCGTTATAGGAAAAGTATCACCAAATTCTCCCGCAAATGCGGCAAAACTTCAACCAAAAGATGAGATTTTACAGATAAACGGTATGGATGTAAAAACATGGAGTGATCTAAGCAGATATATCAAAAATTCTCAAGGAGCTTTGCTTTTTACCGTAAAAAGAGGCAATAAAATAAAAAATATCAAAATTATTCCCAAAATATCCACATTGAAAAATATCTTCGGAGAGGATATCAAAAAAAGAGCCGTCGGGATCATGCCAAGCGGAGATATAGTAACTTTGCATTTGGGGCTGTTTGAGAGTTTCTCTTACGCCTATAAAAAAACGATAGATTCATCATACCTTATCATAAAAGGTCTGCAAAAGCTGATAGAAGGGATCATACCGATAAATCAGATGGGAGGAGTCATCTCGATAGTTCAGGTAACTTCACAGGCAGCCTCTGTCGGCATAACGGCTCTTTTTGGTCTAACCGCGCTGATCTCGGTAAATCTCGGAGTTTTAAACCTCCTGCCGATTCCGGCACTTGATGGAGGACATATCATCTTCAACCTTTATGAAATGATCTTCAAAAGACCTCCAAACGAAAATATCCTCTATAAACTGACAATAGGAGGCTGGATACTTTTGCTTTCATTGATGCTCTTTACGATTTACAATGATATTTTGAGGATTGCAACGGGGTGATAAGGGAAATCTTCTCTTTTAAACCCTAAGCTTTACATATACCCTTTTTGGTGCGGGGTAACCCTCAACAGTTTTGCCCGGATCGTTTTTATCCAAAAACTCTTCCAAACTCTCTCCTAATATCCACTTGGTTTTTCTCTGCTCTTCAAAAGTTGTCGGTTTTTTTGCCAAAATCTCAAAAGAGCCAAAACCGGCTTTTTCACACCAGTTTTGAAGTGCTTTTACCGTAGGTACGAAATGAACATTTGGGATTTTGGAATATGTTTTTGAAGGAGACAGCGCAATCGGCTCATCACCCTCTATAAAAAAGGTATCCAAAAACACTTCACCTTTCTTGTTAAGTCCCTGTTTTAGGCATTTGAGCATAGCTATCGGATCGCTTCGGTGATATAAAACTCCAAGACAGAAGATAACATCAAATTTTTTACCGTAAAAGGGGAGATGTTCAACTCCCAAAAGTTCATAAACAATATCACTTTTTATAAAATGGTTGATAAAATCAAACTGGGTTTTAAAAAGGGGAGAGGGATCAAATCCTACTATCTCTTTTGGATTTTCTTTCAACATTCTAAACATATAGTAACCGTTATTGCACCCTATATCGGCTACACTTTTTTGGTTTATATCAAAAAAAGGCTTTAAGAGATTGTATTTTATATGGCTTTTCCATTCACTGTCTATAAATGTATCAAATACTCTAAAAGGTCCTTTTCTCCATGCTCTCAATGCCCATGCGACATCTTTTATAAAATCTTTTTCTTCTTTGCAGATATCTCCGCTTATCGTTATCGTATCATTCAACTTTGTTTGTGAGTCGATATCGGGAAGTTTGCCTAAAAGCTCCCTTAGAGGTGCTATGTTTTTCCATTTCAGCCATGATTTTCGTTCCTCTTTTATCCTGTTTATATCCAATTTAAATGCCTTTGTGCTTTTTTTATGAAATTT
The DNA here is from genome assembly GCA_964450755.1 of uncultured Campylobacterales bacterium. Lineage (GTDB taxonomy): Bacteria > Campylobacterota > Campylobacteria > Campylobacterales > JAADDG01 > JAADDG01. The sequence goes on from CAYVDJ010000081.1 coordinate 7,018, forward strand.
TATCCAATTTTACCCTAAAAATTTCTACACTCTTTATAAAACTCTAAGCAAATAAGAGTTAAAATTTCATCCGTATTTGCGGGAGTAGCTCAGTGGTAGAGCACAACCTTGCCAAGGTTGGGGTCGCGGGTTCGACCCCCGTCTCCCGCTCCATTTAAAAACCGGCTTACACTATGTTTATACGCTTTTTACTTCCTCTTTTGATTTTCCAATCGCTTTTTTCACAACAGTTTTCAGACAGATACTGTTTGAAATCAGGCAAAGTTACGATAAAAGATATATTTCCCTCCTCCAAAAACAACCAGACAATACTCTATATCCCAAAAAAGAGTTACAACTATAAGATCACATCAAAAAAACTCTCTTCTCTTTTGGAAAAAAAGGGTTATAAAATCTCAAAACAGAAAGCAAAAATCATCACTTTTGATCTAAACTGCATAAAAAATTCAAATTACTCTTTTTTAAAACCTCTTTTGAAACAAAAATACCTCTTAAAATATCCGACCATGAAAATAAAATCGATCTTTTTAACACCGCTGAAAAAAACAGACTTCTTGCCAAAAGAGCTGAAAAAGATAGAAATTCAAAAAAATTATCTAAAAAGAGATGAGGGAAATTTCAAAGCCGTTTTGAAAAACGGTAAAAAAGTTTCGTTTCGTTACAGGATAGTGGCTTTGCTTGGTGTCTTTAAAGCAAATAATAATATCCAAAAAGATAAAATCATATCACCTTTGGATATCAAAAAGGAAGATATAACTTTCAGATATATCATAAACGAGCCTGTAAAAGATTTCGTATCAGCCAAAAAAGCGGCACGATTTATCCGCAAAGGAGAGATTCTCTCAAAAAGAAGCATAAAAGAGCAGACTCTTCTCAACAAAGGAGATACGGTAACGGCCTTGTTATATGAAGATGGTATATCTTTGGAATTTGATGTTGTTTTGCTAAAAGATGCAAACCTGAAAGATATCGTAACCGTTAAGAACAAAAGAGGAAAAAGATTTAAAGCAAAAGTTATCTCAAAAAGAAGGGTGGAGATTTTAGAGTGAAAATCATCATAGCCGTAAGCGGCGCAAGTGGGGTGAATCTTGGAACGGATTTTATAAAAAAACTTCCGACAGAGATAAAAAAGTATATCATCATCTCAGACAATGCAAAAACGGTAATGCAAAAAGAGAAAAACCGTTTTTATCTTGATGACAGTGATATCTCAGCTTCCGTGGCATCGGGTTCTTTTAAAACAGATGCGATGGTTGTTATACCGTGCAGTATGAACACTCTTGCCAAAATCTCCTGCGGTATATCCGATACGCTTACAACAAGAGCGGCTTCGGTTATGTTAAAAGAGGGAAGAAAGCTTTTATTGGCGCCAAGAGAGATGCCATACAGTGCTATTGCGCTTGAAAATATGCTAAAACTTTCCAGACTCGGAGTGATCATCGCTCCTCCTGTTGCGGGATACTATTCAAAACCAGAAAATTTGGAGCAGATGAGTGATTTTTTTATAGGAAAGTGGTTTGACCTTTTGGGGATAGATCACAACCTTTTTAAAAGATGGGGAGAGGAAAATGAATAAAATAGTCTTGTATCCGGGAACTTTTGATCCGATAACAAAAGGTCATGTGGATGTTATTTTAAGAGCAAAAAAGATATTTGATAAAGTTTTGGTGGCGGTTGCCGTCTCGAAAGAGAAAAATCCGATGTTTGAAGTGGGAAAAAGGGTGGAGATGATCAAAATGGCAACTGCAAAATATGACAATATCATCGTCAAACCGTTTGATACTCTGATGGTTGATTTTGCACAAAAAGAGGGGATAAGTGCGGTGATAAGAGGTCTTAGAGCCGTCAGCGATTTTGAATATGAGCTTCAGATGGGATATGCCAACGCTTCGTTAAATCCCGATATCGAGACGATTTATCTGATGCCAAATCTCAAAAACGCTTTTATCAGCTCTTCGGTTGTCAGAACGATTTTGAAATTTGGCGGAGATGCGAGTCATCTTGTACCAAAAGAGATACTCCCTTTTTTGAAAGAGAGATAGGATGTATATACTTTTTGAAGGTGTGGATACCTGCGGTAAAACAACCCAGATAGAACTTTTAAAAGAGGAGTACAAAGATGCCCTTTTTACAAAAGAACCCGGAGCGACAGAGCTTGGAAAAAAGATAAGAGAGATTATTTTACATCAGGGACTAAACTCTAAAAGGGCGGAGATGTTTTTGTTTTTGGCAGACAGGGCGGAGCATTTTGAAGAGGTTATAAAACCAAATCCTGACAAGACAGTTATAAGCGACAGAGGTTTTGTATCGGGTATCGCATATCATCTTGCAAACAAAAACGAAGATGAGTTTGATTTTTTGATCAAACTGAATCTCTTTGCACTTAAAAACACTCTGCCGGACAAAATCGTACTTTTCAAAACAGATCCCCTTTTGATAAAAGAGAGACTAAAAGGGAAAAAAGAGGATAAAATAGAGCAAAGAGGGATAGAGTATCTGATAAAAGTTCAAAATATGATGGAAAAAATTATAAAAAAATTAAAAATTGATCATATCATTATCGATTCTTCAAAAGAGATCAAAGAGATAAACAAAATTATAAAAGGATATGTTTTTCATGATTAAAGCATTAAGAGGAATGAAGGATTTTTTACCGCCAAGGAGTGAAAAATTTGATTATTTTATAAAAAACGCTTCAAGGATTGCTGAAAATTTTGGTTTTCTGCCTGTGGAGACTCCTATATTGGAAGAGACGGCTCTTTTTAAAAGAAGTGTTGGAGAGAGCAGCGATATAGTCGGAAAAGAGATGTATCAGTTTACGGACAAAGGCGGAAACGATGTCTGCCTCAGACCGGAAGGAACAGCGGGAGTGGTCAGAAGTTTTATAGAGAACAAGCTTGACAAAAGAGGCGGAATTTACAGATTTTACTATTACGGTGCGATGTTCAGATATGAAAGGCCCCAAAAAGGAAGGCTTAGAGAATTTCACCAGTTCGGTGCGGAATCTTTCGCAGAGGCCGATGTTTTGGAAGATGTGAATATTATCGTTATGATAAAAGAGATTTTGGATTTTTTCAACATTCCTTTCAAACTCAAAATAAACTCTCTTGGATGTCATGAGTGTATGCCCTCATACAGAGAAAATCTTGTTACATTTTTAAAAGATATAGATGACGGTCTTTGTGAAGATTGCCAAAGAAGAATCTCAACCAATCCTGTCAGAGTCTTTGACTGTAAAAACCAAAACTGCCAGATTGCTTTGAAAGAAGTCCCTCGTATAACCGGCTCTCTTTGTCAGATTTGCGATAAAGATTTTGCAAATCTTGTTTCAATGCTTGAGAGTTTGGATATAGAATATGAGATAGACAGCAATCTTGTCAGAGGACTTGATTATTACACAAAGACGGCATTTGAATTTGTCTCATCATCGCTCGGCGCTCAAAATGCGATAGCCGGAGGCGGAAGATATGACAGACTTGTCGAATTTTTGGGAGGCAAACCGACTCCCGCCATCGGCTTTGCCATCGGGATAGAGAGGATTTTGGAACTTATAGAGATGCCAAAAGCAAAAAGAGAGGGGTACTATTTTGGTGCGATGAGTGATGAAGCCAAAAATATGATCTTTAAAGAGGCTCTAAAAAGAAGAAAAGATGAAAAAGTATTTTTGGAATACAAAACAAAAAGCCTAAAAGCCCATCTGAAATCCGCAGACAAATCAAATGCGAGATACTGTGCCGTAATAGGAGAGAACGAACTTCAAAACGGTGTTATTTGGGTAAAAGACTTGGAAACAAAAGAAGAGACTTTTATAAAAACAGGTGAATAAAAAAGTGTATGATTACGGACTTTGTATCTGGGGTGAAAACAATTTCATCATAGAAGAGGGAAAAGTCAAACTAAACTACAAATCAAAACCGGCCGTTGTTGATATCCTCAAAGATGTAAGAAGCAGAGGTATAAAAGGACCCGTGCTTCTTCGTTTCCCTCATCTGATAGAAAAACAGATAGAGAGTCTTTATACCCATTTTAAAAATTCTTCAAAAGAGAACAGATACAAAGGCTCTTTTAATGCAGTATTTCCTCTGAAAGTAAACCAGTTTCCAAATTTTGTCAGATCACTGGTAAATATAGGGGAAAAATACGGCTACGGACTTGAAGCCGGAAGCAAAGCGGAACTTTTTATAGCCATGGCATTCAATAACAAAAATGCTCCGATAACCGTAAACGGATTTAAAGATGAAGAGATGATAACTCTGGGTTTTATCGCCGCAAGGATGGGATACAATATCACTTTGACGATAGAGGGATTGAATGAACTTGAAAGTATCATACAAACGGCAAAAAACATGCCCCAAAAAGCGATATTGCCAAATATAGGGCTTCGTATCCGCCTTCACAGTTCCGGTATCGGTATATGGGCAAAAAGCGGTGGAATAAACTCAAAATTCGGTCTGACTTCCACCGAACTTATAAGTGCGATAGAACTTCTTGGAAAAAACTCTCTTTTGGAGAGGTTTACGATGATCCACTTTCATATAGGTTCACAGATAACCGAAATAACGCCTATGAAAAAAGCTCTAAGAGAGGCGGGAAATATCTATGCGGAACTTAAAAAGCTTGGTGCTTCAAACCTTCATGCCCTAAATATCGGAGGGGGTTTGGCAGTAGAGTATTCCCAGCATGAAGAGCATCATCAAAAAAACTACTCCATCAGAGAATTTGCAAACGATATCGTTTTTATGCTTCAAACCATCGCAAGAGCAAAAAAGGTGCAAGAACCGGACATCTTCATAGAATCCGGTCGTTATATAGCCGCTTCCCATGCTGTTTTAACAGCTCCCGTGTTAGAGCTTTTCTCACAAGAGTATCATGAGAGTTTTTTAAAGCTAAAAGAGGAAAATCCGCCATTGGTAACGGAGCTTTTTGAGCTTTATAAAACGATCAACAAAAATGTGGCTCTTGAATATCTCCATGACGGCATGGATCACATGGAATCACTTTTGACACTCTTTGATCTTGGATATATCGATCTCATAGACAGATCAAATACGGAGATTTTGATCCATCTTATCATCAAAAAGGCGATGAGTCTTCTAAAAGACAAACCCTACAAAGAGCTTTTATCGATTCAGGAGAGGATTCAGGAGAGATACCTTATAAACTTCTCTATTTTTCAAAGTCTGCCCGATTATTGGGGACTCAAACAGAGTTTTCCCGTTATGCCTCTGGATAAACTTGACGAAACACCGGTGAGATCGGCAAGTCTGTGGGATATCACCTGCGACAGCGACGGAGAGATAGAGTTTAATATAAAAAAACCTCTCTTTTTACATGATGTTGATATAAAAAAAGAGGAGTATTTTTTGGGATTTTTTCTTGTGGGAGCGTATCAGGAGGTACTTGGGATGAAACACAACCTCTTTACCCACCCGACCGAAACAACGATAGAGATAGACAAAAACGGATATAAGATAACAAATATCCTCGAATCCCAAAGTATCTATGATATACTGGAAGACCTCGATTATGATATGAAAGAGGTTGAAAGATATCTGAAAAACAATATCGATGAGATCGCAAACATAACCGACAGACAAAAAGATATACTTTTGGGACAAATCTATCTCTTTTTAAATGACAATACCTATCTAAAAACGATACAAAAGTAAAAAACAAATTATCCTAAACTATAAAAATGAAATTTTAATCTCAATGCC
>CAYVDJ010000082.1:0-48049 GCA_964450755.1 uncultured Campylobacterales bacterium
GTGGCATATTTTTTATTTAGGGTTATATCTTCGAGGTTATTCAGTCCGCTGAAAATACTAACTTTTGCAAATTTGCTAACTCCTGTTAGAAAAGCAAATTGGATATAGGCATCACTGTTTTTGATTTGGGTATAGAATGCTTTTAACTCTTCTCTTAATTCATAGGCAATATCTGGTTTTTCTATATTATCTAGGATTGGTTTATCATATTCATCTATTAGTACTACTACTTTTTTGTTGTATTTCTCGTATGCTTTTTTAATAAGTTCACTAAAGCACAAATCCGGATATTCTCTCTCTTCGCACTCTATTTTTAATCTTGACTGGTTATCTTTCAGTATTGCCAAGAGGTGTCTATATAGACTTTTGTTATCTTTTACTCCTCCACTAAAGCTTATATAAATTACCGGATAGGATTTAAAGTCATATTTATCATAGATATAAAGATTTTCAAAAAGCTCTTTTTTTCCTTCAAAAATATTTTTTAAGGTATCAAGAAAGAGGCTTTTCCCAAATCGGCGGGGGCGGGAGAGGAAGTAGTATTTACCGCTCTCTATCAACTTAAGTGCCTCTTTTGTTTTATCTATATAGATATAGTTATCACTTCTTATATCTTTAAATGTTGATATTCCTATTGGTAGTTTTTTCATCTTCATCTCCGGTTTTTTTTATCTTAATTATACCCAAAAGAGGAAGGTAAAATAAAAATCAAACCTACGAAAAACTTAAAAACTACTATATTTGGAAATGATTTTACGACTATTTTAGGATTGATAAGAAAGTTTCCAGATTCTTCTCATCTTCAAATTTCAGAATTATTTTGTTTTGGGAAAATTTGGCATTTATCCCCTTTTGTTTAAGAGTTGAGACGGTATGTTTTAGGAGGTTTTTATCCAAAAATGTTTTTTTAACATCGCTTTTTTCAATCTCTTTGTTTTTGATATTTTGAACCAGTTTTTCAGTTTCTCTGACACTTAGTTTTTGTCCGAGAATCGTATCGACTATCTCTTTTTCTCTCTCTTTGTCCAAACCTACAAGCACTTTGGCGTGTCCTTGGGATAGTTTTCCCAAAGCTATCATCTCTATCGTATTTTCACTCAATGAAAGGAGTCTTAGTGTATTTGTTATCTGTGTTCTGCTTTTATGAAGTATTTCGGAGAGTTCTTCCTGTGTGATTTTATGCTCTTGAATGAGTTCCTGATAAGATTTTGCAAGTTCTATCGGATTTAGATCTTCTCTTTGGATATTTTCTATAAGAGCCAATTCTCTAAGGTTTTGATTTTCAAAGTCGGCTATGATCGCTTTTATACTCCCAAAACCTGCCATCTTTGTCGCTCTGAATCTTCTCTCACCGGCTATGAGCATATAACCGTCATCCTTTTGAACAACGATAACAGGCTGTAAAAGTCCGTGTGTTTTTATCGATTCGGAGAGTTCGGTCAGAGAGTTTTCATCAAAATATCTTCTTGGCTGATAGGGGTTTGGGGTGATAGAGTCTATCGAAATCTCTTTGACCTGATTTTCATCTTCTCCGACTCCCTGTTTGTAAGCTAGTTCCACATCTTCCAAGATAGCGCTCAAACCGCGCCCAAGTTTCTTTTTTGCCATATTTTATCAACCTGCTGCCAAAATATTCTCAGCCAGTGCCTGATAAGCCAAAGAACCGCTCGATTTTACATCATATAAAATGATGGGCTTTCCGAAGCTGGGAGATTCGGCAAGTTTTATGTTTCTTGGTATTACGATATAAGAAGATTTTTCCTTATTGAAAAAAAGTTTGTTTTTAAAATGCTGTTTGAGATCAAAAAACACCTGCTTTGAGAGGTTGTTTTGAGTACTGTACATTGTCGGTAAAAAGCCTTTTATTTTTAGCTTTGGATTTATCGTCTTTTTGATAAGTTTTACTGTATTTAGAAGCTGTGCCAAACCTTCAAGTGCATAAAATTCACACTGTATAGGTATGATAACCGAATGAGCCGCCGCCAAAGCGTTTATAGTGATAGACCCCAAAGCCGGAGGAGTATCTATAACGATATAGTCATATCTGCTTTGAAGCTCTTTTATTTTTGATTTTAAGATAAGCTCTCTTCCTTTGGTATCATTGTCATAAAACTCTTTTTCCACTCCTACAAGTCCGATATTTGAAGGAGCAAGATGAAGAGATGGGATGGAGCATTTTAAGATAATTTGAGATAATTTTTTTCTTCCGATTAAGACATGATAGATATTGTATTCATACTGATTTCTGTTAAATCCCAAACCGGTAGTAGCGTTTGCCTGAGGATCCAGGTCTATAAGTAAAACTTTTTTTTCCATTACTGCCAATGATGCTACCAGGTTGATTGCCGTTGTCGTTTTGCCTACTCCGCCTTTTTGGTTGGCTATCGCTATTATCTCACTCATCTTAAATTGTATATCCTTTTTTTGTTAACAGTGATTGACCCGTCGGAATTTAAAAGGGCATCTCGCATAGAAATTTTTGTATCTTCCTCATGAAAGGAAAATTCTTTACTCCTTTCAAATTCTACCTGAAATTTCCTAAATATTTCCTTCCAAGAATTGTTTAATTCACAATTTATAAAAAATTTTTTTACTATAGAAAATTTATCTGTACTTATATCCAGCTTTTCAAAGCCATCAGGGGCTTTTTTGAGATTTATACCCATAGAGGAGAGTGTGTAATTTTGAAACACTCTTGTAATAGTTCCCCCTACTTTTTTATCTTCTATATAAAAATCATTAGGCCATTTGAGCCAAACATCAGAACCAAACTCTTTCAGCGTCTCTTTCATCAAAAAAGAGAAATAGATAGAACGGGAAACCATCGGTAAATCTTTAGGTAAAAAACTATTATCGAAAGCAAAGGATAAAAAAATATTACCTTCCAAACTTATCCAACTGTTTCCTCTGCTTCCTACCCCTAGACTTTGTATATCGGCAATAACGCTAACAGGAGGAGAGAGTTTTTTCTCTTTTAATTGTGAAATAAGATAATTATGAGTTGAGTCAATCTCTTTAAGATAAATAATCTCCAACTTTTATCCTTTTGCCTCTCATATACTCGATAATACCCATCTCTTTTTTTGAAGGGGGCTGAATGCGAAGCAATTTCAAAGTTCCTCTTTTGCAACCTATGAAAGCTCCCTCTTTGTCAGTTTTTAAAATCTTTCCCTCTTCATTAAAACTCTCATTCTCCAAAAATCGAATCTCTTTTAGTTTCAACCCGCTTTTTAGATTGATCCCCGGCCAAAAATAAAAAGCTTTGTATTTTGCATAGGTCTTTTTTGCATCGTCAAAAGAGATCAGGGCATCTTTTTTCGTAATCTTTTTGGCATAGGTCGCAAGAGCCTCTGTTTGTGGAATCGGTTTGATATTCCCAAAATCTTTTAAAACCCCAAGAGTCAAATCGGCTGCCTTTTTGGAAAGCAGTTCAAAAAGCTGTGGCGCATTCAAATCATCTGTTTTGACATAGGAAAAACCGAGCATATCTCCGGTATCCAGCCCTTCATCCATCAGCATTGCGGTAACTCCCGTAAAAACTTCCTCATCCAAAATGGCACTTTGTATCGGACTGGCTCCTCTGTACTTTGGAAGGATGGAGGCATGAAGATTTATACAGGGGGCGATATCCAAAATCTCTTTTGGCAGTATCTGCCCGTAAGCCGCCACTACGATAAAATCGCTTTTGAAACTCTTTATCTTATCGATACTTTTTTGCTCTTTTAAAGATTTTGGTTGGAATATCTCTGTCTCTATGCCGTTTTCAATCATATAGGATTTGATATGGGGAGGCGTTATGATCTGCTTTCTTCCCACTTTTTTATCCGGTTGAGTAACAACCAAAGAAACATCAACAAAACTCTCTTTCAAAAGAGCCTTTAAAATCTCCGTAGCATAAGAGGGAGTTCCCATGAAAATCACTCTCATTTTACTTCTCCGTTTTCAAAAAGGGTACCGCCTGTGTGTCTGCCGTGTAAAAGATAATTTTCCACATCTGTCAAATCAAAACCGCTGGATAAAAATACCCTCTTGCCTCTTTTTAGCAAAAAATCGACAGCCTTTAGCTTCGTAACAATCCCTCCCGTAGCAAAAGAGTGATTTGGTGTGCAATCCTCCTCCAAATCTTTGGGATTGATACGGTTTACAACTTTCAACATCTTTGCATTTTCCTCTTTTTTGGGATCTTTGTCATAATAACCGTCGATATCGGAAAGGATCACAAGCATATCGGCATCAAAATAGTAAGCCGCGCGGGATGAGAGCTGATCATTGTCTCCAAATACAAGCTCTTCAATGGCGGTTGCGTCATTTTCGTTGATGATGGGTAAAACTCTGTTTTTAAGCAGAGCTTCCACCGCCTTTTTTGCGTTTTGAGTTCTTTTTCTGGAATCAAAATCATCAGCCGTAAGCAGAATCTGACCTACCAAAAATCCAAACTTCTCAAGCTTCTTTTGATAAACACTTATCAAATAGGGCTGTCCGATGGCACAAAGAGCCTGTTTGTTGCAAAGCTCCTTTTTATCGAGTTTCAGTTTTGTATAGCCTGATGCCACCGCACCCGAAGAGACCAAAATAACCTCATATCTCTCCATCAGCTTGGCGATAAGAGTTATCAGATTCATTATCCTCTCTCTTGCTATTCTGTTTTGATCGGTTAAAACATGAGTTCCTACCTTAATCACTATCCGCTGCATCTCTTAACCTTTTTACAATATCGTTAAGTGAAAAAACAAGAGGTTCTATATTGAATCTTGAAACTGACGAAATGGCAGCGGCAAAAAACGGTTTTGAACTCTCATACCAATCGATATCCTGAAGATAATAAGGGTACTCTTCATCAAAAGCGTATCTGTTTGGAACATCTGATTCTTTTTTCAAATCAAACTCTTTTAAAAAATCCTCTATCTTCTCATGGGCTTCCTCTTTTGTGATCGCATCCGCTCTTGTAAAAGCAATGGCAAAAGCTCTTGTCGAGAGATCTTTTGAAAAGTTAAAAAGCTCCTTTTTAAGCTCTTTGTACTGCTCTTTTAAAGTTCTGTAATTTGCAAGATCTATCATAAAAAGTAAAAATTTCGTTCTTTCTATATGCCTTAAAAACTCCAGCCCCAAACCTCTGCCTTCACTCGCACCCTCTATGATACCCGGAATATCCGCCATAACAAAAGAGTCATAATCTCCCGCATTGACAATACCGAGTTTTGGCGTAAGTGTTGTAAACTCATAATTTGCAATCTCAGGAGAGGCGTTTGAGACACTTGATATCAGCGTTGATTTTCCGACATTTGGAAATCCTACAAGTCCCACATCGGCTATCAGTTTAAGTTCCAGCCTGACAGAGAGACTTTTGCCTTCAAGTCCGGGTTGGGCGTAAGTTGGTTTCTGGTTGGTTGAACTTTTAAAATGCCAGTTTCCAAGTCCGCCTTTACCGCCTTTTAAAAACAAAATCTCATCACCGTTTTTTACCAGATCCAGCAAAACCTCTCCATTTACGCTATCTATCACCTGAGTACCGGGAGGAACTTTTATATAAAGGGCTTCTCCCCTTTTTCCGTGTTTTTTCCTTCCCATTCCGGGTTGACCGTTTTTTGCTTTCAGATGCTTTTTGCCTTTGAAGTGAGAGAGTGTGTGAGTGTTGTTATCTACTATAAAATAGACACTTCCTCCGTCTCCTCCGTCTCCTCCGTCTGGTCCTCCTTGGGGAACGAATTTTTCTCTTCTAAAAGAGACGCAACCTGCTCCTCCTTTGCCTGAACTAATCATTAGTTCAACATTATCTATAAACATTAATAAACCTTGAATTTTTTATTGAAATTGTATCGAAAATAGAGTTAAGGGTAGCTCTAAAAATCTATACAGTCCATAGCTTTGTCAGTTTTTAGAAGTACCTTTAAATGAAGTGTAAGTAAAAAACCGTTTCTTTTGTTACTAAGAAACGGTTTTTTGATTATGCGGGGTAAACGGAAACTTTTTTTCTTGTTTTATCTTTTATCTCAAACTTGACAACACCGTCAATTAGAGAGTAGATAGTATGATCTTTTCCCATACCTACATTGTTTCCGGGATGAACTTTCGTTCCTCTTTGTCTGATGATGATATTTCCCGCTCTTACAAATTCGCTTCCGAATTTCTTAACTCCAAGCCTTCTACCGGCGGAATCTCTGTTATTCTGGGTACTTCCCTGACCTTTCTTGTGAGCCATTTTTTACTCCTTTTTCTTATGCGGATATTTTGGTTACTTTTACTCTCGTTAGTTGCTTTCTAAAACCTTTTTTGAGCTTACTGTCTTTTCTTCTTCTTTTTTTGAAGATAATAACTTTTTTGCCTTTTAACTGCGATACGACTTCAAGCTCTACTTTGGCTCCCTCAACATACGGAGTACCGATTTTTATCTCACCGTCATTAACGGCTAAAACTTCATTTACTTCTAAAGTATCTTTTGGCTGAGCGTCAAGTTTGTCGAGATTTAGGTAATCTCCTTCTTGAACTTTGTATTGCTTCCCGCCATTTTTAATGATAGCATACATCTGCTACATCCTTTCATTTTTATTATTGATGGTAAAGAGGGGGATTTTATCGAAAATATAATTAATAAAAGTTTAATCGAAGGCTAAAAAGCCCTCGATTTTTACTCTGCGGAGTGTTTTAACTCTTCTGCTTTCTCTTTTACTTTCTCAACACCCTCTTGTATCTTCTCTTTTATCATCTCAACAGGATGAGTCTCTTCGTGTTTTACTTCTTCTTGAGCAGCAGGTTCTGCTTTTTCTTCATGTGCAGCTTCCGGTTTCTCTTCAACCGCTTCCTCCTGTGCTTTTGGTGCAACCTCTTCGTGCTTTACTTCCTCTTGAGCAGCAGGTTCTGCCTTTTCTTCATGCGCAGCTTCCTGACTCTCTTCTATCTTGTCTTCCAAAACCTGAACAGCTTTAACATTGACTCCATGCTCATATACGAGTTCTCCTCCCTCTTTGCCTTGAAAGAGAGTTAATCCTATAAATGCTATAAGAATTACAAAATAGAGAATCTTAAACCATATTTTTTTGGCAATCATACTGATAATCTTAAAAATCAAAACGGCAACAGTTGAATAAACAAGATAAATTCCAAGCAGTTTATGAAACTTCAATTCAGCCTGAACATCAGGGTTCAACAAAGCAAATGTCTCTTTTGCATCTGCCCTTCCTGTTAAAAAAGCGGCAAAAAAGATCAAACCTATCAAAATAATAAGCGTTATGGTTGTAACACTGAGAGCTCTTCTTTTCATAATGAGATTTATAAACTCTATCAGCAAAAGAATAATAGGCAACGATATTGCAAAATGCACAACAGCCGGATGAACCAAAAGAGGTATATCTATCGGAAGTTGCGCAGGAATGGGAATATCTATAGCGGGTAAATTCATGGTATTTCCTTTTAGGTGAATTATAATGACAAATTATACACAATAAAGCCTGTCAAATCAAGTATTTTATATTAACCTCTCGGATTTTCAAAGAAAACATAAGAAGTTGAGTAATCACTAAATTCAAAATATACTCTTCTCTCTCCTGTATCAACTTTGAAATTGAGATTTTCATCCAGATATCCGTAGCCATATCGATACGGTCGTGGAGTTTTTCCGTCTTCGGTACTGACAGCCGTAGAAATTTTATCGATTTTCATAAATCTTTTAACCAGTTTATTTCCCGCATAAACTTCCAAAACTCCGTTTGTTCCCGTCCAGTTTTGAATGGCACGACCCAGTTTGTTTTGTGTTTCTTGCGTACAGCCGCCAAAAAATATTAAAGCCACAATAGCAGATATTAAATATTTCATTTTTCCTCCTGTATAATATAGGTTTTTAGAGATGCCCTATAAGAATTACAGAGGATTTTATCAAAAATATTATAAAAAAGAGGAGAGATCTCTTTAAAGATCACAATTTTTAAGAAAGAAATATCAAATTTGCCGGAAACAAAAAATATTTTTTATTTCCGACAAAATTTTATCTTACCATTTGACTTCTGTTGTCAGCATATACTTTGTTTTCTTATCATCATCAACATTATCATTTGGATCTATAGAAAATATGTTTGCCAACATTTTTACATTTTTGTTATATTTGTAAGCTACACCCACTATATACTCTTTTTTATGGGGTTCATCACTTTTTGATTTGTCTGTCCAGTCATCATATCTTCCGATAAAACTCCATTTCTCAATAGGTCTTACCTCCGCATTTACGGAGTAGCCTTTACCTTCATGACTTCCTCCCTCATTATCCGAATCCACATACATAGCGGCAAGTAAAAAGAGAGGCTGATTGTAAACCGCATGTATTCCCCACCAATTTAAATCATCTGCTCCTTTGTATTTGCTGTTTTGCTGACCCAAAAATGAGACTTTTGCATACTCATCATCCAAATGAACATGTTTTTTCCCTGTTCCAAGCAGATTGGCTGTAAGTCTCCACTCAAAAGAGAGCGAGTTTCCCGACTGTCTGCCATGATACCCCTCACCGTTAAAAAGACCTATCTCACTGCTAAAATATGGGGTTTTTGTTTTGAAATTAACACCAAGATCGGCAGAATTTGTCAAATGTGCGCCGTTATGTTCTTCAACAAATACTTTTGCAATCGATCTGTAAAGCCATCCGTTATGCTCTTCATAATCGATCCATGGTCTGTGAGCCTGACCAAACTCCATACCGGTATTTGGCAAAACATCACTGAAATAGACATAGGCATATTTAAGTCTCACTTTCCAGTCATCGGTTTTGTCCTGATAGGTATCCAAAGTAACTCTCATATAATCTTTTTTATTCCAGTACGCTTTTATCTGAAGATAGTTTCTTCTTGTTTCAAATTTGCTTGAAGATTCTTTGCTGTCATCTTCATAATCGGTATATGTGTAACCAAGATAGTGTGTTCCGCTGAATTTCAAAACAGGTACTTTGGCATTTACCTGTGTAACTTTCAAAGCTTTTGCCGTTTTGCTCTTTGCCTCTTTTATATCTTTTACAGAGATAAAATCACCCAGTTTTATTCTGCCGGGAGCATCTTTTGTATATACGGCTCCGCTGTTTGGATCCTGATACAAAGTAATAGCACCTCCACTCAAACTTCCGGCAACCACACAGGCCGCAACTGTTGATAATAGTAGCCTTTTCATGATGAAAATCCTTGTCTTTTAAAAATATAAAGTGCAATTATAGCTTATAAAAGTTACAAAACGGAAACTAAAAAAAGGAAATTGTTACAGGCGGATATTTTTTTCATACCATAACTGGTATATAAGTATAGACCACAGTTCAGCCGCATATTTCTCTTTTGAATCTAAAAATTTATCTCTTATTGCGATAATATTTTTATAGTCCAAAATTCCGTCTTTTTTTATATTCTCTTCATTGACAACATCTAACAAAAGGGGGTTTAACTCTCCTTTGAGCCATTTTGAAAGAGGAATGCTAAAACCTTTTTTTTCTCTTTCCATCATCTCTTTTGGAATATATCTGTATATGATATTTTTTAGGATATGCTTTTTGTCTCTATTTTTTACCTTTATATCAGAAGGGACTTTCGCCATGAAAGAGAAAAGTTTCTCATCCAAAAAAGGAAACCTCTCTTCAATTTGACAATATCTTAACGATTGGGTCGTTTTTATCAGTTCGCCGTTTATGAGAAATGTCTGAAAATATGTTCCGATGATTCTATCAACAATCTCACTTTGTCTTCCAAATCTGATTTTTTCAAAAGACGAATCCTCAAAATCGCTATCATTTAAAATCTTTTTTATTTTATCCTGCGTAAAAAGAGGAACTTTTGCTTTTATCATATCGGGTATATCATTTGATTTTAGAAGGTTTACCAATTTATAATATTTTGTGGGAAATTCATAGGATAGAAAGTGCAAAGAGTCAAGCAAAATATTAACGGCTTTTCTGATATCATAAGGAATGCTTAACAACATATCAAATCTCTCAATATCATCTGCCGTAGCAAAAACCTCATCACCTCCATCACCCCCAAAAAGAGTATCGATGTTATGCTCTTTGGCTATTTTTGATAGCAAAACAGTGGGTATGGCTCCGTAATCGGCAAAAGGTTCATCATATATCTGAGATATTGCAGGTACTGTTTTTAAAATATCCTCTTTGGAAAAATAGTGGGTTATATGTTGCGTTCCTATGAAATTTGCAATTTTTTTCGCATCTTCGGCTTCATTGATATCTTTTTCGTAAAAACCTATCGTAAAAGTTTTGATTTTGGCAGAACTGTTTTCCTGTAAAAGAGCGCAAATCATAGAACTGTCATAACCGCTGCTTAGAAAAGATCCGTAATTTTTAGAGTTTTGCACTCTTTTTAAAACTGAATCTTGCAGCAGTCTTTGTGCCTCTTTTGTAATCTCCTCTTCATCAAGTTTGAGTTTTGGTTCATTGTAACAATCTTCCAAGCTCCAGTATTTTTGCTGTTTTAGAGTGTTGTTTTTGATATCATAGAGAGCAAAATGGGCAGAATGAACTTTGTAACAGTTTTTATAAATTGTATAAGGCTGTAAAATATAACCGTAGGTAAAATAGTTTGATAAAGAGTTTTTATCTATCTCTTTATGAAATAATTTGCATTTGGTAAAATCTCTCAATCGATTGCCGAATATAAAAGTCTTTTGGTAATGATAAAAATAGAGAGGTTTTATCCCCATCTTATCTCTTGCAAGATATATTTTTTGATCAGTTTTATCATAGATAACACAGGAAAAAACGGCATCTATTTTATAAAAGATATCTGTTTTTACTTTTCTAAAAGCTTCCAGCAAAAACTCTTCATCACTTAAACATAAACTCAAAGAGAATTTTTTGGAAAGTAACTCTTTATTGTAAACAATTCCCTCAAAACTGATAAAAAGATTACTCCTTTTATAGGAAAATGATGACTCAAAAGAGTTTGTATTACAAACAGAACCAAATATTTTGTTCATTTGATATCTTTATATCATCTCTGGTTTCAATACTTTTTCATAATAAAATGTTTCAGTACTGCTCATAAAACTCTCATACCACAATTCAAAAATCACTATTAACCATAAAGGCTGAAAAGATTCATTCTTGCCATTTTCAAAATAATCCTTTTTTAATTTTTCCACCGTTTTATAATCAAAGATATTTTCTCTTTTAATCCTCTCTTCACTCAAGCAATCCAATACAAGATCCCTCAAAGCTCTTCTTCCCCACTTCTCTATCGGAACGGAAAAACTCTGTTTTGGTCTTTGCATAAGATCTTTTGGAATATATTTATGTAAAATCTCTTTTAACAGATATTTTTTGATCCCCATAGCCTGTTTTAAAGAGACATCCAGACTTGTCAAAAAAGTTATCAATTTTTCATCAAGATAGGGGTATCTAACCATTATTTGGGTATCAAAAAAAGCCTGATTGACTTTTACAAAACCGTCATCCAAAAGAAAACTTTTAAAATATGTCGTCATTGCTTCATTTTCAAGAGTTATACACAAATCAGAAAAATTCTCATCAAAAAATGTCGGTATCTCTTTATGCTCTTTTTTCAAAAGAGACTCTATCAAAGAGGGAGGAACAAGAGCCGTCTGGATATCAAACATTTTGGAAATTGACCTGCTATTTAGCATACTGATAAATTTCTGATATTTTGCAGAGAAGTTATATAAATCTTTTATATAAGGCATCTTATCCATTTTTATCTTTTTCAAAAAATCTGCCAAAAAAATCCGTTGATTAAAAGGAATCTTGAAAAATTTCGTATATAGATCAACATTCTGGGCATTTAAAAATACCTCATCACCTCCTTCACCGGCAAAAATTGAGTCTGTATTTGAATATACCGCTTCGTTTTTTATCTCTATCGTCGCTATAGCGGCACAGTCAAAAAAAGGCTCATCATAATAATCAAAAATCGTAGGAACAATCTCCAAAGCTCTTTTGTCATCACAATATATTTCATGATGATTCGTTTCCAAAAATGCCGCACTCTGTTTTGCAAAAGAGGTTTCATTAAAACTTTTATGATCAAAACCCACCGTAAAAGTATCTATCTTTTTTCTGCTTTTTAACTGCAAAAAAGTCGCAACGGTGGTACTGTCATATCCTCCGCTCAAAAAAGAGCCGATATTTTCATTTTTCTTCATTCTTTTGGCAACGGCATTTTCCAAAAGAGTCTCCGCTTCGTTAATCGCTTCTTCATGTGAGATATCTATCTTCTCTTTTGCGTAAAGTTTTGCTATATCCCAATACTTTTTCTCCTGCATTTTTCTGCTTTTTAGATCAAGAACAAGATAACAGCCTGTCTTTACCTTGTAACAGTTTTTAAATATCGTATGAGGCTGCATGATGTAACCGTGTTTCAGATACAAAGCAAGAGAGTTATAATCAATCTTTTTATCAAAAAATGGATATTGATAAAAATCTTTTAATCTGTTGGAAAAAAGAAAAAAATTCTCTTTTCTGTAATAAAAAAGAGAATTTAAACCAACTTTATCACGAAAGATATAGAGCTTTTTTTCATATCTGTCATATAAAAATGCTGTAAATTTTCCCTCTGTCATATTTAAAAAAGAGTTTTTAAAAAGAGAAAAACCTTTTATAAATATCTCACTGTCTGATTTTGTCAGTAAAACAATACCTCTTTTTACTATCTCTTTGCAAAGAGATTTTCTATTGTAAATATCCCCTTCAAACAGCAAAACAAAATTTCTGTATTCAAAAACCTCTCTGTCCGAAAAAGAAACACCCTTTTCAATCTCATATAAATCCCGATTGAAAAGATACTCTTCTTTGGATAAATTTATAAATGCGCTTATAATTTTCATAATTCTTTCCTGTCAGGCTTGATAAAAAACATATCTTTTATCATAATTTTTGATCTCCATATATTTATTTTTTACAGAATGAAGAATAAATCCCGGATTTTTAATCTTATATTTTTCAATGATCTCATTTAGCTTCAATATATCCTCTTTGGAAGAAAACTCCGATTTTATGGTAAAAATCGTTATATCAGCATATTTTGACAAAACAAGAGCATCAGGTGCGATATCAACAGGAGAAGTTTCAACAATTATATAGTCATAATACCTTCTCATCTTCTCCAAAAAAAGTTTCATATATTTTGAATCTATCAGATCAAAAGGATTTTTGGGAACATTTCCCGCCGTGATAATATGAAAATTTTCCATTCCTTCTGTTTGCCATACTATCTCTTTAAACTGTGCTTTTTTCAAAAAAAGATCGCTGATACCTTTTTCATTGGTGATATTAAATTTATTGTGAATTTCCGGTTTTCTAAAATCCATCGACACAAGAAGGGTTTTTTTCTCACCACTGCCAAGAGTTACAGCCAAATTGGCAGCTATGACGGTTTTACCCTCTTTGGGAATCAAAGAAGTTACCAAAATAATCTTGCTTTTATCCTTTGTCTTCATAAACTCTATATCCGCTCTGACTCTTCTAAACGCCTCTTTTGCCTCTATGTTGTCATCTTCCAAAACATATACTTTGTTATATATATTTCTGTCTTTTATATAGGGAATAATCCCGTAAGTAGGATAAAAAGAGAGTCCTCTTATATCTTCAGCCGTCTTTATCCTTCTTTCCAATCTGTTTTTAATTAAAATAAGGATTATTGATGTTATCAATCCCAAAAGCACAGAAATCAAAATGACCAAAGATCTTTTGGGACTATACGGATAAGCCGCAACAGTCGCTTTGTCTATAACTCTGGCATCTGAAACTTTGGATGCCTTTGCCAAAGAGAGTTCTGATTTTCTCTCAAGCAGATAAGAGTAAAGTTTCTCATTGACATTGTATTTTCTCTCATAATTGGCTAACATCTGCTCTTTTCCGGGAAGTTTGTTCAAAGATGCGTTATATCTTTTGATGATCAAATCAAGAGATTTTTTTCTGTTTTTAAGATTTTTTTCTATCCCCTCTGCAATATTTTTTATCGCTTTTTTGAGGTTTTCAATTCTCTCATTAACAGCAATAACTTCTGGATGCTTTGGGGTATATGTCGTAAGCAGCTGGGATCTTTTCGCACTGGCACTCTGTAAATCTCTGATAATAGTGCTTAATGCCGGATATTTGCTCCCTATACCTATAAGAGCGGAAAAGTTACCTCTGTCCAACTCCTTTTTCAAGATAAGAAAACCGCTCAAATCAACATTCAATCTTGCCGCCTGTTCGTCAGCCTGAATAAGTTTTTCCACCAACTCTCTGGATTTTGTATCGACATTGATTATGTTGCTTCTTTTTTTGAAATGTTTCAGCTGCTCTGCGGAACCTTGCAGTTTTCGTTTGATACTTTTTAGCTGTTCATTGATGAAATTCAAGGATACGGATGCTGAATGTGTTCTCTTTTTGATGTTTTGTTCTATATAAACTTCACTTAGAGTATTTAAAAAATCTCTCAAAATATACGGATTACTTTCTTGCAACTCAATCTCTATAAGTGAAGAACGCAAAGATGAGGGAGTTATATGCAATCTGCTTTTATAATAATCCACAAGCGTATCTTTTTGAAAAATCGTAAACTCATAACTTTCATGTGATAAATGGTTTTTTTTCATAACTTTAAAAGAGCAGTATGGAGTTTTTATAAGTTCATCATAACTGTATTCTCCAATAAAATCTTTCATCTTTTCTCTGACACTTTTAACCGGTACAAGGCTTACTAGTTTATAAATAAAAGGTTTTTTGTAATAGAGTTTAAACCTGTTACTCCCGACAGGTTCCAAAACAAAACTGACAGAAGTGCTTTTAATTGACTGAGGCAGCACCTCAAAAAGAGAATTGGGATAGAGTTCTTCTGTTTTAATCCGAGAAGAGATGTAATACCTTACATTCAAATCAAGTTTATCGATAATTGTTGAAATAATATGTTTTGATTTTAACAAATCAATCTGCGTTTCTATATCATTTATCGTAGGTGAATTTATCGTACTTAAAATATCATCACTGTTGGCGGATCTGGTTTGGGGATTGGAGATATCAAGTTCAATACTCGTATAGGTTTTATAAGAGGGTGTTTTTATATAAAGATATCCAAATCCAAAAAGTAAAAAAATTAAAATAGTTACAAATGTCAAAAAACGATTGTTTTTATTGAACATAAAAAAAATGGATGAAAGATTAACAGACTCTTTTGAGCGGGAATTTATCTGCATTTTTATTCTCCATATTGAATATTTTTATATTTTAGATTAAAATATATATTTCTGTCACTGTCATTTTTGTAGTAGGTTACCCTTCTTAGTTTTTTATATATATAATCCATAAAACCCAAAGGTGCAATTCTGATGATAAATTTTGCCAAAGTATTTTGAACAAATACCGGAAGAGTTATAAAACCTATCTTATAAAATTCTATCTGCAATAAAAACTCCATCTTCGCATAATGAAATCCCCTTCTTCTTTGAAGCATATTTTCACCGGCTCTGACATTTACAAGATATTCAGGAAGATTGAAAAATTTATACCCTTTTACAAACATTTTCGCCCACAGATAATAATCTTCTATCCCTATAAATTTGTCATATCCTTGTACACTTAAAACAGCTGATTTTTTATACATGACAGTTACATGATTGACAGGACATCTAAATTTTGCAAATGATGCCACATCTTTTGTTGATATCGGAACTTTTCTATCGGCATAAATATCCTCTTCATCATCATTTGCAAATTCGCTGATCCAGCCTCCAAGAACATCAATATCGGGATTTTTTCTCAAAAAATTGATCTGTTTTTTAAAGCGGTCGGGATATGAGATATCATCACTGTCCATTCTGGCAACATACTCATAAGAGCACTCTTTCAACCCGCGGTTAAGGGCATAAGCCAACCCTCTGTTCTCTTTTAGGGATATAACTTTTAATATATTCGGAAACCTTGCCTCCCAGCTGTTTATTACCAAATCAAGCTCTTTTGTAAGCACTCCGTCTTTGACCAAAACAATCTCATCTGGTTTGACACTTTGATTTTCATAAATGCTTTTTATGGCTAAATCTAAAAAGTTTGGATTTTCTTTATAATACACCGCCATCAAAACAGAAAATTTCATACTGAATCCCTTGGTAAAATTTATAGAGTAAGAAATCTTAATCTATAAAGAAAATCGTCACTTTTAAATTTTTATTTAACTTTTTAACCACTCCTCATACCACATTTCAAATATTAAAATCTGCCATAAAAGCTCCGTATATTCGCTTTTACCTCTTAAAAAAGCGTTATATATCTCTGAAACTTTCTGAACATTGAGTAACTGCTCTTCTTGTAATCTGACAGGATCAAGATAGTTTCTTAGATACTCTTTTAAATCATTTCTAAGCCATCTTTCCAGAGGAATATTAAATCCCTGTTTTGGACGCTGCATTATCTTTTTTGGAATATATTTATGCACAATCTCTTTTAGGATATATTTGCTTTGATGATATTTGAATTTATGTTTTGAATCTATCCTCGCCATAAACTCTATAATCCTGTAATCCAACAAAGGCTCTCTTGCCTCAAGGCTGACAGACATCGAGGCTCTGTCCGTTTTTGTCAAAATATCTCCGTTTAAAAAAGTTTTATAATGAATTGCCAAAAGTCTGTTAAAATCATCCTCCTCTTTTAAAAAATCCGTATCGACAATCTCCAACGGAATAAAATCTTTTTTTAAAACAGCCCTCGTGTCTTTTAAGGTATTGATCCCGACAACCTGGGAAAATATATTTTCTATATCGCTGTGATCCAGCATCGATATCAACTTCTCGTATTTTCTGGGAAATGTATTGTAATTTTTCAGATAGGGTATTTTTGAGGGATCTATCAAAGACATCGATTTTGATAACATCTTTTGAAAAAGAGGCATGATCTTTTCTATCGTCTCTTTATATCTCATGGCATCTTTATACATATCATATCCGCCAAACACCTCATCTGCCCCGTCTGCGGAAAGCGCAACCGTTACATTCTCTTTTGCGATACGGCTTACCAAAATCGTAGGAATACTTGAAGCATCACTGAAAGGCTCATCATATATCCTGCAAAGAGAGGGGATAATATCCAACGCCTCTTTTTGCGTACAGTAATATTCAGTGTGGTTGGTTCCAAGATATGAAGCTACCTCTTTTGCATAGTTTGCCTCATTAAAACCCTCTTCATAAAATCCTATCGTAAAAGTCTTTATCTTGTCGGTTTTGTCTTTTTGCAAAACGGCAGTCAGTGCCGAACTGTCATAACCCCCGCTTAAAAAAACTCCCACTTTGACATCTGCTATAAGACGGTAGTTAAATGCCGATTCAAATAGACTCTCCGTATGTGTTATAATCTCTTTTTCACCAAGTTCTAACTTCTCTTTGTTGTAAAAATCAAAAACATCCCAATATTTCTTTATCTCAAAACTCTCTTTGTCTATATCAAACTCTATATAATGACCCGATTTTAGTTTACAGGTATCTTTAAAAATCGTATGAGGTTCGGAGATATATCCGTATTGAAAATATAAAGAGAGCGCATTTATATCTATTTTTTTCTCAAAAGAGGGGAATTGATGAAAGCTTTTTAGTTCACTGGAAAAGAGAAAAACAGAGTCTTTGTAATAATAATAAAGAGGTTTTATACCGCTTCTGTCGCGTACCAAAAAGAGTTTTTTCTCCTTTTTCAGATAAAGAGCAAAAGCGAACATTCCGTTAAAACGATTTATGGTCTCTATCCCCCATCTGTCAAACGCCTTTAGGATAACTTCGGTATCACTGTTTGAGATAAAATCATACCCCTCCTTTTCAAGCTCCTTTCTTATCTCTTTGAAATTGTAAATCTCTCCGTTGTATGCTATCAAAGAGACATCTTTGTAGTGCATAGGCTGGTGCGCTATATGTGAAAGATCCAAAATAGAGAGCCTTCTGTGTCCAAGCGCAATAATCGCTTTTTTTTCTTTTATGATCTCATATCCGCCAAAATCGGGTCCTCTGTGGTATAAAATATCTGTCATATTTTTTAAAATATCAAGATCACTCTTTTTTTTATAATCAACAAATCCCGCAATACCGCACATTTTACAACCTTCTGTTTTTTACTGTTTTGTATATTGCCAACCCCTGAAAGCCGGTTGTATAAAGGGATATAAAAAATACCCACAAAGCAAGACCTTTTACCTCAAACAGATAGATAACAACAGGAGCAAAAATTACATTTACAAAAGCGGCCTTTACCAAAATCCTCTGTAAAACCTTCCCTTGATCCATTGTTATAAGCATTTGTGTAAACAATCCCCCGTAGGTATAGAGCAAAACGATAAAAGAGAATATTCTAAGCACACCAAGCATATCATCAGAGGGTGCTTTGCCGCTTATCAAAAAGAGTATCTCATAACCAAAAAGATAGAGTAAAACAGACAAAGGCAGAAGCAGACAAAGCAGAGCAAAGGAGAGATTTTTATTGAGTCTGAAAAATCTCTCCTTTGACTCTTTGTATATTTTTGCAAAATAGGGATATAAAACTCTCAAAAGAGGATAGGTGATACCGCCGACCGCAACCAAAATCTTTTCGGCAATACTGTAATATCCCACCAAAACATCATTTGTTATAAAACCCAAAAAGATGATATTGATTGTTGAATAAAAAGTGATGGCTATTCTTGAACTAAAAACATACCAACCCTCTATCAGCTCTTTTTTAATGATGTGAAAAGAGTGGATTTTAAAAGAGATACCAAACCTTTTCTTTACGATATAAAGGGAATAGACTCCTATAAGAAGATATCCCAAAGAATTAAAAAGAGCCACCAAAGAGAGATCATCTGGACTTTTGACAAAGATAAAAAGCAAAACCGTAAAAAAGGCTTTTGCTCCTATATTCAAAACGGTTATATATACCATCTTCTCCATTCCCAGAAAAAACCATACCGGAAAAAGAGCCTGTCCTATAACCATACCAAATGCCAGATAGTAAAATGCACAGTAGTTGTTAAATTTACCGATAAAAAGAGTCATCAAAAAAAGAGCAAAAAGCGTTACCAAAATCAGCAGAAATTTTATCATCAAAACAGAACCAAATATCTCCGTGAGTCTGTTTTTGTCATCTCTGTTCATAGAAACGGCTTTTGTCGCAGTCAGTTCAAAACCGTAATCAACAACCAAAATAAAATAGGTCATTACCGCCATGGCAAAAGACCAGAGTCCAAAATACTCCACTCCCAAAACTCTTACAAGATACGGAAGGATGATAAGAGGCAGGATATAGTTTGCCCCCTGTAAAGATGCCATGGAGAGAAAATTCAAAAAAAGCCTTTTGATATCCGGCGAAGCGATCTTGGTTTTTATATTTGCTAACATTTTTATTCCAATCTCAATGAATTACAAAATCTCTGAATTTTTCATAATTTTTATGCCCTATAAAAACTTTTGCATATCTTCTTGCATCATAAAAGAGTTTCTGTTTTATGGCATATCTTTTATCAAAATCAAAAAGTCTCTCTATTTCCCAAAATTCACTCTTACTGTGAATACAAAAACGGTTTGTCAAATCCTCTTTGTTGTTTAAATAGGGTCTTGAAGAGCAGATATATTCAAATCCGATCTCTTTTGCGATATCCAACACTCTTTTGTCGTATATTCCCCCCGGAATGGAAAAAGAGTCTGTTTTATGACCTAAAATATCTTCCAATATCTCTTTGGATTTTTTTAACTCTTCATAAATATCTTTTGAATCCAGCGTAGCCAAAAAGGGGTGGGTATGGGAGTGAGAGCCTATTTTCATCCCCTCTTTGTCAAGTTCTCTCAACTGCTCTTTTGTCAGATAGCCTTTTTTACCGATCCAGTCGGTAGTGATAAAAAAATCTCCCTTATATCCGTATCTCAAAAGAGACGGCAAAGCAACGCTGTAATCGCTTTGCCATCCGTCATCAAAAGTCAGATTGACACCTTTGTAAGAGCTATCCTCTCTCTCTTTTTTGATACTCTCTTCAAGTGTTGCCACGGTTAAATTTTTATCTTTTAAAAGTTTCAATATCCGATGAAAAAAATCAGCCGATATATTGCTGTGAACCAAAGAGGAGGGCATATCTATACAATGAAACATCAAAGAAACATACATAACTATTTGCCCACTTTTTTTACTTTTTTATAAACAAATTCCGCGCCTCTTGCGATAGAAGTTTTATAGGAGAGTTTTCCGTATGAGTGAACATAACTTCCAAAACTCTCCTTAAATCTATCGATAGAAGGAACACCTTTGCCGTTTAGATTGTAATATTTTATCCCTTTTTCATGAGCAAATTTGATCCCTTCCCACTGCATCAGATTATTAACCGCATATTTGTATGCAGGAGGCAAAGAGGCACTGCTTAGAAAAAGAAGTTTCTCTTTGTCATAAAGAAAGATGATCATGGCAATTATCTCATTGTTTAAAAGCGCTCTTAAAAAGAGAAGTTTTTGATCTTCTTGCATTCTGTAAACTATCTCTTTAAAAAATTTCAAAGAGTGGGGCGGATTTTGGTCTGATTTTTTAAAAACCACCTTCAATATCTCATAATAGTCCTCCACATCCAATTCACAAGCTTCAAACCTCTCTAAAATAACATCTGATTTTTGGGCTTTTCTTATATTTCTACGACATACGCTTTTTAGATTTTTCCAGTTTTGCTCTATATCATCTTCTATCTTCAGCATATAGGTTTGAGGTTTTATCAGATCTATATTGACCTGTTCATTTAAAAGTTTTGCATCTTCATAATTTTCAAATCTGTACTCTATATAGGAAAATCCCATTTTTTTGAGATAGTTAAACTGTGAAGCAAAAACCTCTTTTTTTATCTCATCTTCCACCTCAACAAGCCAGATCGGATCAAGATAGGGGGTAAAAGTTCCCGGAAGAGGCGCACCGACCAGCTTTATAAATCCTTTGGTTGTTTGAAAATAGATTCCAAGCAGTACATTTTCTCCCTTGAAACTTGAAAGTATTCCAAAACTTTCACATCCAAATCCGTTTATTACAGCCTTTCTCCAGCTTTTTGAATAAAACAGATCATCTTTTTTAAATATATGTTCAAGTTCCGTCTCATTGATAATAATATGTTCGATTTTATTTGTTCTCATTTCTCTGCCTTTATTCATAATCTGTCCTGTTTATGTATCCTTTTGAACCCTCATAAGAGATAACTTTGGCAGGTATTCCCACCGCAACGCCAAAAGGCGGTATATCCTTTGTTACAACGGCATTTGCTCCTATTGCCGCATTGGAGCCTATTGTTACAGAACCTATGATCTTTGCTCCGGGGGCTATATAGACATTATCTTCAATTATCGCAGTTCCTTTTTTTTCTCCTCTGTTTGCCTGTCCTATCGTAACACCGTTTGAAATATTGCAGTTGTTTCCGATTTTTACAGATTCGTTTATAACAACAGAACCAAAATGCCCTATATAAAAACCTTTTCCGATATCGGTTGTATATGGAATATCAATACCGTATTTATAGCAGTAATGCTTATACACAAGATGGCATAACGGTAACAAAACAGATTTTAGATACTTCTGCTCTTTTATATATCGGCAGGTTCTTAACCAAAAATTATACTTGTAGGTAGAAGAGGTAGTAAAAAAAATAAGTTTCAACAGTTCAAGCAGATTTTTTTTACCCCCTATTCTGTAAAGATCGGAAAAAATAAGCGATTTATATTCATCAAATCTCATTTTTGCCCTTTTATCAGTTTCAGATATGCTTCCTGATACTTTTTTGAATTTTTTTCAGCTGTAAAATTCTCTTTTATCAGCTCTTTTGCCGCTTTGCTTCTTTTTTGATACTCTTTTTCATTTAATGAGATCATTTTGCTTTGCAGATCTTTTACGGATTTTGTTTTAAAAAGCTCTCCGACTCTCTTATCAAAATCCAAAATCTCTCTGTGAGGATCTATATCGGACAAGATCACAACAAGCCCCGAAGCGAGTGCTTCAAGAGGAGCATTTGGCATCCCTTCGCTAAGAGATGCCGATATAAAACAGTCACTTGCTTTCAGATAAAGAGGAACATTGTCAACAAAACCTCTAAAAGAGATATTTTTACTCTCTTTTGCTCTCTCTTTACACTCTTTTAAAAGTTCTCCCTCTCCCAAAAAAAGAAGATAAAAAGAGTCATTGTTTACTCTCTTAAAAGCCTCTATAATCGTCAGGGGATCTTTTCCTCTGTTTAAATTTCCGACAGATATAAATATCTTCTTATCAAGCGGAAGATTTAAACTCTCCCTTAAACTTCTTTTATCCTCTTTTACACAATCAAAAAGAGAGGTCTCTATACCGTCGTGAATATACCAAACATCCACACCTCTTTTCTCTTTTAGCATATCAGAGATCGATTTTGAGACACTCAAAGGATACTCCAAAGACAAAATGGCATCCAACTCTTTATTTGCCAAAAAAGTGCCTATCTTTTTACCGTATTCAAAAATATAATCATTATAAGAGTTGCTTCTTAGAGTACTCATCCTTTTGTAGCCACTCAAAGAGGCACTGAGCGAATCGGCACGAATACCGTTTGAGTGTATCAGGTGGGGTTTTATCTTTTGAAGCAGATTTTTTAATCTAAAAGAGTTTAAAAAAACTCCCAAAACCCTCGAAGTTTCCAAAGAGTAAAGAGGAATATCCAATGAGATAAATTTATCCCTGTAACTCTCCTCAGGCTCTTTTGAGAGTGTAACGACAACAGGATCAAAAATATCTCTGTCAAGATATTTTATGATATTGAAAAGCTGTTTTGTCGGGGCTGTTGATTGGAGAGTCGATACAAGATAGAGAATTTTATATTTTTTTTGCATACTCTTTCTCCCTGTATATATTTGTAAAAAAGACTAAAACTCCAACAGCTACAAAAAGAAGGAAATGTGTTTTGAGTTTTGTTACAAAATCTCCATCAAAAACAAAATAACCGTAATTGAATGCAAAAATATAAAAGAACACGATAAATCCGGGATATTTCTGATATACATTTAGAAATACTCTGTTTAAAACTCCTCCTTGCAAACCATACAAAAAAGAGCCTATCCAGACTCCCGCAACACCCAAAGAGTAGGCAAAACTGCCAAGAAGTCCGGGCAGGATTGATGCCATATTGGCATCTCCGTATGTGTAAAATGTATTTGTATCCATAATCGTTTTTGGAGGAGTAAAACCGGTCAGTTTTTGGGGTATGAGATTTAAAAATGCCACAATCCACTCAAAAAATTTATTAAATTCCAACTCATACCCTGCCACCGCAAGAGCCGTTTCCAAAGAGACTATCGGGTGGGAAAAGTTTTTGATAACTCCCGCAACTCCTATACTGTACTCATCCTCTTTTGCAGCGATAAATTTTTGTAAAAATGCCTCCAATCCGTCATTGTACAAGGAGGGAATTGAAGAGAAGAAAGGATCGCCATACTCCACAACAATAACGGCAGCCATAAAAGTCAAAGTAACACTCAAAAGATAGTATCTGTTGTTATAGATGGCACTGATAACATAAAGTCCGCCCAGTGTTAAAATAATATAACTTCTACTGTTGAACAAAACAACTATCAAAGAAAAAATCAAAAAAGAGAGAATAAAAAAAAGAAAATATTTATCCTGATATCTGGAGTTTTTTTGAACAAAAGCTTTAAAAAAGGTGTAGTATAAAATATATGTGTTCAAAGGAAAAAGTCTCATGACAAAAGCAAATTTGGGAGGTTCATACTCTCCGTTTCTGTAAAGCTCCGCCACCGCTATCGTCTCTCTCAAACCTCCAAACTGCTCTATATAGACAAAAACGGCACCGATGACAACAGCAAACAAAAAAGGAAATATTTTTACAATATCATCCTCTTTAAGCCTGAAATCAAAATGAAAAGAGTTTGCGACCGTACGGGGATATGTCCAGTAATATCCTCCCAAAAAGGAGAGATAAGCCAAAAATATGATTAACGGCGTAGAGATGCTTTTCCCAAAATAGAAAACCCCTCTGTAAAGATTTGCATTTGCATACTCTTTTACTCCTCCAAGAAGCAAAATTACAGGAATAATCGAATAGACAAGCAAAAAAAAGAGATTGAAAAAGGTCATCATGTCAAAGATAACCTCTTTGTTTCGCCTCAACTCTACGAGCACAATAAAAACGGCCAAAAGAAGATAGATCGCTATTTGGAATGACATATAAAATCCGTTATCGTATCTCTATATCTTTTTAAAATAGTCTTATTTCTGTATTTAAACGAAGTCTGCATCACTTTTTCTCTGTCAAAATCATTTTGCAGGAGTTTTAAAACGGCTTTTGCAAAAGCTTCATAATCCAAATGCTTGACAAGATATCCGTTTACCCCCTCCTTTATGATCTCAGAAGGACCGCTTTTGCAGTCAAATGCCACAACAGGAGTTCCAAGCGTAATCGACTCTATCAAAACATTTGGAAATCCTTCATACAGTGAAGTTAAAAGAGTAGCTTTTGCCTGAAGATAGTATCTCTCTATATCATCGGTAAAATCCTCAAAAATGACATTTTTATCTATTTCAAGTTTAGATGCGATCTCAAGCAGATTTTCCTTCTCCTCTCCTTTTCCTACAATTCTAAGATACAAAGAGGGATTTTCGGGATAAATCAGAGAAAAAGCTTTTAAAAGATACTCAAGAGCCTTTCTTTTGGATAATGCCCCTACAAAAAGCAGTTCGTTTTTTTTCGGATAGAGTGAAAAATCTGTCTCTTTTGCCGTTTTTTCTATCTTTTGATTGACAGGATTATTGATAGTAACTATTTTGTTTTTGTCGATGGAATAAAATTTTATCAGATCATCTCTCATACCTTCGGACTGGGAGATGAGAAGATCGACTCTTTTATAAAAAATTTTTGTAAAAAAATTGACAATATATTTATGCCAAAAAGAGCTTTCCTCTTCATGTAAAACACTGAGAGTATTTATATTTCTTGCTATGATTTTATAATCAAAACGGCATATAGCCCTTAAAACAACAAGAATAACTGCCAACTGATAGTTAAAAACAAAAATGGTTTTTGGTTTTGTTTTAAAAAGATATTTTGATAATTTAAAAAGAGAATTTCTTGCGTGAAGAGTGTTTAAATTGTCTATTTTGATATGGGGGTCTAAATTTCTATGAAAAATGCTGTTTTGAAGATTTAAAACCAACAGCGATATATCAAAACCGTTCTCATAAAAACCGTTGGAGAGATTTACACATACTCTCTCAGCACCCCCACCTTCCAAAGAATTGATAAAAAATAGAATCTTTTGCATCTATACCCTTACAGCAAATCTGAAGGGTGCAATCTGTTGCACCGATAACAATATCGGCTAAATCATAAAATTTTTTTAAACTTTCCTATTTCTTCAGTTTTATTTTACACTCATCACAGAGTGTGGTTCCTATAATATTTGCATTTTTTATATTTTTGTTTGTAAGCTTTTTTAGTAGAGATTTACACTCTTCCAATGCTTCATTTACATAAAAATCTTCTATCTTGTTACAGTGAGTACAAACTACATGGATATGTGGTTCTATATATATATCATATTTTGATTTTTCACTTGCACTTAGCGGAGTCAGTTCCAGCACTAGCCCTTCATCTTTAAGCATGTTTAAATTTTTATAAACAGTTGCCAAAGAAATTGACGGATAATCTTTTTTTATATTTTGATAAAGGTCATCTATCGTAGGATGATTTTTTTTATCCAATTCCCTAAGAATGCTAAGCCTTTGCGGTGTAGCCTTCAAACCGACTTCTTTAAGTTTCTCAATCATTATTTTTCTCCTTTTTGGTTAAAAAGTTTTAACCAAATATTTTTTACAATAAAATATATTAGCATTTTTTTCTTTATAAGTCAATTAGAATTTAAAATATTTTTATTTATTTCTATTGCTATTTGATCCGGATCAATTTTAAGATATCTTTCAATTAATTCAGTTTTCCCCTGAACAATAAAATCATCTTCATATTCAAATGTGGTTATTTTTACATCCGAGATACCCTCCTGTGCAAAAAATTCCAATACGGCACTTGCCACTCCGCCTTTTTTAACACTGTCACTAAAAACAAACCATTTTTTATATTTTTCAGAAAGTTTTTTTAACATCTCTTTATCAAGAGGTTTGACAAATCTAAGATCCAAAATTGCAGGGTCTGTACTATTTCTTATTCGCTTGTAAACTTCTACGGCTTTCCCGACACCGTTTCCAAATCCTACAAACAAAACTTTGTCTTTCCCCTCTTTTAGAAGCTGTGATTTACCCCTCTCAAAAGGAATCTCTTCAAACTCATCCATCGGCAAAAATGCTCCCCTTGGATACCTAAAAGCACACGGGGTTTTCATCTGATATGCAAATTCTACCGCATACTCCATACTTTTGGCACTTCTTGGTGCAAAGATGGTTATATGTGGTATAACTCTTAAAAAAGAGATATCAAACAACCCCTGATGAGTCTCTCCGTCCTCCCCGACAATTCCTGCTCTGTCGATAGCAAAAACCACCGGAAGTTTCATAATACAGGTATCATGAATGATTTGATCATAAGCTCTTTGCAAAAATGTGGAATAAATAGCAATAAAGGGCTTAAATCCCTCCTTTGCCATTGCCGCCATCGAAGTTACGGCATGTTGTTCCGCAATTCCGACATCCCAAAAACGATTTGGATACTTTTCCAAAAGAGGCTTCATCCCTGTTCCACTTGGCATTGCAGCCGTTACACCTACAACATTCTCATAAGATTCTGCCAACTTCATCAAAGCATTTCCGAAAAGTTCGGTGGCACTTTTTTGACTGACTCCGTTTTTTTTATAGGGAGTTCCCGTTTTTATATCAAAAGCTTTTACGCCGTGCCAGTGTTCATAATATCCTTCGGCTATCTTGTACCCTTTTCCTTTGATTGTCTGGGCATGGATAATAACAGGTTTTTTAAGCTCTTTTGCTATTTGATATACCTCTATAAGTCCCTCTATATCGTGTCCATCAACAGGACCTATATACTCAAGCCCCAACTCTTCAAAAAGCATTCCGGGAGTTATCAGTTTGATACTCTCCTCAAATCTTTTTGCCATATATGAAGCACTTTTTGGAAGATACTCCAAAAGCTGTTCGGTTTTTGCTTTGAATTTTTGATAAAACCTGCTTGCCATTTTTTGGGAAAGATAATTACTGATAGCCCCTATCGGTTTTGAGATACTCATCTCATTATCATTTAAAATGATGATACAGGGATATTTTCTGTCTCCAAGCTCATTCAAAGCTTCATACACCATTCCCGCACTCATAGAGCCGTCACCTATCAAAACGACAGGAACCCTATCCTCTTTTTTCAAGGCTATCGCTTTGGCGGCACCGGTGGCTATGGAGATGGAAGTTGAACTGTGTCCGGCTATAAAGTAGTCATATTCACTCTCTCTGGGCTTTGTAAAACCGCTTATACCTTCAAATTGTCTTAAAGTATCAAATTTATCCCATCTGTCAGTTAAAAGTTTATGCGCATAAGCCTGATGTGAAACATCAAAAATAAACGGATCTTTTTTTGCATCAAATACAAAATGCATCGCAACTATCAAATCAACAGCCCCTAAGGGAGAACTTAGATGACCACCGTTCTTGCTTACTGTTTGCAATATTTTTTCTCTTATTTTGTCTGCCAAAGACTGTAGCTCTTCTACCGAGTAATGTTTGATATTCATTATTTTTCTTCTTTTTGAATTTATTTATGAGGAAAAGAGTAATTTTTTGATATTCTCAAGCCTTTGAGAAACAGTACCGTCAATATTCCCGACATCACTTAAAATAATTACTCCCCCCTGCTCTACCGTATCATCGGATAGAACTTCGATTACGGAATCTGAATTAAAATGCTCTTTTATATAATTAAAATCATTAGAATTTACTTTTATAGTTATTTTAGTAGCATTTTCTAATTCTTTTATAAGATTTTCCGAAAGAGAGAGGGCAACTTTTTGCGGATTTTCTTCAATCTCTTTTGCTATAACCTCTTTTGCTATCTCAAAAGCGCTTTTGGGAAGTTCATCTTCTGCTTTTTTATAAAATTCATTGATATTTTTTATACTTTTTTCAAGTTCTTCAATAGAACTTAAATATTTTTTTTGTAACTCTTCACTATGCTTTTCAAAGTCTTTCTTTGTCTCCTCCAAAGACTCTTTTTTAACCTCTTCATAAATAATATCTTTCTCTTTTTGAAGTTTTTCTTCAAACTCTTCTAAGAGTTTTTCATTTTGCATCTGAAGTTCTACTATCGTGGAGGAGAGTTCTTCTATCTTTTTTAAAAGTTCTTCCACTGTTTTACTGTTGTCATCAGTTGATTCAACCGGTTTATTATCTGTTTCAAAGAGGCTTTCTTGAACCGTATTTACAATCTCCTTTTCCTCTTTTTTTTCGCTTAGAGGCTTTTTGCTGATATTATCAAGCTGTATAAAATGATATTTTTCTATCTTGTGTTTATAAAGTTCATCCTCCCTTATCAGATTTTTCACCTGTAAATCTCCCGATTTTCCCTGATTGTATTTTTAAACATACTACTCTATCATCTCCTCAGACTCCCCTATCTGAATAATTCCCTGTTCGGCAAGTTTTTGAACCTCTTCTACTATCTTTCTTTGAGCCTCTTCAACCTCTTTTACCTTAACAGCTCCCAAAAACTGCATCTCTTCCAAAAAGGCTTCTCTTGCTCTTTCGGACATATTGCCCATAAACTTCTCTCTTAACTCATCTCCGGCACCTTTTAGAGCTATCATCAGATCTTTTTTATCAACTATTTTGAGAACTTCTCTTGCGGCATTATTGTCAAGTTTGCTGATATCTTCAAAAGTAAACATCATATCTTTGATGGTAGCGGCAAGACTCTCGTCTGTTTGTTCTATGATATTTAAAGTGGCTTTGGTACTGTTTTGTCCGAGTCTGTTTAATATCTCCGCAACGGTTCTTGGACCTCCTATCTCAACTTTATAACTTGTTAATGATTCGAGTTTGTTTTCCAAAACGGCAGAAACCCTTTTTATAACGGTAGGAGAAATATCTCCCAAATTTGCCATTCTAAGCACAACCTGAGCTCTTAGTTCATCCGGAAAAAAGGAGAGTGTTTCAGCAGCGTTGGCAGGATCCATGTGTGCTACTATCAAAGCAATGGTTTGAGGATGTTCGTTTATTATAAAATCAGCCAACTGTTGGGGTTTTACCTGATCAAGATAACTGAAACTTTGCGCTTTGTCCAGACTTTTGGAGAGTTTGTCAAGAATACGAAGAGCTTCATCCTGCCCGAATGTTCTAAAAAGTATCTCTTTGGCATACTCTATACCGCCACTTCTTATGTATTGGTTGGATTGCAAAACGGCATAAAACTCCTCCAAAACCGCTGCGGCTATCTGTCTGTCCACACTCTTTGCGGTAACGATATATTTGGATATCTCCGTTACCATCTCCACATCCATATTGGTAAAGATATTTGAAGTGATATCTTCTCCCAACTGGATAAGAAATATTGCTATCTTTTCAGGCATACTAAGCTCTTCATAAACAGCTTTTTGTTCCGGTTTTAGAGTAATCATTTTTTACTTCTCTCCTTCAAACTCATTGACACTTCTTAACATCGTCTGCAAAATGTTGGAAACTTCTTCGGGATTCTCTTCCGCAATCGTTTTAATCTTTTCCAAAAGAACATCATATTTTAACTCTTCTTCGTTAAACTGTTCTCCAAGTCCCAACTCCTCTTCTACCCTCTTTTTGATATTTTTATACTGTTCAAGAGTATCTTCTGCCGCCTCTTTTTCATCTTCAAGCACAATCCGCTCCAAAGCGCTCTCTTCCTCTTTTGTCTCTTCAAGCATTTTATGGGAAAAAGGCAATACGACTTTTCGATAGAAAACAAAAAGCAAAAGTGCAGCTATCAAAAATTTGATAACAGGCGCAATAGGATGCATCATGGCAGCTGTTTTTTCCATTAGAGTTTTCGTAATGGGAACTTTGCTTTTCAAACCTGCCATTCTAAATTCAAAATTACTGACTGTTACTTCATCGCCTCTCTTTTTATCATATCCGATACTGTTTTTAACTATATCGGTAATCTGTGCCAACTCTTTTGGAGAGAGAGGAATATACTCCACCTCACTGCTCTCTTTACCCTCTTTATCCTTTTTGTACTGATATTTTCCGTCAACCACAACAGCTGCCGTTATCCTTTTCAGCTTTGCAAACTCCCCTTTTTTATTTGTTACCTTTTTTGATATTTCATAGTTTGTTGTAGTAGAACTTTTTTGATATTTTTGGGTGATCTTTTTGGATTCTATCCCTTTAACGGCTCCTATATTGCTGATGGCTCCCGGTACGCCGCCTGTTTCTCTGGGCTCTTCTCCTTCTCTTTTCTCCTCCGTAGTCTGTTCGCTTCGCGGAACTGATTCTGGATCATAATATTCGCTTACCGTATCCTCTCTTGAGAAATCAAAATCTATCGAAACTTTTGCAACTACTTTATGTTCTCCTCCCACAATGGGAGCCAAAAGATTGACAATTTTTTGTTCATAGGCTCTTTCAAACTCCTTTTTGTATTTTATCTGGGAAGCTATAAGTTCGCTTTGCATCAGATCTTTACTACCCAAAGGTTCTCCGTTTTGATTGACAAGTTTTACATTTTCGGTTGTCAATTTGGGTACTGCCGCCGCAATGATATTTTTGATACCCATTATCTGTTTGGGAGAAAGCTTTGTATAGGGTTTGATCGTCAAAGAGACCGAAGCACTGGGAGGTATGCTCTTTTGTGTAAAAACACTCTCTTTTGGCAAAGCTATATGAACAACGGCTCTCTCTATCGGTTCTAAACTCTCTATCGTTTTGGAAAGTTCACCTTCAAGCGCTCTTAGATATCTTATCCTCTGCTCAAAATCGGTAGCGCCAAACTGCTGTTTGTCAAAAAGTTCAAATCCGACTTTGGAATTTTTAGGAATACCCAAAGAGGCTATTTTTATCCGCTCTTTGTAAACAACATTTTTGGGAACTTTGATGGTTCCTTCATTTACTATCTCATAGGAAATTTTATCGGTTTCTAACTGCTGAATAACAAAAGCGGAATCTTTGGGATCCAATTTGTCAAACAAAATGGCATAATTTTTTCCACCTGCCGAAGATGACTTATAAAGAATCAAAAAAGTCAAAAACCCTATTATCACAAAAAGAGCAACACCTATAATAATCTTTTGTTTGACACTCAGCTTATTATAGATCTCACTTATTTGCTGTAACAGAGTTTTAAAATCCATTTTTTACTCCACAATATAACTTAAGTTTTTCAATTGAAGGTATTATTTTATGACTCCTTGGAGGTACGATTTTAGTCGTACCAACCAATTTGACAAAACCTATTCTTCGTTTGAATATCGTATATCTGTACATATCTCTATACATCATGGAATAAAAATTCATTCATACCTTTCTATATTAAATCTTTTAAATTAGGTATCGGTTTGGTTGCTTCACTTGTCAAAATAGCTTTTATCCTTATCTTATAAATTTCTTCATATCTCTCTTGTTGAATTTTATTTAATATCCCGTTTGTAATAATTATAAATTTTTGAACAACTTTTTTATTATCAATATTTTCAAAACATCCGATTATCTTTTTATATACCTCTCTCTCCTTTGTGAAAGAGAGTTGATAAAAAGCTTTTTTTATTTCGCCAAATCCTTTTAGTTCAACTAAAAACGATATTTTTTTATTATTACTCCGATACAAAAATATTGCATCACATTTTGGTTTGTTATCGGTAATTATACATTTATCTATAATTGCAACTAAAGCTTCCGCATCATTTTTTATACTCAAACTTACACTTTTTCCCTTTTCGCCGATTGTCAGTTTATCTATGCACTCATTTCTGTATGAATTATATTTTTTACAAATACAATTTTTGTCTTTTATACAACTATCTATTTTCAAACTCTATATCTCTCATTTTATCATATAACATAGTTAAGTGATTAAAATTATGCAATAACTTGTCATCTATCAAACCTATCTTGTCATCTAAAAGTTCAATATAATCTTTTTCTTTTAGCAAATAAGCTTTTAAATTTTTTGGATCTAAGGGTTCTATATTTTTTATATCATTATCCGTAATTTTTTTGTTTCTGATTTTAAATTTTTTTAGATGATTGTTAAAAGATTCTATTACATAAGGACTGTGTGTCGAAATAAATATTTGCATACCTTTATTTGCCAAAATTACTAAAAACTGCACAATATCATCTATAAGTTTTGGATGCATATTCGCTTCCGGTTCGTCCCAAAACAAAATACTTTTATTATCAAGTGCGGAATTTGATAAAAGATAGTAAAGCAAAGCTATTTTTCTATATCCCTCTGCTACGAGATGCATTTCATATCTTTTATTTTCTTTGATTAAATAAAACCTGCCATCAATGATTTTTACTTTTGCATTTAATATTTTTTCCATTTTTTCGGCAATATCAGATAATTGATTTTGTTTTTGCAAGGGTTTTTCCAAAACTCTTGCAAGTTCATAATAGGTCTTGTCAAATTCAAGATATCTTTCTTCATACAAGATTCTAAAGCCTTTATAAAAAGATAACGGCTCTTTTGTCGGAATAAAAACTGTCTTCTTTCTTAGAGGTTTAAAATCAAAATCATCCATATATTTTGAGACCTCTTTTTTGGCAATTTCACCAAATTTAAAAGATATTTTATATGAAAAGAAATCGATACTTATTTTTGTCTCTTTTTTTTCTATATTAACCAAATTTCCAAGTTTATCAGGTTTAAATACTTCTATCAAATTTTTGGCAATGACTCTCTTTTTTTCATAATCCGAATTTTCATTTTCCAATGCCATCTGATTATTGGAGAGTAAAACTGCGTATAAAAGTTTTAATATCTGACTTTTCCCGCTTCCGTTTTCTCCTATAAAAATATTTATATTTGAAAATCGGATATTTCCGTTTTTTAAAGACATAAAGTCATATGTCGTCAAACTTGAAATAAAAAAATCTTCAATTACTTCCTGTAAAGATATATTGTCATCCAATTGTTTTATGAGAGATTGTTTATTGATTTTTACAATTGCATGAGTATAGCTCCCTCTTGGCTTAAAATAGATATTGTCTTTTAGTTTTGTCCAATTATCTGTATAAATTGTTCTGCCGTTTTTTGGATTGTTTTTACATTTTGCATAATATTTTATATATGAACCGTCAGTCAAAAATAAAATATCATCTTTTTTTATATTGTTTATAATATTTGAATATGTTCCGTCGGTATATGTATTTTGCCAATAACTTTTTTTCAAAAATTCTTCTGTTTTGTCATCCAATCCTCCATATTTTGCTCTGACCAAATAATAATTTTTCATTCTCTACTCCAAAAATATCCATATTTTAACTCAAGGGCATCTCTCACTCCACAATATAATTTAAATTTTTCAGAGGTACGATTTTAGTACTTCCTTTTGGCAGGAACACAGTTTATATCCTCTACCCGTAAATTTTTTCAAAAATTTCAAAAAATTTATCGTTTTGTTCTGCTCTTCCTATCGTGATTCTGATGGCATTTAACCCGTAACTGTTTAAATCTCTCACTATTATACCATTCTTAAGAAATACTTGAGAAATTTTTGTAGAATTTTTTGACTTATTGAACAAAAAAGTTATAAAATTGGTGTAACTTTCAATATATTTTATCCCTTTCTCCTTTGCAAATATCTCATATCTTATCATCTGCTCAAAATTTTTCTTTATGGACTCTTTGACAAACTTCGTATCTTCCAGTGCCGCTTCTGCTGCTTTTTGGCTTAGAATGGTTATGTTAAAAGGTGGTCGAAGTTTATAAAACTCTTTTATAATATTTTTATCGGCTATACCATATCCCACTCTCATTCCTCCAAGTCCGTAGGCTTTTGAGAATGTTCCAAGATAGAGAGTATTTGGAAAATTCTCTATCAATTCTTTGGGATCTATCCTTTTGGCACTCTCTTTGTAAGAGGCAAACTCCTGATATGCTCCGTCTATGATAACCAAAACATCTTCATCTATCTCTTTTAAAAAACCGTAAACATCCTCTTTGTCTATCGACTCTCCCAAAGGATTGTTCGGAAGACATAAAAATATGATCTCTATATCTTTGTTTTTTTTGTAAAGATCCAAAAACTCATCAAGATCGTGTTTGTCAGAAGGAGTCTTTATGATATTTGCACCTGTTTGTTTTGTATATATCTCATACATCGCAAAAGTCGTTCTTGCCATCAAAACACTGTTGTTTTGATTTGCCTTTGCATGAACGGCAAATTCGATCACCTGATCACTCCCCGCTCCGATAATAAGCTCCTGTGTTGTTATATCAAATCTTTCTGCCAATGCGGTTTTTAGATCAAGCATACTGTCATCGGGATACATAAAAGCTTTTGATGCCTCTTTTTGAATGGCTTTTATCACTTTTGGAGGAGTACCGTAGGGATTTTCATTACTTGCAAGTTTGATAATCTCTTTCTCTTTTATACCGTAATCTCTCATCACAAGCTCTATCGGTTTTCCTGCCTCATAACTTTTGACATTTTGTAAAACTTTGTTAAATCTCATCTTTTTCCTCTATGAACCGGCTATGTAGCTGCCAAGCCATTTTATTTTGTTTTCCGAATTTTCTATGATTTGGCGAATATTTTCATCGTCAATATGCCCTTCAAAATCGATATAGAAAACGGATTGAAAATTTTTCTCCTCCGCCGGTCTTGACTCTATTTTGCTTAAATTTATATTTTTATCCTGAAAAGTCTGTAAAAATTTTGCCAGACTGCCAGGCGCATTGTCCGTTTTTGCCAAAATGGAGGTTTTGTTATGGACTCCTTTTTGATTTTTAAAATCGCTCAATATCAAAAACCTTGTTCTGTTTGCCAGATTGTCTTCTATCTTTTCAAAAAGTATCGGAATATTATACATCTTTGCGGCAATATGGGAACAGATGGCTGCGGCGTGTTTGTCTTTTTTTGCCATTTTTGCCGCTTCTGCCGTTGATTTTGTGGGAATAAACTCTGCATCAAACAAGAAATGCTCTTCCAGAAAGTTCCTGCACTGATTGTAGCCTTGAGGATGGGAATATATCCTTTTTATCTCCTTGATATCCTCGGCAGTCGTTGAAAAAGAGTGGTGAATATCAAGATAAACTTCGGCTACTATTTTGGAGTTGTATTTTCCAAGACAGTCAAGAGTGATACCGACGGCTCCGTCTGTGTTGTTCTCGATGGGAACAACTCCATATTTTGCCTCCTTGTTCTCCAAAACTTTAAATACCGCCTCTATCGAATTCAAAGAGAGATAACTGCTCATAGCTCCGAATCTGCTCTCTGCGGCCTGATGGGTATAACTGCCCTCCGGTCCCAAAAATGCCACTCTTTCGGGAAGCTCAAGATTTCTGCTTACTGCAAATATCTCTAAAAATATTGCCTCTATCGCCGCATCATTCAATGCCCCTTTGTTTAGAGACTTCAATCTGTCAAGAATCGACTTCTCTCTTTCGGGACGATAAATCGCGCTTTTGTTTGACTGCTTGAGCTTTCCGACCTCATGGACGACTCTCATTCTTTTGTTCAAAAGTTTCAAAATTTCATTATCTATCGAATCTATCTCTTCTCTTAGTTCATTTAATCCCATATTTCAACCTTTTATATATAATCCTTTTCACACTCTATCAGATCTTCAAATGACTCTCTTCTTCTGATAACTCTCTCTTTTCCCTGTGTCAGCGCTATCTCGGCGGGTTTTGGTCTGGTGTTGTAATTACTGCTCATCGTAAAAGCATAGGCTCCGGCACTTTTTATAACAAGCAGATCATTATGTTTTGTTTTTGGAAGTTCTCTGTTTTTTGCGAAATAGTCTCCGCTCTCACAAACGGGTCCCACAACATCGGCTTTGCTTTTTTGGGTATTTTTGTTTAAAATCTCTATCTCATGATAAGCCTCATACAAAGACGGTCTTATCAAATCATTCATACCGGCATCCACTATAATAAATCTTTTGTCATGATTCTCTTTTTCATAAAGAACTTTGGTTAGAAGATAACCGCTGTTTCCGACAAGAAATCTTCCGGGTTCACACATAACCGTCATATCAAGTCCGCTCAGAGTTGAAAAAACAGCCTGTGCATAGTCGTAAGGATTTATTAAAACCTCATCTTTATACCTGATGCCAAGACCTCCCCC
The DNA here is from genome assembly GCA_964450755.1 of uncultured Campylobacterales bacterium. Lineage (GTDB taxonomy): Bacteria > Campylobacterota > Campylobacteria > Campylobacterales > JAADDG01 > JAADDG01. Next base: position 36,187 of record CAYVDJ010000082.1, read on the forward strand.
AACATCAAAAAATTTTATATCTATATCAAGAAATTTCAGATTTCTTACCAGATCAGAAACTATTGCACTAGCCTCTTTTATCGGTTCAAGCTGTGTAAGCTGACTCCCTATATGAAAATGAATCCCGATGGGATCTGTAAACTGTGAATTTTTAGCTTTCAGATAAAGCCTTTTTGCCGTATCTATATCAACTCCGAATTTGTTTTCATTGAGTCCGGTTGATATGTAGGGATGGGTTTTTGGATCGATATTGGGATTTACGCGGATACTTATACGAGCCGTTTTGTTCAACTCTTTTGCAATTTTTTCGATCCTCTCAAATTCTCCCTCACTCTCAAGATTGATCATCAAAATATCTCTTACAAGAGCTTCTCTTATCTCATCATCTCTTTTGCCGACACCGCTGAAAATGATTTTATATTTGCTTATACCCGCAACAAATGCTCTTTGTATCTCTCCGACAGATACGCAGTCGCACCCTGCACCCAGCTCTCCTAAATGTTTTATGACAGAGAGATTGGAGTTTGCCTTTATGGCATAGCAGATGAGAGATTTTCTTGCTCTGAAAGCCTCTTTTAATTTTTTATATTGCTCTGTAATATGATCAAAATCATAAACATACAAAGGTGTAGAATATTTTTTAGCCAATTCTTCAAAATTTATCACGATAACCTTCCATAAATTAAAATAAAATTAATTTATTTTATCGAAATTTATTAAAAATGATATAAAAGAGAGAAGTGATTTTGTGGGAAAGAAGAGTGAAAGGGGAATAAAACTATTCCACTGTAACACTCTTTGCAAGATTTCTTGGCATATCTACATCATTTCCGAGTCTTATGGCTATCTCCATTGCCAAAAGCTGGGTTATAACCATCATCTCGAAAAACTCTATCATCGGATGATCACAATATTTTGTTTTGATAAAATCATCTGCTAGTTCAAACTCCAGCGGACTGATGGAGAGTATCGTTGCATCTCTTGCCGAGAGTTCTTCGACATTGCTTTTTACCTTCTCATAGTGCATTGTTTTTGGCATCAAGGCTATCGTAAAAAGTTCACTGTCCGCCAAAGCGATAGGACCGTGTTTCATCTCTCCCGCCGGATAGCCTTCGGCATGAAGATAGCTTATCTCTTTTAGTTTCAATGCCCCCTCAAGTGCCAGAGGGAAAAATATATCTCTTCCTATATAGAAAAAACCGTGTCCGTGAAGATATCTTTTTGAGAGCCTTTTTATCTTCTCATGCAGTTTGTCTCTCACTTTTAAAACTCCCGGAACTTTTCTGATGGCTTGAAGCTCCTCTTTCATCTCCTTTTCGCTGATAGTGTTTTTATATCTGCTGATATACAAAACAAGCATCCAAAGAACCATTGTCTGGGTGGCAAAAGCTTTTGTGCTTGCAACTCCTTTTTCTATCCCGGCTCTTGTGAGGATAGTGGCATCTGCTAGTCTTACGATGGAGGAGTTGTCAACATTGCAGATGGAGAGAGTTTTCAACCCTGCATCTTTTGCCATTCTAAGAGCCTCAAGAGTATCTGCCGTTTCTCCGCTTTGGGAGATGACGATAAAGAGAGTTTTTGGATTTAAAAGAGGCTCTTTGTATCTAAATTCACTGGCGATCTCCACCGATGCCCTTACTTTTGCCATCCTCTCAAAAAGATAAGAAGATGCCAATCCGGCATGATAACTTGTACCACACGCGCAGATCTTTATCTCCTCTATACCCTCAAACAAATCCTCTTTTAACTCTTCAAAACTGATCGATCCGTTTGTTGCGCGTCCCATAATCGTATCACTAACAACTTCGCTTTGCTCATATATCTCTTTTTCCATAAAGAAACGGTATCCCCCTTTTTGGGCATACTGTTTGTCGGAAGTAAGAGGAGTTTTGTTGATCTCTCTTTCTTCTCTTTCAAAAAAGAGTTTTATATCTCCTTTTTGGGCATAACCGTATTCTCCGTCTTCGAGATAGACAACTTCATCGGCTTTGGATATAAGAGGGGCATCGGAAGAGGCGAAAAATATCTCTCCCTCTTTGTTTGTTCCGATGATCAAAGGAGAACCTTTTCTGGCAAAAAAGACGGTGTTTTGTTTTGATTTTGTTATAAGCAAAACGGCATAGGCGCCTTTTAGAGACTCTATCGTCTTTTCAAAAGCCTTTTGTGCATCGTCTGCCTCTTTTAGATTTTTTTCAAAAAGATGAACGATCACTTCCGTATCGGTCTGACTTAAAAAGGTATAACCCTCTTTGATAAGCTCTTTTTTAAGTTCCTGATAGTTTTCTATGATACCGTTGTGAACAACATAACTGAAATCTCCCAAATGGGGGTGGGCATTTAACTCTGTGGGTTTGCCGTGGGTTGCCCATCTTGTATGTCCTATACCGACTCCAAATCCTTTGGTTTCAAAGTCTTTTGTTTTTTCAATGAGATTTTTCAATTTACCTACCGCTTTGAAATAGTTGATTTCATTTTCCTGCATAACAGCTATACCGGCAGAGTCATAACCTCTGTATTCAAGTTCTTTCAATCCCTCTATAAGCAGATTTTTTATCTCTTTATCACCTATAAAGCCTACTATTCCGCACATAATTTTCCTTTAATTTTTTTAAGAAATAATATTAATAATTTTATATCAGCAAATAATATCATATATTTTATTAATATTATGACAAAAACGACCGTTTTTTTCCAAAATGAAAAGATTAATTGCTCTTTTCCTGATAGTTTGTATCTTTGCGCTCACTATATCTATACCTATATCGTCAAATACCGCTATCAGATAAGCCATTAAACCTTTTTGATCTTTTGTGTTTAAGATCATCTCTCCGTAAGATTTTGAGTGATTGCAGTTGATAACGATCTCTTTTCTCAAAATCAGAGGTTTATTATACTTTACTTTTTTTGTCATATCGAATGAATTTTCAACTAACTCTTTTATATAAACGATCTCATCATCCCCTATCTCTTCCAAAAATTCTATTTTAAAATATTTTATTCCTTCAAATAATTTGAAAATATCCATATTTACTAAATTGAGATAACTAAGTTTTCCAAGTAAAAATCCTAAATTCAGCTCCTTTTTTCTGATGATGGATATAGTAAGATTCCGGCTGTTGTCTATATGATAATCAAACTCTTTATCGGATATGTGAAGGTCATAAGCCCATTTGGATATATCTATAATATGTGGTGTTTTATATTTTAGAAAAAGAAAGTTTGAGGGAATGGATAAAAGCTTCTTTTGAAGAATTTTAGGAAAATTTTGAAACTCTTTGGATTTTTTCAAAATCTTCTCTCTTCTTACTCTTCTTGCGGTTTCTGTTATAAGATTTTTATTGATAAAACTGTTAATCGATATCTCATAAAGCTCTTTTAAAAGTTTTGCGCTAAAAAAGGAGTAAATCCCCTCCCCGACTCCATTTATATCGGCATAGGTAAGGATATAGAGCATTTGCAGATTTTTTTTCGTTTTTATTTTCGAGAGAAATCTTAAAATAGTCTTTTCATTATAGATATCTTCTCTGTTTGCAACATTACTCATAAGAGTATGATGCTCTATCAAAAGAGAACCTGTTTTTATGTATCTGTCTTTAAAACCGATTTTTTTGGCATAGACTTTGAAAAGCTCCGCTCCGACAAAAGAGTGATCTTTCTTCCTTCCTTTACCCGCATCATGCAAAAATGCCACCAGCCTGAGAGTACTTTTCTCTTCCTCATCTAGTGTTTCATAAAGATATTTTATAAAATTGTCTTCTATATTTTCCAAATATTTTAAAACTTTTATCGAATGAATATCCACCGGATAGTGATGATAACCGTCAAACTGCGCCAGATAGATCACCTTTTTCACAGGTGTTATGATTTTATCTATCAGTTTTGCCTGATAAAGAGCATAAAAAAGTTCGTAAATATGCTGTTTATATAAAAATCTTTTTACTATTTCATTGATATCCTGTTCTATCTTTTTTGGTATCACCGAATTTTTCAGATAATAGATTATGCTGATATCATATTTATAGTTTTTATCGGGAAGTTCCAAAATCTCAAGAAGTATGTTTTTTAGTTTCTCTCTCCTGTGATGAAAAGAGGTGTATATAATGTTTTGGCACAAAAAAAAGTGTTTTGATATTCTGTTTTTTCTAAACGACGCAATATTTTTCTTCTCAAACAGAAAAGGCTGCATAATCTTTTTGATCAAAATATTACAGTTGATTTTGATAATCCACAGACACTCAAAAGTTTTGGAACTAAGCTGCAAAGCAGCGCTTTTGTATATCGTATCTTTAAATTTAAGTTTTTTTGCGATATCGGGCAAAAGTTCCATAATCAAAACATCTCTCTTTTTACCCGATATAAGGTGAAGAGTCAAACGAACCTTATACAAAAATTCCAAAGCCATTCTGATCTCTTTGTAATCCTTCTCACTGATAACAAAAGGAACAACATCCTTTATCCTTGCCCCGTTATAGAGTGTGTTGATAATCCAGTAAAGAGTATTTATATCCCGAAGCCCTCCTGCCCCGTCTTTGATATTTGGTTCCATATTAAGAGGTTTTTGAATCATTCTTTGGGTATATTCAAAATATTTATGAAGAATATAATCTTTTTGCTTATAGTGTCTGATCGCATTTAACTCTCTTTGTGTTTCAACCCACAACAGTTTTGAACCGCATATATATCTTGCCTCAAGCATAGCGGTTTTTATCGTGATATCCTCTTTACTAGCAACAAAGAGATCTTTTACTTCATGAACCCGATGCCCTATTTTTATATTGCTGTCCCACATCATCTGTAAAATGGCTTCTATAATGGTATCTGTGTTAAAACCGTCTATCTTTTTATAAACGATCATCAAATCGATATCAGAATGTATGCAAAGCTCTTCTCTGCCGTAACTTCCCAATGCACTGAGTACAATCGGTATGGAATTTATAAAAGGCATATAATCTTGAAAATTGTATCTGAGAACATATTTGTATATAATTTGGATAAATTCATCTATTTTTTTTGCATGTTTTACAAAAAAATCTTTACCTTGATTGTTTTGTAAAATTATATCTATAGAGTTAAAATATTTTTTAATATCCTCTCTGATAACTTTTGCAACCTCAAAATTTTCCGCTTTGCTCTCTAACAAATCCTCTATTTTCTGGGACAAAACCACCATTAAACCTTTTGATAATTTTTTTTTATTATGATAAAATTCTATAAAACCGCTACATTTTTTTTTAAAATATTCGATTTAGCACTGAAATAAATTAAAAGTAACAGCCCAAATACATTTGATTTATATCATAATTTTGTTATAATATTTATATTATCAAATTTTTAATTCCGTTTATATTTAAATAAATGGAATAAACAGGAGTAAAGAATGAAAAAAATTTCAGCTATAGGTTGTTCGATTTTATTGGCTTCATCTTTGATGGCAGCTAACGGATACAGATATGAGGTGGTACCTAATGTATCAAAAAATTTCAGCGACAGAGGATCTGGTTTTGAAAGTGCAACCGGTATAGGTGTAAGACTAAATGCATATCTAAATGATGTAGTCGGTGTGCAATTGGATTATGACAGACTGGATAATGTCCATTTCAGACACGGACCTCAAAAAAGTGATATAGACAGAATAGGATTGAACCTGTTGTTGGAAGCTCCAAGTACTTCCAATGTTACACCTTATATGTTGATAGGTGGTGGTTATGAAAATGTTGAAGTAAAACTTGATGATGAAGATTCACAGGCATTTGCAAATGTGGGAGCAGGATTTAAATATTCCGTAAACAAAGCTCTTGATGTTTTGGCAGAAGCCAAATATGTAAGAAAACTGGACTCTTATGACAGTGATGTTGTAGGAACATTCGGTTTGGGTTATAAATTTGGTTATGTTGCACCTCCGGCTCCGGCTCCACAGCCCGTTGTAGAACCAGAGCCGACTCCAGAACCTGTTGTAGAGCAACCAAAAGACAGTGACGGAGACGGTGTAGTTGATGCAAATGACAAATGTCCAAATACCGCTCAAGGTGTTCAGGTAGATGATAACGGATGTCCTGTTGATTTGGAATTGACAGTATATTTTGACTTTGACAAAGCGGTTATAAAAGATGAATTCAAACCTAAAATAGACAAAGTAATAGATGTTCTAAAAAAAGAGCCTACATATAAAGCCGTTGTTGCAGGTCATACAGACAGCATAGGTTCAGAAGCTTACAATATGAGACTTTCTCAAAAAAGAGCTGATGCGCTTAAAGCATATATGGTAGCAGCAGGTATAGAAGCAGACAGAATCAAAACAGAAGCATTTGGTGAAACAAAACCGGTAGCTTCAAATCAAACAAAAGAGGGCAGAGCGCAAAACAGAAGAGACGAAGCAAAATTTTCTATCAAAATCCAGTAATTATCACGATATGATAATTCCCGTGCAAAAATGCACGGGAATTATTTATTCTTTTTCGCTGCTCTTTTTCTTTGGGTAGGATCCAAAATCTTTTTTCTCACTCTGATACTTTTTGGAGTTACTTCTACAATCTCATCATCCTCTATCCATTCCAAAGCTTTTTCGAGTGACATTTCACGAGGCGGAACAAGTTTAATGGCATCATCACTGCCCGAAGCTCTTACATTTGTAAGCTGTTTTCCTTTGATAGGATTTACATCAAGATCATTTGGTCTGCTGTGTTCTCCTATAATCATACCTATATAAACTTTATCCTGAGGTTTTACAAACATAACCCCTCTGTCTTGAAGATTGAAGATAGAATAGGCAAGAGCCGTACCGTTTTCCATAGATATCAGCGCTCCGTTGGTTCTGTGTTCCACAGATCCGCTAAGAGGACGAAACTCCAAAAAGGAGTGGTTCATAACACCCTCACCCTTTGTGTCGGTCAAAAACTGCCCTCTAAAACCGATAAGCCCTCGTGCCGGAATCTCAAACTCTATCCTTACCTGATTTTCTCCGGTAGGAGTCATAGAAACCATTTCCGCTTTTTTGCGACCGAGTTTTTCTATAACCGTACCGCTTAGATCTTCGGGCACATCGATAACAAGATGTTCATAAGGCTCCATTTTCACACCGTCAATCTCTTTTATGATAACTTCGGGACGGCTTATGGAAAACTCAAACCCCTCTCTTCTCATATTTTCTGCCAAAATGGTTATCTGAAGTTCTCCTCTTCCGGAAACCTTGTATTTTCCCTCACCTGCATTTTCATATTTCATAGCGATATTTGTTTTCATCTCCGCTTCAAGTCTCTCATCAAGTTTGTTGGAAGTTACATATTTTCCCTCCAAACCGGCAAGTGGAGAATCATTTACGGCAAATATAACCGAGATGGTAGGCTCTTCTATATGAAGAGGATCAAGAGGCATGGGATTTGCGGGATCTACCAGACTGTCTCCTACATCAAGAGCCTCAAATCCTGCAACCGCAACAATATCACCCGCTTTTGCTTTGTCTATATCAACTCTTTCAAGCCCCAAAAATCCTATCAGTTTACTCACTTTTGAGTTAATCTTCTCTCCGTCGCTTTTTGCAAGCATCACAGTCTGATTTTTGCTGATCGTTCCGTTAAAGATTCTGGCAACACCTATTTTCCCGACAAAATTGTCATAATCCAGTGAAAAAACCTGTAATTGCAAAGGGCTGTTTTCATCTCCGGTTGGAGCGGGGACATTATCCAAAATAGCACTGAAAAGAGGTTTTAGATCTCTGTTTTCATCATCCATAGAGAGCTTTGCATAACCCTCTTTTGCAGCTGCATAAACAACCGGAAAATCAAGCTGATCTTCACTGGCATCAAATGCCACAAACAGATCAAATATCTCATCCACTACGCGATCAGGTTCAGCAGCCGGTTTGTCTATCTTGTTGATAACAACGATGGGTTTCAATCCCAAAGAGAGAGCCTTTTTGACAACAAATTTTGTCTGTGGCATAACACCTTCCTGCGCATCCACCAACAGCAAAACACCGTCAACCATCTTTAAAACTCTCTCTACCTCTCCGCCAAAATCGGCATGACCGGGAGTATCTATGATATTTATCTTATAATCGTTATACAAAACGGCGGTATTTTTTGAAAGGATGGTTATACCTCTCTCCTTTTCCAAATCGTTACTGTCCATTACCCTTTCCGCAACCTTTTGATGGGCTTTAAAAGTTCCAGATTGCTTTAAAAGTTCGTCCACAAGTGTAGTTTTTCCATGATCGACATGAGCGATAACTGCAATATTTCTTATATTTTGCATTTAAATATTCATTCCTCTATTATAAATTTTTACGCGATTTTATCTAAATTTTATAAAAAAAGAGCATAAAGTTTTTTGAACAAAGAAATAAATCAGTAAAAAGCAGAAGATAACAGCCACTTATAATAACTGTTATCTTTCATCATAGCTTTGGCTATGCTAAAAAACAACCGCCTTGCAAAGGTCAGTTAATAATTTAGAGCATCTTTAATGTTGCAAACTCCAATCGCTTTTTCAATAGTTATTTATTCCTATTTGCAGTATGATTGCCAACAATTCATCACTGTTGGCAAACTTTAGACCATATTCATCCTCCATATCCCAAAAAATATCATATATCTGTCCTTCTATCTTGTTACGCATATCACTGTTATTTTTCCAGTCAGGTTTTTTAGATGCTTTTTTAAATATTTCTACTATTTCCATAACCGTTTTTGTAAGCAGATCTTCTTGGCTTATATCTGTTTGCGTTACTATGATCTCTTTATCTATACTGTTTATCGCTTTAGCAAAGTGTTCTTCCAAATTATCATAAAAAGCTCGTGCCTGAAGAGAGTTTTTGATATTATCAGGATAATCAGACTCTTCATCCCCGTTTTTAAGCAGTAAATCTCGTAGCTCTTTGGCATGTTGAAGCTTCTCTTCTTCGGTAAGTCTCTTTTCTTTGTATTCTTGTATAACTTCTTCGATTCTTTTGGAAAGTTTCTCATAATAAGCGGGATTGCTCTCTTTTTTTTCATTGATAACCGCTGTGAGGGCGCTGAGTATGGTGTCTGCTCTGGCATTATCACCTACTATTCTCTCTATCTCTGCTTCAAACTCCTCATCAAAGATATTTACAAGCTTGGTAAGTTGATTTACCTCATCGGCAGAGATAAAAGTATCTAACAGTTTTTGCATCTGCTTTTCATACTTTCCAAAATCCACCTGTTCATGATATCGTATTCGTACTGCTTTTCTAAGCTCGGCATAAAACTTCATTTTCTCTTTAAACTCTGCTATCTGTTTAACATCAAATAGCTCTTCCATTTTATCACTGGACAGGGAGAGTTTTAAAGCTCCTGCATAGTGTGAGAGATATTCATAAAAAAGCTTTCTTTTCTCTTTATCTGCCAAAAAGACTTCATAGCTCTCTTGATCTTGTCTGTTTTGCACCTCTTTAAACAGCTCCTCAAGATATTCATAATAGGTCTTGACTCTGGCTATCTCCTCTTTTATGTCAAAAACTGCTCCTGCTATATCATCTTCATCAAAATCAGCAAGTCCGGAATAATCACTCAAAGCTTTGTCCAAATCTCCAAGCAACCCGCGATAATCAACTATAAATCCAAAATCTTTCCCTTCATAAAGGCGGTTTACTCTGGCTATTGCCTGTAAAAGATTGTGTTCTTTTAGCAATTTGTCTATGTAAAGTACTGAAGCGCGAGGAGCATCAAAACCGGTTAGAAGTTTATCTACCACTATAAGCAGTTCTATCTCATCCCCATTGATAAACTCATCTTTTATTTTATCAAGATACCTCTCCTCATCACCGTATCTTTTTATCACTCTATCCCACTCCGCTTGGATAAAAGCTTTGTTTTCATCATCCACTTCAGAGTATCCCTCTCTACTGTCAGGCGCAGAGATAACAAATGCCGTTTTGATATCTCCCATCTCCTCAAAAAGCTTATGATACTTTATAGCTTCATATTTGGAACTTGTAGCCAACATCGCTTTAAAACCGGTTCCTTGTAATCTTTTTTTGAAATCTTCATTGATATCAAGCATTATCATCTCAAGCCGTCTCTCACTGGAAGCTACCTTTTGAAACCTTGCCCACTTCTTTTTCAAATCCAAAATCTGATCTTTATCCAAATATCTGGTTATCTGTTCAAATCGCCTATCAAGTCCTTTATCATCATTTACCCACTGATCTACCAGTCGTCCTTCATACAGCAGCGGAAGCACTGCTTTGTCTTCTACTGCCTGATTAATAGTATATCTATGTATTTCTCCCCCAAATTTGGCAAATGAGTTTTTCTCTCTCCTCATCAGTGGAGTACCTGTAAATCCGAGATAACAAGCCTCTGGAAATACTTTTTTCATAGCGTTGTGCATATTTCCACTCTGTGTACGGTGAGATTCATCTACAAGTATAAAGGTATTTGGATCATCAAAGGTTACACTCTCATTTTTGATTTTTTCAAACTTGTGTATAAGTGTGGTGATAACCGACTTTCCGGAGAGCAACAACTTTACCAAATCTCTACCGGATTTTGCCCTCATAGCTTTAACTTCCGAGTTATTGAAGGTATCGTGTATCTGTTTATCCAAATCTTTTCTGTCAGTAACAACGATCACTTTGGAACCTGCTATATTTCGCTTGATAACTCTTGCCAACATCACCATAGTCAAAGACTTTCCACTCCCTTGCGTATGCCAGATAAGTCCGCCTTGTCGTCTGCCTGTGTTATCCAATCTGGATATACGATCCAGTATCTTTTTTATGGCAAAATACTGCTGATACCGTGCTATTTTTTTAATCTTGCCATCAAAAATGATAAACGAGTGTAACAACTCTACAACCCGATGCTTTTCAAAGAGTGAATAGACTGTCTTGTCCAGCGGTGAAGGTGTACGCCCTTTTACCACATCACTCAAATTTACATCTTTTTCTTTCCAAAGAGCATAGAATTTTTTGGGTGTTCCTGTGGTTGCATATTTTGGAGAGTGGTTATTTGCTACGAGTGTTATCTGGATATATTTAAAAAGATTTGGTATCTCATCATGCCCTTGATTTCGTAGCATCTGAGAGATCCCCTCCTCTGTGCTTACTGTGGATTTTTTAAGCTCTACCACCCCAAACGGTATGCCGTTTATAAACAACACAAGATCGGGTCGTCTTGTTTTTGTTTGTTGTTGTTGATTTATCCTATCTACCACAAACTCCTCACTGAAGTGAAAAACATTATTTTCGGGGTGTTTATAGTCTATATAGTGTAAAGAAAAGCTCTTTTTTGTGCCATCTTCAAGATTTTCTTCATACGAGTTACCAAACAACAACTGATCACTTATATTTTGATTTGCTCTTAAGAGTCCTTCATTTAAATCCTCATCCAAGTCATCTATAGCTTTTAACATGTTTTTTTGACTAAATGAGTGTTTTTTGCCTTTGTATTCATAAGAGTTTAATCTACTTAGTCTTTCAAAAAGTATATCTTTTAACAGCACCTCTTTTGTGCTACTTCTGTATTTTGGCATATCTTCCGGTGAAATGTAAATATAACCCATATTTTTTAAAAGCTCTATTGTGTTGTTTTGCAATGTTCTTTCATCTGCTTTTGGGGTGTTCATTTTTTATTCCTTAGTAAAACTTGAACTATAGATTTTCTTAGTAAAATTTAGAGTTCTAAACTTTACTAAGAAAATACTCATTTTTAAAACTATATCAATTTAAGAATAAAAATGATATAATAGGGTATCTTGATCTACCTTGTGGTAGAGGAGAGTTTTCTCCACAAGTGGTTTCGCCCCACCGCAGTGGGCGACCAAACTTTAAAACCACTCAAAGCCAATAGGTTTGTTTCTTTCATATTTTTCCCACCTTTTTCTATATCTTTGTCGCTGATTT
>CAYVDJ010000083.1:0-3401 GCA_964450755.1 uncultured Campylobacterales bacterium
AGAGATAAGAGAAGAGTTATATAAAAAAGATAATATCGTATGGGCAGAACCTTATGCAGAATCTTTAACCGGTTTGGCTTCTTCTTACTTCAAAACAGGAGAGGTGAAAGAAGCGATTGAACTTTTCAAAAAAGCTTTAAAAATAAGAAAAAGGCTATATGAGAAAGATAACAAAGATTATACGATATATTTAAACAATCTGGCTATGTTTTTACAAAATATAGGAGAGGTGCAAGAGGCAATAGAGCTTCATAAAAAAGCTTTGAATATAAGAGAGAGATTATATGAGAAAGATAACGACAAATGGGCTAAAGCTTATACGGTATCTTTAAACAATCTGGCTATGTCTTTACAAGACATAGGAAAGGCGAAAGAAGCAATAGAGCTTTTTGAAAAGGCTTTAAAAATAACAAAGAGGCTGTATGAGAAAGATAACGACAAATGGGCTGAAGCTTATACGGCATCTTTAAATGGTCTGGTTTCTTCTTACTATAGCGTAAAAAAAATGAAAAATGCGGTTGAATTTTATCAAAAAGCTTTGAAAATAACAAAAAAGCTATATGAGAAAGATAACGACAAATGGGCTAAAGCTTATACGATATCTTTAAGCAATTTGGCTTATTCTTATTTCAATAGAAAAAAAGTGAAGAAAGCAATAGAACTTTATAAAAGAATTTTAGAGATAATAGAAAGGTTGTATGAAAAAAATAACGATAGATGGACTAAGGATTATACGGTATCTTTAAAAAATTTAGCTTCTTCTTTAAAAAAGACAGGAGAAGTAAAAAAAGCGATAAGACTTTACAAAAAAGCTTTGGAGATAATGGAGGTTAGATATAAAAGATTTCCCCAAAGGTGGGAGAGATATTATAAAACTTTTATAGGCAATCTGATAAGAGCCTATGAAGAAGAGGGGATGTTAGAGGAAATGATGAAGCTTATAGAAAAAGTTGAGGAAAACGATGAATAGGATCATTTATCTTTTTTTGAACAACAAGAGAAAAACGGTTCTTTTGTTTGTGATTTTGACGATGGTTTTTGGTTTTTGGGGATACTGTTTTTCTCCGAAAGTTAACGGATTTGAGGTTTTTACCAAAACGATATCTCTGTTTGCGTTTGACTGGATAGAAGAGAACAATGCCCTTTTGACAACAGCTCAGTTTTTTGCGATAGTGAGTGTATTTTTGACGGTGGTTGTGCTGTTTTTGAGAGATGTTTTAAACGACTGGCTTGTTCTTGCTCTTCAGAAAAATCCTTTCACTCTGGTTGTGGGACTTGGGAAACAAAACGGAGGATTTTTAAAAAGTCTTCCCGAAAACTCCCCCGTTATCGCGATAGAAACCGATAAGAGCAATCCTCTCATAGATCATTTCAGAGAAAGAGATGTTGGGGTGATCGTCAAAAAAGCTCAGGATGCGATAGAGAAGTTGGATCTGACAAATCTCAAAAACGCCGTTATCTCTACCGGTAACAGTTCCCAAAACATCTCGATAGCCACCCTTTTGGCAGAGAGATACGAGGGTGAAAATCCCGCAAAGATCTTTTTGAGGATAGAAAATCGCGATCTGAGTGTGCTTTTTAGGCAAAATGTTGTCAAAAACTATGACAATGTCGATATCGTTGTCTATTCGATATATGAAAATATGGCAAAAGCCCTTTTTGACAAACATTCGATACTTGCAAATAAAAGAGATATCATAAGAAGCGATGAGGAGTTTAGTATCGTTCTTGTGGGAGATTCTCCTCTTTGTGCCGAGATACTCTATCATATCGCCATTCTCTCCAACCTGCCAAATCAAAATATCCTAAATCTCTATCTTGTGGATAAAGATGCGCAAGGGTTTTATAAAAAGATAAAGAAGCTTTTTTGGAATATAGAAAAGATCGATCATCTAAAGATAAAATCCGTAAATTTGGACAGTGACAGTTTTGAGTTTTATAAGCATGAACTATGGAGAAGCAAAAATCTCACAAACATCATCATAGCCACAAAAGACAGCGACAAAAATCTCGATATCGCCATCAATCTGCAAGATACCGTATTTTTGAAAGATATCGTAAGAAAGAGGTTTGAAACGAAAGTTCTTTTAGCCACAGATCTCGATAAAGCACTTGCCAAAAGGATAGACAAAGACAGAGAGCTTTTTGAAAACTTCTATACTTTTGCCGACATGGAGGAGATATCTCACAAAGAAAATCTCATCAATGAAAAACTCGATCTCATCGCAAAATCGATTCACTATATTTATAAAAAGATAATTTACGATCCCGATTTTCTTATTACCGATAAGAACAGGGATGAGGTTGAAAAACGGTGGTATGATATAGAGATGTTTAGCGACAAACTCTCAAACAAGATACAGGCTCTTCATATCAATACCAAACTTTTGGCTTTAAATCTTGAAAAAGTAAAAAGTTCCAAAGACAAAAGAGAGCTTTTGAGGATAAACAGAGAGATATTTTTTGCAAAACTTGGCAAAACCGATGTAAATGAGAAGGAGATCTATGAGTTTTCAAAAGAACTTGCAAAATTTTACGACGGCAAAATGCTCAACCTAAAAGCCATCTCCGAAGATCTCAAACCGCTCTCTCTTCCAAAAAGATATGAGAGCCTTTTTGAAAAACTGATACGAAGCGAACACAACCGCTGGATGACACACCACTATCTAAACGGCTGGGAGCATGGAGAGATAAAAAACAAAAGAGCCAAGATCCACAGTTGTCTCGTACCTTTTGACAAACTCTCCTATACCGTGATATTTGATATCTATGCGGTGATTTATATACCAAATATTTTGGCAAGTGCGGGATATGAGCTAAAGGAGATATGAAGATGTTTGGCTACATCTTCTCCCACACAAGCTTTTTAACATTTTTCTCTTTCTCATCAAAATTGATCCCAACAAGTATGATCTCTTTGTTTTCCTTTAGATATTTCTCATAATACTTTTTCTTTTTGATCTGCAATAAGGGATCTTCATCATTTACTTTAAACTCAAATATATAAATCTTCTCTTTGATAAAAACGGTAAAATCTATCCTCCCTCTGTTTGTTACATCTTCGGCTATTATCTTTACTCCCAAAGATGCTATATAGACATAAAAGACACTTGCATAGTAGCCTTCAAAAGAAGAGATATTGTTTTTTACATAGGAGTTATAGGGGATAGAAGCATATAAAGATATCAGAGTCTCTTTGAACTCCTCCATATCGCTGTTTGCCAAAGTCAAAAAGAGACTCTCTTTTTTTAGTTCATACTCATAATTATCTGTTAAATATTTAATCAACATATTATTAAATGATATTTGTACCTCTTTGTTTGGCAGTCTTAGATAAAATCTCAAACTCTCATAAGGGGTAATTTCCATCCTGTCTATTGTAAGATATCCGCTTTGAAACA